>JANWZN010000082.1 GCA_025054575.1 Geminicoccaceae bacterium | reverse complement strand
TTCGGGTAGGCTCTCGTCGAACAGCGCCCGCGCGGCCACGTTGACCGCGACGCCGAGGTCGTCGGCGCCGAGCGCGCGCCAGGCGGCGAGGTCGTCGAGGGCGGTCTCGATCGTCCAGTAGGTCAGCGGAACCACCGATCCGGTCTGCTCGGCGAGCGGCACGAACTCGCTGGGCGCGATCGGACCGTGTTCGGGGTGCTCCCAACGCAAGAGCGCCTCGGCGCCGACGATCCGCCCGGTCTTGAGCTCGAGTTTCGGCTGATAAGCGAGCCGGAACTGGCCGCCGGCCAGCGCCCGGCGGATCGCCGTGGTGGCGACCAGGCGCCGCAGGCTGTGCGGATCGGTGCCCTGGTCGTAGAGCTGGACCGGGCCACTGCCGCGCTTGGCCGCGTACATCGCGACGTCGGCGCAGCGGACGAGCTCGGCCGGCTCGGCAGCATGACGCGGGCCGAGCGCGATGCCGACGCTGGCATCGACCTCGACCGCCGCACCGCCGGGCAGATGGAACGGCCGCTGGATCGCTTCGACGAGGCGGCGGGCGAGCGAGACGGCCCGTTCGCCCGAGCTCGGGGGCCGTAAGAGAACCGCGAACTCGTCGCCGCCGAGCCGGACCCCGATCTCGCTCGCGGCCAGGCAACTGCGGAGCCGCTGCGCGACGACGCAGAGCAGATGATCGCCGATGTCGTGACCGAGGGTGTCGTTGACCTCTTTGAAGCGGTCGAGATCGATCAGAAGGAGGGCGAGTTCGCCGCCTTCGCGCGCGACCCGTTCGAGGTCCTGCTCGATCAATTCCTGCAGCTGCAATCGATTGGCGAGGCCGGTCAAGGAATCGTGGGTCGCTTGGTGCCGCAGCCGAGCTTCCTGCTCGCGACGTTCGCTCTCGTCTCGCATCGTCACGAGCAGGAGCCGCTCGGTCTCGGTCCGCACGATTGACAGCGACAATTCCACGGGCAGCAGCCGCCCGTCGGCACGGAGCGCGCTGCTCGCTCGGCGGCCGACATGGCCTTCCAGACCGTCCAGAGAGTCGAAGGGCAAATCGGGCAGGAGCCGCGCCAGCGCGGTACCGACGAGACCGTTCGGCTCGCCACGGCCGAGCATGGCGGCCGCGGCTCGGTTGGCGAGCATCACCCGGAGGTCGGGCCCGCAGATCAAGATCCCGTCGAAGGCTTGCTGGACGATCGCCCGGAGCCGGGCATCGAGGCCCTCCAGGGCGCGACCGCGTTCGACCGCCAGCTGTGCCAAGCCACGGTCGCGGCGACGGACGAGATCGGCGGCGTAGCGCTCGAGGAGTGATCGGCGGGCGAAGGGGGAGAGCACGCTCGGCACCATCGGCTCGGATCCGTCGTCGGGCCGGTCTCTCCTTACCCGCGCAACCTCAACGAAACGTTAACGGCACGCGGAGCACGCCCGCGACAGGCGCGTCGCGGCGCGAGTGCGCTTTACGTCTCGTTCACGAATAAGCGTTAGGAGAGGGGCGAGAGCACCGGCTCCATTCGCGGAGCCCGGGAACGGCGGAGCGAACGGTGATCGGTCGCGTGGTCGCGGTGTCGGGATCGCAGGTGGTCGCCATGCTGGACCGAGCCGCCCAGGACACCCCGCGAGGTCGGCTCGAGAAGGGCCACCTGGTGAAGATCCGGCTGCCCACGACCCTGGCCTTCGGCATGGTCTCGGGGCTGTCCATCCCGGTCCCGGGAGCCGAGGACGAGGTTCGGCTCGCCGAACTCGCGCTCCTGGGCGAAACCCCGCTCGACGCCGACGGCCGGCCCGGCCCGTTCCGGCGCGGCTTGAGCGCCTATCCAGCGCTCGGCGATGCGATTCTGCCGGCCGATTCGGACGATCTCGCCCGCCTGCACGGGGTCGCGGGCGGCACTACGATCGCGATCGGCACGCTCCATCGGGCCGGTGGTCAGACCGTGCACGTCGAGGCCGATCAGCTGCTCGGCCGCCATTTCGCGGTCCTCGGCGCCACCGGCTGCGGCAAGTCCTGGGCGGTGGCCTCGTTGCTGCACGGCCTGGTCGCCCAGGGGCCGCGGGCGCACGTCCTCGTGCTCGATCCGCACGGGGAGTACGCCGCTGCCTTCCGCGAGGAGGCGGTCGCGCTCGGGCCCGAAAGCCTGCAGCTGCCCTACTGGTTGTTGACCGGCGAAGAGCTCGCCGAGGTGGTGATCGGGGGCACCCGCGAGGGTGTCGCCGCGCGGGCGAGCGAGCTCTTGGCCGATCTCGTTCCCCGCGCCAAGCGACTCTATCGCGAGGCCAAGAGCGACGAGCCGCCGCCCACCGTCGACACCCCGGTCCCCTATCGGCTGAGCGACCTCCAGCGCCTGATCGACGAGGCGCTCGGCCGGCTCGACAAGCCCGCCAACCTGGCACCCTACCGCTGGCTCCAGGCACGGCTCGAAGCACTCGCCCGCGACCCGCGCTTCGCCTTCATCTTCGGTGGCATCGCGGTGCACGACACCATGGCCCGCGTGCTGGCGACCATCTTCCGCATCCCGGCCGACGGCCGGCCGATCACGATCGTCGATCTCTCGGGCATCCCCAACGAGGTGCTGAACGTCGTGGCGTCGGTCCTGCTCCGCCTCGCCTTCGATCTCGCCTACTGGAGCGAGGGTCGCTTGCCGGTCCTGATCGTCTGCGAAGAGGCACACCGCTACGTTCCGGCCGACGACGCGCGCGGCTTCCAGCCGACCCGGCTCGCCATGGCCCGGATCGCCAAAGAGGGGCGCAAATACGGCGTCGCACTCGGCCTCGTGAGCCAACGGCCGAGCGAGGTCGAGCCCTCGGTGCTGTCGCAGTGCGGCACGGTGTTCGCCTTTCGCGTCACGAGCCCGCACGACCAGCAGCTGATCCAAGCGCTGCTGCGCGACGACGCCAACGGTCTTCTGGATTTCCTTCCCTCCCTCGGCGACGGCGAGGCGATCGTGCTCGGCCAGGCCGTTCCGGTTCCCCTGCGCGTCCGCTTCCCCGTGCTGCCACCGGAGCGACGGCCCCGCAGCGCCACCCCGTCCTTCGCGCGAGCCTGGCGCAGCGAGGCCGACCCGTCACCGATGCTGGGTGCGCTCGTCCGCGCCTGGCGACGGCGTTGAGCGTGGCTCCCCGGCCGCGTCGGTCCTGCGGGTGTTGGCCACGGCCGTCGGCGATCGGCGACCGGCTCGGGCGTTCGGCCTCCTCCGCGCCGGGCCGTTTCCTTCTCCCGCGGCCGCGTTTCGTCGAGCCAGGGCCGCAGCCGATGCGCGACCGAACCGTTCGCGCGCGCTCGCGACGCGAGCCGCGCCGCTCAATGGCCGGCCGGCCGGGGACCGAGCGGCAGCGTCGTACCGTGCTTGCCGATCGCTCGTGGCGGCAGGAGCAGGCGGCGATCGCGCAGGCCGGCCTCGACGAAGCGCTGCAGACGGATCGCTACCTCGAGGGGTTCGCCGTCGAGCTCCGCCGCCTCGAGCGGTGCGGCCAGGCGCAATTCGAAGGTGCGCCCGCGCTTGTCGAGCAGCTCGTGGAACAAGGTGATGTCGCGCAGCTCCTTCCCGAGCTGGGAGAGCAGATAGAACAGCGCCGAGTTGCGCGCCAAGATCTGCATCGGCACGACCGGCACGTCGAACCGGCGGGCGAGACCGACGGCCGCGGCCTGCCACGGCCGCTCGGCCAGCCCGCGCCAGCTCAGGTAAGAAAGCCGGCCCGACGGAAAGATCACGAGTGCCCGGCCTTCGCCCAGGAGCCGCCCGACCGCGGCGAGCAGCTCGCGGGTCTTGGCGTGGCTGCGCTTGGCTTGCACCCATTCGACCGGGACGATGAGCTCCGACAGGCCCGGGGCGACCCGCAGCGCGTCGGCGTTGGCGAGGAACCAGAGATCGTCGCGCCGCCGGCGCAGCGCCGCGACGACCGCGATCCCGTCCGCGAGCCCGGTCGGATGGTTGGCGACCAAAATCGCCGGGCCGATCGCCGGCAGGTGCTCGATACCGCTCACCAAGGTGCGGATCTCGAGGAGCTCCTCGAGCAGGCGGAAGATGGCGCGGCCGGGCATCGGTCGGACCAGCTCGGCGAGCGCCACGGCTTCGCGATAGGAGAGCAGCGGGCAGAGGACGCGCGCGAGCAGCCAACGCCCGGCCGGGCTCGCGAGGAGCCGCGGCGCGCGTTCGGCGATGAGCTGGTCGACGATGCCTCGGCCCGGCGCGTCGGCCGGCGGATCGAGAAGAGGCATCGCGGCCCGAGCGCTCGACAGCATGCGTCGACTGCTCCTGCGATCCGACGCCGTCGCCCGACCTTAAGACCAGGGCATGAGAATCGAATGACAGGAAGCGGGTCGCCTTTGCGATCGCGCGGCCGGACGGGTACGAGCCTCGCCAGCGGCTGGTGGCCCCGCACCTTTACACCTGCGAGTGTGACCGCGACGATCGCCGCGGCGGCTGGCACGAGGTCCTTATGAGCGAAAACCGATCCTTTCTCCCCGTTTCCGGCATGGAGCTGCCGCGCTTCGCCGGAATACCGACCTTCGCGCGGTTGCCCTGGCTGCCGCTCGAGCAGGCCGACGGCGTTCAGATCGGGATCGTCGGGATCCCGATGGACGTCGGCACGACCAACCGACCGGGAGCCCGCCACGGGCCGCGGCAGTTGCGCGATGCCTCGACTCAGATCCGGATGATCAATCAGGCGACTGGCGTGCGCCCGTTCCACCTCGCCCGCTGCGCCGATCTCGGCGACAGCCCGGTCAACCCGGCCGACGTGCACGACAGCCTCGAGCGGATCGAGGGGTTCCTGCGCACGGTCGTGGATCGCGGCATCGTGCCGATGAGCCTCGGTGGCGATCATCTGGTCTCGCTGCCGATCCTGCGGGCGCTTGCCCGCGAGCGGCCGGTCGGCATGATCCACTTCGACGCCCATACCGACTTCTACGACAGCTATTTCGGTGGTTTTCGCTACACCCACGGAACACCCTTCCGCCGGGCCGCCGAGGAGGGCCTCTTGGACACCCGGCGGGTCGTCCAGATCGGCATTCGCGGCTCGGCCTACGACGGCGAGGACGTGGTGTGGGCCCGCGAACACGGGGTCCGGATCGTTTTCATCGAGGAGCTCGCCGATCGCGGGCCCGAAGCGGTGATGGCCGAAGCCAAGGCGATCGTCGGCGACGGACCGGTTTACGTGAGCTTCGACATCGACGGCCTGGATCCGGCCTTCGCCCCCGGGACGGGCACGCCCGAGATCGGCGGGATCACGACTCGCGAGGCGCAGCGCATGATCCGCGCTCTCGACGGGCTCGATCTCGTGGGCGCCGATCTCGTCGAAGTCTCCCCGCCTTTCGATCCGAGCGGGCTCACCGCCTGGACCGCGGTCAACCTGATCTTCGAGCTGTTGTGCGTCCTCGCGCGGGCGGTGGCGCGCCGCAGCGGATGAACGAGACC
The DNA here is from genome assembly GCA_025054575.1 of Geminicoccaceae bacterium. Taxonomy (GTDB): domain Bacteria; phylum Pseudomonadota; class Alphaproteobacteria; order Geminicoccales; family Geminicoccaceae; genus JANXAZ01. The sequence continues at coordinate 8,771 of JANWZN010000082.1, read as the reverse complement.
TCGTCACGGAACGGCCACATTCCGTGACGATGATCTCTTCTCGAGCGACAACGTCGATGGGAGATCCCCCATCGGTCGTGCGTCTTTCGCCCTTCTGTGTCTGCTCGTCGCCGTGTTCGCGGGCTCTCCGGTCGGACTCGCGGTCCGGCCCTCGGCCGCCGCCGAGCTCGCTCTCGCCGAGCGGCGCGGGCTCAAGGCCTATCAGGAGAAGATCCGGCCCGAGCAGCTCGCCGCGATCCAGGCCGCCGCAGGCACGCCGATCGAGGTCGAGGTCCATTGGGAGAAGCTCGCGTCGCGTGGCTACGGCCAGCGCTTTCTCGAGCCCGACTGGTTCACCGACATCTATTTCGTGCCGCTGGCCAAGGCCCTGGCCGAGGTCGGCCGCGACGAGATCGGCCTCGAGGCGATCAAGGCCAAGCTGCAGCGCATCGTCGTGACCTTCGACGACGCCACGGCACCGGTGTCTTCGTACGAGAACGGCCTGCGCTTCGAGGCCGGGACCTTGGTGATCAATTTCCGACCGGGCGAGAACGCGAGCGACATCGATTGGCGCGTGCAGGCGATCGTGGCGCTGCTCGAGAAAAGTCTCTGAGCCGCAGAGCGGCCCCGAGCGCGCGGCTCAGCCGCGGCCGAGCCACTCCTCCTCGAGCGCGTGCCAGGCCGCCATCGCCACGACCAAAGCGCCGATCACGAGGAGCGGCCAAGCCATGACCTTGAACGCGATCAGCGCGATATAGCCCGCGAACAGCACGAGACCCACGAGCGAGGCGATCTTCTCGGTCAAGGCGAGCCCTCCTCGGCGAACTCCCGCTGCAGCCAGGCGGCGATCCGAAAGAGCCGCTCGTCGTCGCCGATCTCGGCCACGAGCTGCAGGCCCATGGGCAGACCGGCGGGCCCGCTCAACAGGGGCAGGGTCAAAGCCGGGGCGCCCACGAGCGTCCAACTCGTGCAGAACGCGGGATCACCGGTCGACTCGAGGCCCGGGGGCGCCTCGCCCGGAGCCGCAGGCGTCAGGATCGCGTCGATCTCGTGCAGAAAGGCGCCGAGCTCGGCGCGCAGCCGCTCGCGTGCGGCCAGCGCCCGCTGATAGGCCACGGCGCTCACCTTCTCGCCCTCCGCGACGAGCTCCTTGAACCGCGCGCTCACGAGCTCGCCCCGCTCCGCGACCAGCCGGCCGAAACGAGCGGCGAGCTCGGCGGTCCAGATCGTGCGGTGGATCGCGAGCGCGTCGGCGAAGGCGGGCGGCAGCTCGGCCTCGAGGATCGCCTCGCCGAGGCTCGCGCGCACCTCCTCCATGGCCGCGCGCATCGCCGGCTCGGCCCGATCGCCGGCCGGTCCCCAGACGAGCGCCAAGCGGGGCCGCACCGGCATCCCCTCCGCAGCCGCCCGGCGCAAACGCGGCGCCGCTTGCGGCCGGGTCGCGGGGTCGGCCGCATCGAAGCCCACGAGCGCCTCGGCGAGCAGCGCCGCGTCGGCGAGGTCGCGGGCGAAGACGCCGACATGGTCGAGGGTCGGCGACTGCTCGAGCACGCCGGTGCGCGGGATCAGCCCGTGCGTGGGCTTGTAGCCGACCACGCCGCAGAAGGCGGCCGGGCGGATCACCGAGCCGTTGGTCTGCGAGCCGATCGCGAGCGGCACCATGCCCGCTGCGACCGCCGCGGCCGAGCCCGAGGAGGAGCCGCCCGGGGTTCGGCTCGGGTCGTGCGGGTTGCGGGTGGGACCGGGGGTGAAGGCCGCGAACTCGGTGGTCACCGTCTTGCCGAGCACCACCGCACCCGCGGCCACGAGCCGCGTAACGATCCAGGCGTCGCGCGCCGGGCGCCTGCCCGTGAAGATCGGCGAGCCGTGCTCGGTCGGGAGATCGGCCGTGTCGACGATGTCCTTGACCCCGACCGGCAGGCCGAAGAGCGGCCCGGGCGGACGTCCGGCCCGCCGGTCGGCGTCGAGCGCGTCGGCCCGGGCCAGGGCGTAGCTGCGGTCGAGATGGGCCCAGGCGCGGATCCGCGGCTCGTCCGCCTCGATCCGCGCGAGGCAGGTCTCGACGAGCTCGCGGACCGTGATCCGGCCCTCCTCGATCGCCCGTGCTAGCTCGCCTGCCGAAGGTTCCGGTGCCATGGCTCAGCGCAGGCTGTAGATGAGGTCGGGCAGCCAGAGGGCGATGCCCGGAAAGACGTAGATCAGCACCATGGCGACGAACACCATCGCCAGAAACGGCATACAGCCGCCGAAGATCTGCGTGAGCTGGACCTGCGGTGGAGCCACGCCTTTGAGGTAATAGGCCGACATCGCCATCGGTGGTGTAAGGAACGAGGTCTGCAGGTTCAAGGCGACGAGAACCCCGAAGAACACCGGATCGACATTGAAGTGCTTGAGCAGCGGCAGGAAGATGGGCACGAAGATGATGATGATCTCCGACCACTCGAGTGGCCAACCGAGAAGGAATATGATGAACTGGGTGAGGATCAGGAAGGTCACGGTGTTCAGATCGAGCCCGAGGATGAAGTGCTCGATCACCTTCTCGCCGCCGAGATAGGAGAACACGCTCGAGAAGTTCCACGAGCCGATGAACAAAAAGCAGACCATGGCCGAGGTCCGCGCGGTCAAGAACACCGCCTCCTTGAGCCGCTCCCAGTCGAGCGAGCGGTAGAGGGCGGCCAACAGGAGGGCGCCGAGTGCCCCCACCGCGGCCGCCTCGGTCGGCGTGGCGAGCCCGAACAGGATCGCCCCGAGCACCGAGAGGATGAGGAAGGTGAGCGGGAAGAAGGAGGTGAGCAGGCCCAGCCACACCTCGGCCGAGCTCACTTTCGCGACTTCCTGCTCGGGCAGCTTGGGGGCGAGCGAGGGGTTCAGCGCCGTCCGCCCGACCACGTAGAGGAGGTAGAGGCCGGCCAGGAGGAACCCGGGCAGCATCGCTGCAGCGTAGAGCTTGACGACGGAGGTGCCGGAAGCGGCGGCGTAGACGATCAACATGATCGAGGGCGGGATCAGGATCCCGAGCGTGCCGCCCGCGGTCACCACGCCGGCCGACAGCTTGACGTCGTAGCCGGCCCGCAGCATCGCCGGAAAGGCCAGCAGGCCCATGAGGGTGACGACCGCGCCCACGATCCCGGTGGCGGTGGCGAAGAGCGCGCAGGTGATCAAGGTCGCGACCGCGAGCGAGCCGGGCACGCGACGCATCGCGAGCTGGATCGTGTTGAAGAGCCGATCGAGAATGTTCGCGCGTTCGACCACGTAGCCCATGAAGAGGAAGAGCGGCACGGCGACGAGCACGTCGTTCGCCATGATGTCGTAGGTGTTCTGCACCAACAGGCTGAAGATCCTCGGCCCCATCGCGTAGAGGCCAAAAAAAACTGCGAGCGCCAGCAGCGTGAAGGCGATCGGGAAGCCCAAGAAGATCGCCAGAATGAACAGCACCATCTGCAGAATGGCGACCTGCGGATCGGTCACGGCACGACCTCCCCGCGAGCGCGCATCGCTTCTTTCTCGTGCAGGATCGCCGTCTCGAGCTCCTCGACGTCGTGCAGTCGGCGCGGCCAGGCGCCGGCGCGGATGCACATCACGCAGCGGCAGATCTCGGCCACGCCCTGCAGGACGAGCAGCACGCCGGCGATCGGGATCAGCGTCTTCATGGGATAGATCGGCATCCCGGCGGGGCTGAAGATGCTGACCTCCCACTGGCGCCAGGAGCGGGCGGCGAAGGTCCAGCCCGAATAGACGAGGGCGAGCGAGCCGGGCAGCAGGAACAGCACGTAGAGCACGAGATCGACGGTCGCCTGTACTCGGGGCGGCCAGAGCCGATAGACGACGTCGCCGCGGACATGGCCGTTGCGCGAGAGCGTGTAGGCGCCCGCCATCAAGAACAAGGCGCCGTACATCATGTAGCTCATGTCGAACGCCCAGGTCGTGGGCGCCCGCAGCACGTAGCGCACGAAGACTTCGTACGCCGTTCCGAAGGTGAGGATCAGGATCGTCCAGGCGAAGCTGTGGCCGATCCAGAGATTGAGTTTGTCGACGATCCGGACGAACCGTTCCACGGGCGCTCTCGCTGTTCTCGTCGCGCTGTTCTCGTCGCGCTGTTCTCGTCGCGCTGTTCTCGTCGCGCTGTTCTCGTCGTGCTGTATTGGTCGCTCGCGGTCACGAAGACGGGGCGGCCGTGGCCGCCCCGTCCGGTTCCGAGCAAAAGAGCGTCGCGCTCAGAGCGCGAGCTTGCCGAAATGGTGCTCGTAGGCGAGCCGCTGGTCGGCGGCGTTGAAGAGCTCGTAGGCGACGACCCGCTTGACCCAGGCCTTCTGGCTGTCGACGACCTTCTTGAAGAAGGGATCCTTCAAGAGGTCGGCCAGCACCTCGTCCCAGGCCTTCATCTGGGCGTCCAGGATGTCCTGCGGGGTGCGGAACACCTTGACCCCGTGCTTCTCCTGCAGCTCGAAGAAGTCCTGCGAGTACTGGTTGAGCGCGGTCGCGGTGTTGGCCGTGCTGGCGGCCTCGGCGGCGTGCTCGAGGATCGCCTTGTGCTCGGCCGGCAGCGCGTCGAACTTGGTCTTGTTGAAGATGATTTCGAAATACTCGGTCGCCTGATGATAGCTGCCCATCATGTAGTTCTTGGCGACGTCGTGGGCGCCGAAGCGCTTGTCCGAGGTCGGGTTGTTGAACTCGAAGGCGTCGATGACGCCGCGCTCCATCGCGGGCAGGATCTCGCCACCCGGAAGCTGCGCCACCGACATGCCCATCTTCTGGAACAGATCGGCCGCCAGGCCGACCGTCCGGTATTTGAGGCCCTTGAGGTCGTTGACGCTGCGGATCGGCTTCTTGAACCAGCCGAGCGGCTGGGTCGGCATCGGCGTCGCGAAGAAGCCCACCACGTTGAGCTTCAAGATGTCGTTGACGAGCTCGTTGTAGAGCTGCTTGCCGCCGCCCTTGTGGATCCAGGCGAGGCCCTGGGTCGCGTTCCACCCGAGATAGGGGCCGGTGCCGAACAACGAGGCGGCCTTGTGCTTGCCGTACCAGTAGACCGTGACGTGATGGCCGGCATCGAGCACGCCCTCGTGCACCGCGTCCATGATCGAGAACGGCTTCACGACCGCGCCGGCCAAGAGATATTCGATCTTCAGCCGGTTGCCCGACATCTTGTTGACGCGGTCGACATATTCCATCGCCATGTCGTTCAGGATGTCGGTCGCCGCCCACGCACCCTGCATCTTGAGGACCGCGGTCTGCGCCCGGCTCACGTTCGGCATCGCGATGGTCGCGGCACCACCGGCCGCGAGCATGGTGCCGGCTTTGAGGAACCGCCGCCGCGTCTTGGCGCCGTCGGCATCGCGCTCCTGGACGACGACCCGGGTCTCGCTCATCACCCACCTCCCCGTGTGGCGTTGACGTTGGCGGGGAAATTGGGCGAGCCTGCGGCAAATGTCCACAGCCCGAGCGCAACAGAGGCCGCAGCGCGGGAGACCCGACACGTGCAGTTGCAGGGCAAGGTCGCGATGGTCACCGGTGCGGGTGCCGGGGTGGGGCGGGGGATCGCGCGTGCCCTCGCCGAGGCCGGGGCGGCGGTGCTGGTGACCGATATCGACGCCGACGCGGCCGCCCGCGTCGCGGCCGAACTCGCCGCAAGCGGCGCCCGCGCCGAGCCCTTCCGCTTCGACGTCCGCCTCCCGGCCGAGGCGGAGGCCGCCTGCACCGCTGCGATCGAGCGGCTCGGCGGGCTCGACATCGTCGTCGCCAATGCCGGCTCGACCGCCCGCATGCCCTTCCTCGAGATGCCGCTCGCCTTCTTCGAGGACCTCGTGCGCCTCAATCTCGCCGGCACCTTCGTGACCTGCCAGGCGGCGGCCCGGGCGATGATCGCCCGCGGCAAGGGCGGCCGGATCGTCACGATCAGCTCGAACTCGGGCCGCTTCGGCGGGCGCGGCCGGGCCGCCTACAGCGCATCCAAGGCCGGCATCATCGCCTTGACCCAGACCATGGCGATCGAGCTGGCACCGCACGGCATCCTCGTCAACGGCGTCGCACCCGGCCCGATCCGCACCGAGAAGACCACGAGCGAGCGACCGAGCGAGGCCTTCACCGCGCGCATGGCGCTGCCGCGCTACGGCGAGCCGATCGAGGTCGGCCGGGCGGTGGTCTGGCTCGCCTCGGATGCCTGCAGCTTCACCACCGGCCACACGATCGGGGTCGACGGCGGGCTCACCGTCACCGGCATCATGGAGGGCTGAGCGATGCCCGCCGAGGCCCGCTTCGAGCATTTCGTCCACGGTGCCGACATCGGCATCCGCGGCATCGGCCCGACCCTCGAGGAGGCCTTCGCCCAGGCCGCCCGGGCGCTCACCGCGGTCATGGTCGATCCCGCCACGCTGCAGCCGCGACAGACGGTCGAGGTCGCCTGTTCCGCCCCCGACCGCGAGACGCTGCTCGTCGACTTCCTGAACGCCCTTCTGTTCGAGACCGCGACGCGCCACATGCTGTTCGGCCGGTTCGACGTCCGGATCGAGGGCGATCGGCTCGAGGCCCGGGCATCGGGCGAGCCGATCGATGCGGCCCGGCACGAGCCGGCGGTCGAGGTCAAGGGTGCGACCATGACCGAGCTCGCGGTGCGGCCCTTGCCGGAGGGCGGCTGGCTCGCCCAGTGCGTGGTCGACGTCTGAGACCGCCCGCGCGGGCGCCGTCGAACCGACCGCGATCGGGGGAGGAGAGGAACCGTGGACACCTCGCGTCTGACACGAGTCGACGAGGCGACCTGGCGGCTCGAGCCCGAAGGTGCCATGCGCGTGCCGGCGATCGTCTACGGCACCGAGGATCTCGTGCGCGAGATGGACGAGAAGGTCCTCGAGCAGACCCGCAACGTCGCCTGCCTGCCCGGGATCGTGAAGGCGGCTTACGCGCTGCCGGATGCGCATTGGGGCTACGGCTTCCCGATCGGTGGCGTGGCGGCGTTCGACCCGGATGCGGGCGGGGTGGTCTCGGCCGGCGGCGTCGGCTTCGACATCTCCTGCGGGGTGCGCACGATCACGACCGGGCTCGACCGCAGCGAGGTGGCGCCCCTGGTCGAGAAACTCGCTGATGCGCTCTACGCGGCCGTACCCGTGGGCCTCGGCCGGACCGGGCAGATCAAGCTCTCGGATGCCGAGCTCGATGCCATGCTCGCTGGCGGGGCGCGCTGGGCCGTGTCGATGGGCTGGGGCGATCCGGCCGATCTCGAGCGGATCGAGGAGAAGGGCCAGATGGCGGGGGCGGATCCGGCCGCCGTCTCGAGGAAGGCCAAGGAGCGGCAGCGGGCCGAGATGGGCACGCTCGGCTCCGGCAACCACTATCTCGAGATCCAGGAGGTGGCCGAGATCTTCGATGCCGAGGCGGCGCGCGTCTTCGGGCTCGCCAAGGGCCAGGTCGTGGTCACGATCCACTGCGGCTCGCGCGGCCTCGGCCACCAGATCGGCACCGAGTTCCTGCGCGAGATGGCGCTCGCCGCACCGGCGCACGGCATCGAGCTGCCCGACCGCGAGCTCGCCTGCGCGCCGCTGCGCTCGGCCCTCGCCCAGCGCTATCTCGGGGCGATGCGGGCTGCGATCAATTGCGCGCTGGCCAATCGCGAGATCATCGACCATCTGGCGCGCGGCGTGTTGCGCCGCATGTTCCCGCAGGCCCGGATGGCGCTCCTGTTCGACGTCTCGCACAACACCTGCAAGCTCGAGCGGCACCGCATCGACGGCGAGGAGAAGGCCCTCTTCGTCCACCGCAAAGGAGCCACCCGCGCCTTCGGTCCGGGCCATCCCGAGGTGCCCGAGCCCTTGCGCGCGGTGGGCCAGCCGGTGCTGATCGGCGGCAGCATGGGTACGGGCTCCTGGGTGCTCGCCGGTGCTGCCACGAGCGAACAGAAGAGCTTCGCCTCCGCCGTGCACGGCGCCGGGCGGGCGATGAGCCGGCACGAGGCGACCCGCCAGTATCGCGGCGATCAGATCGTGGCCGAGCTCAGAAGCCGCGGCGTGGTCGTGCGCGCACCCTCCATGCGCGGGGTCGCGGAAGAGGCCCCGGCCGCCTACAAGGACGTCGACGCGGTCGTGCTGGCCGCCGAGCGAGCGGGCCTCGCCCGGCGCGTGGCGCATCTCGTGCCGATCGTCTGCATCAAAGGTTGACCCTCAACGCCGATAGGGCAGGACATGCAGCAAGAGCCGGAAATCACCTTCAAAGACGTGCCGCACTCGGATGCGGTCGAGGCGCGCGTGCGCGCGCTGATCGACGAGCTCGAGCGCTACTACGACCGCATCACCGCCTGTCGCGTCGTGCTGGCCAAGCACAATCAGGGTCATCACAAGGGCAATCTCTACCAGTGCCGGATCGTGATCCTGGTGCCCGGCGGCGAGATCGCGGTCAATCGCGCCAACCCCAACAGCCACGCGCATGAGGACATCTACGTCGCGATCCGCGACGCCTTCGAGGCGGCCCGCCGCAAGCTGCAGGACCACGTCCGCAAGCACCGCGGCGACGTCAAGGTCCACGAGCCGCCGCCGCACGGCCGCATCAAGAGCCTCTTTCCCGATCACGGCTTCGTGCTCATGCCCGACGGCCAGGAGGTCTATTTCCACCGCAACGCCGTCGTGAACGGCGGCTTCGACAAGCTCGAGGTCGGCGACGAGGTCCGCATCGTCCTGGTCGAGGGCGAGAGTGCGGCCGGCCCGCAGGCGAGCACCGTCACCCCGGTCGGCAAGCACCACATCGTCGGCTGAGGCGTGGCCGCGGCGCGCACGCGCCGGCGCCGGCTGCTCGGCACCGCGGCGGCC
>JANWZN010000081.1 GCA_025054575.1 Geminicoccaceae bacterium | reverse complement strand
GGCTCGAGCTCGAGCCGGCACGAGCGCCTCCTGGCCGCTCGGTCGAGAACCGGCCTCGGCCGCCGGCGCCAGCGAAGGAGACGGGGCGGTGCTCGGCCCGCGACAGCGGGCCCGCGCCGCGCTAGGAGAGCGCCGTCGCGGGCGGGGGAGAGCGAGCGTGGCCGACCGGGCGGACGATCCTCAGCGCGAGCTCGAAGACATTCTGCGCCGCGGGCCGGTGATCCCCGTGGTCGCGATCGCAGAGCCCGAGGCCGCCGTGCCGCTGGCCCGAGCGCTGCTCGACGGCGGCATCGCTGTGATCGAGGTGACGCTGCGGACGCCGGCCGCCATCGAGGCGATCCGGCGGATCCGCGCCGAGGTCCCGGCGATGATCGTGGGCGCCGGCACGGTCCTCGCGCCCGACCAGCTCGAGCAGGTGGCGACGCTCGACGTCGCCTTCGCGGTGAGCCCCGGCGCGACGGCGCGGCTGCTCGACGCCGCCCGGGAGTCGCCCGTGCCGTTTCTGCCCGGGGTGGCGACCGCGAGCGAGGCCATGGCCGTGCTCGAGCGCGGCTTCGCGCTCGCCAAGTTCTTCCCGGCCGAGCCCGCGGGCGGAACGGCGTGGTTGCGAGCCGTCGCGGGCCCCTTGCCCGCGCTCCGCTTCTGCCCCACGGGCGGGATCGACGCCCGCAACGCCGCCCAGTACCTCGCGCTCGCGAACGTGCTCTGCGTCGGCGGTTCCTGGCTCGCACCCGCCGAGGCGATCGCCGCGGGCGATTGGGGCAGGATCCGCGATCTCGCCCGCGCCGCCACCGCCCTCGCCCTGGAGAAGGCTCCGTGAGCTCGCTCGACGACGCCTGGCGCGCGCTCGACGCGCACGCGGCCCTGGCCCGCAGCTGGTCCCTGCGCGCCCTCTTCACCGAGGACCCGGACCGGTTCGATCGCTTCTCGCTCGCCCTCGACGATCTCTTGCTCGACTGGTCGAAGCAGCGCGTCCGCGCCGAGACCATGCAGCTGCTCGTCGATCTCGCCCGTGCGGCCGATCTCGAGGGCTGGCGGGCGCGGATGTTCGCGGGCGAGCGGATCAACACGACCGAAGCGCGCGCCGTGCTCCACGTCGCCCTGCGCCATCGCGGCCCGGAGCCGATCACGGTGGACGGCCGCGACGTGATGCCCGAGGTCCGCGCCGTGCTCGCCCGCATGCGGGACTTCAGCGAGTCGGTCCGCTCGGGCAACTGGCGGGGTGCGACCGGCCGGCCGATCCGTGACGTCGTCAACATCGGCATCGGCGGCTCGGATCTCGGGCCGCAGATGGTCTGCCGAGCGCTCGCGCATCTCGCCCGGCCGGATCTGCGCGCGCACTTCGTCTCCAACGTCGACGGGGCGCATCTGGCCGCCACGCTCGCGAGCCTCGATCCAGCGACCACCCTGTTCGTCGTCGCCTCGAAGACCTTCACCACGCAAGAGACCATGCAGAACGCCGCGAGCGCGCGGGCCTGGTTGGTTGCGGCCCTGGGCGAAGCGGCGGTCGGTCGGCACTTCGTCGCCGTCTCGACCAACGAGGCGGCGGTCCGCGCCTTCGGCATCGATCCGGCACGGATGTTCGGCTTCTGGGAATGGGTCGGCGGCCGCTTCTCCTTGTGGTCGGCCATCGGCCTGCCGATCGCGCTCCATCTCGGCTTCGACCGCTTCGAGCAGCTCTTGGAAGGCGGCCACGCCATGGACCGCCACTTCGCGACCGCCCCGCTCGAGCGCAACCTGCCCGTGATCCACGGCCTGCTCGGGATCTGGAACCGCGACCTCTTGGGCTTTTCGAGCCGCGCCGTGTTGCCCTACGACCAGCGCCTCGACCGTCTGCCGGCCTTTCTCCAGCAGCTCGAGATGGAGAGCAACGGCAAGCGCGTCCGCCGCGACGGTCGCCCGGTCGATCGCCCGACCTGCCCCGTCGTCTGGGGCGAGGTCGGGACCAACGGCCAGCACGCCTTCTTCCAGCTCCTGCACCAGGGCACCGAGATCGTGCCCGCCGAGTTCGTCTTTTGTGCCGAGGCCGATCACGGCCTCGCAGGCCATCACGAGAAGCTCCTCGCCAACGTCCTCGCCCAGAGCCAGGCGCTGGCCTTCGGCAGGGGCGAGGCCGAGGTCCGCGCCGAGCTTTCCGCCCGCGGCCTCTCCGCTGCCGCGCTCGAGGCGCTTTTGCCGCACAAGCTCTTCCCGGGCGAGCGGCCCTCGACCTCGATCCTGCTCGACCGCCTGACACCCGCGGCACTCGGCCGGCTCGTCGCACTCTACGAGCACAGCGTCTTCGTTCAGGGCGTGATCTGGGGCATCGACAGCTTCGATCAGTGGGGGGTGGAGCTCGGCAAGGAGCTCGCCGCGCGCCTTTTGCCGGCACTCGAGGGCGGCGCCGAGCCCGCGGGCCTCGACGGCTCGACCCGCGGGCTGCTCGCCCGTCTGCGGGCCCGGCGCGGGGGACGGGCGGCCTCGTGACGACCGCCGCCGCCGCGCCCTGGCGCCTCGACGAGCGAGACGTCCTGGCGATCGTCGAGGCGCGCCACGGCGATCCCTTCGCCGTGCTCGGGCCGCACGCGGTGCCGGGCGGGGTCGCGATCCGCGCCTTCGTTCCGGGTGCCGACGCGCTCGAGGTCGTGGGGCTCGACGGGACGCTCTTGGGCGCGCTCGCCCGCCGCCACGCCGACGGCTTCTTCGAGGGCCTGCTCGAGGGCCGGGAGCTCCCGCTCGCCTATCGGCTGCGCGCCCGCCGCGAGGGCTGGTCGTGGGAGCTCGAGGATCCCTACCGGTTCGGGCCGGTCCTGGGCGAGCTCGACGAGTATCTCTTGCGCGAAGGTACCCATCGCCGGCTCTGGGAGACGCTCGGCGCGCATCCGCGCGTCCACGAGGGCACGGCCGGGATCGCCTTCGCGGTCTGGGCGCCGAACGCCTCGCGCGTCGCGGTCGTGGGCGACTTCAACGGCTGGGACGGCCGCGTCCATCCCATGCGCAAGCGCCTCGCGAGCGGGGTGTGGGAGCTCTTCCTGCCGGCCGTGCCCGAAGGCGCGCGCTACAAGTACGAGCTCAAGGACCGAGACGGCCGCCTGCTGCCGCTCAAGGCCGACCCGTTCGGCACGGCCATGGAGCTGCGCCCCGGCACGGCCTCGATCGTCCACGGGCTGCGCCCCTTCCCCTGGCGCGACGCCCACTGGCTCGCCGAGCGCGCGGCCAATCTTCTGACCGAGCGGCCGGTCTCGATCTACGAGGTCCATCTGGGCTCCTGGCGGCGCGGTGCGGACGGGCGGTTCTTGTCGTGGGACGAGCTCGCCGAGGCGCTCGTGCCTTACGCGCGCGATCTGGGCTTCACGCACCTCGAGCTGTTGCCCGTGAGCGAGCACCCGCTCGACGAATCCTGGGGTTATCAGCCGCTCGGCCTGTTCGCACCGACCGCCCGCTTCGGCCCGCCCGAAGGCTTCGCCCGCTTCGTCGATGCGGCGCACGCGGCCGGCCTCGGCGTGTTCCTGGACTGGGTCCCGGGCCATTTCCCGAGCGATCCGCACGGTCTCGGCCGCTTCGACGGCACCGCACTCTTCGAGCACGAGGATCCGCGCCTGGGCTTCCACCCCGATTGGCACACGCTCGTCTACAATTACGGCCGGACCGAGGTCGCCAACTTCTTGCTCGCCAATGCGCTCTACTGGCTCGAGGTCTTCCACCTCGATGGGCTCCGCGTCGACGCCGTGGCCTCGATGCTCTACCTCGACTATTCGCGCAAGCCGGGCGAGTGGATCCCCAACCGCTATGGCGGGCGCGAGAACCTCGAGGCGATCGCGTTCTTGCGCCGGCTCAACGAGACCCTCTACGGCGAGCATCCCGGGATCGCCACCATCGCCGAAGAATCGACCGCCTGGCCGGGCGTGTCGCGGCCGACCTGGCTCGGCGGGCTCGGCTTCGGCTTCAAATGGAACATGGGCTGGATGCACGACACGCTGCGCTATTTCGCGCGCGACCCGGTGCATCGCCGCTGGCACCACCACGAACTCACCTTCTCGCTGCTCTACGCCTTCGCCGAGAACTTCGTTCTGCCCCTGAGCCACGACGAGGTCGTCCACGGCAAACGTTCGCTTCTGGCCAAGATGCCGGGCGATCGCTGGCAGCGCTTCGCCAACCTGCGGGCGCTTCTGGGCTACATGTGGGGGCATCCGGGCAAGAAGCTCCTCTTCATGGGCCAGGAATTCGCCCAAGAATCCGAGTGGAGCGAGGCCCGCGGCCTCGACTGGCATCTGCTCGATCACGCGCCGCACGCCGGCGTCCAGCGGCTCGTACGCGATCTGAACGCGCTCTACCGCGAGCTCCCCGCCCTTCATCGGCTCGATCACGATCCCGCGGGCTTCGCTTGGGTCGAGCCCGACGACGCCGACCATTCGGTCTATTCCTGGCTGCGGTTCGGCCGGCCCGGCGACGCGCCGGCGCTGATCGTCTGCAACCTCACCCCGGTGCCGCGCCAGGGGTGGCGGATCGGCGTGCCGCGCGGCGGCCTCTGGCGCGAGCGGCTCAACACCGACGCGCTCGACTATGGCGGCTCGGGCATGGGCAATCTCGGCGGCTGTTCGGCCGACCCCGATCCCTGGCACGGCCGCCCCTTCTCGCTGCGGCTGACCCTGCCGCCGCTCGCGACCCTGTTCTTCGAATGGTCCGGCGGGCCGTGAGCGGGACGCTTCCGGTCCTCCAGCTCGCTTCCGAAGCCGTCCCGCTCGTCAAGACGGGCGGGCTCGCCGATGTCGTGGGTGCCTTGCCCGCCGCCCTCGCCGAACACGGCATCGCGATGCGCACGCTGTTGCCCGGCTATCCGGCGGTCCTGGCCGGGCTCGCCGAGCGGCAGGAGCTCTCGGCCTGGCCCGAGCTCATGGGCGGCCCCGCACGGCTCCTGGCCGGCCGAGCGGCCGGGCTCGAGCTTTTCGTCCTCGACGCCCCGCATCTCTTCGACCGCGCGGGCGACCCCTATCGCGCCCCTTCGGGCGGCGACTGGCCCGACAATGCCGAACGGTTCGCCGCCCTCGGCTGGGCCGCGCGCGAGATCGGGCTCGGCGCGCTCGAGGCCTGGCGACCCGCGCTCGTGCACGCCCACGACTGGCAAGCCGGGCTCGCCCCGGCCTATCTGGCGCTCGCGGGCGGACCGCGGCCCGGCACCGTGCTGACGATCCACAACCTGGCCTTCCAGGGCCAGTTCCCGGCCAGCTTGCTGGCCAAGCTGCGGCTGCCGGCCGAATCTTTCACGATCGACGGGGTCGAATATTACGGGGCCATCGGATTTTTGAAGGCCGGCATCGCCTATGCCGACCGGATCACGACCGTGAGCCCCACTTACGCCCGCGAGATCCGCACGCCCGCGCTCGGCATGGGGCTCGACGGCCTGTTGCGCCACCGTGCCGATCGCCTCGTGGGCATCGTCAACGGCATCGACGAGCGGCTGTGGGATCCCGGCCGCGACCCGCACCTGCCGCAGCCCTTCGATGCCGATCGGCTCGAGCTGCGCGCGGTGTGCCGGCGCGCGCTCTGCGACGAGCTCGGTCTCGATCCGGCCACAGCCCCGCTCTTCTGCGTGGTCACCCGGCTCACCTGGCAGAAGGGCATGGACCTCTTGCTCGAGGCACTGCCGCGCCTGTTGGGACTCGGTGGCGCGCTCGCGATGCTGGCTGCCGGCGATCCGCCGCTCGAGGCCGCATTCGCCGAGGCCGCACGCGGTCATCCCGGCCGGATCGCGGTACGGTTCGGCTACGACGAGGGGCTCGCGCACCGCATCTTCGCGGGCACGGATGCGATCCTCGTGCCCTCGCGCTTCGAGCCCTGCGGCCTCACCCAGCTCTACGCGCTGCGCTACGGCGCGGTGCCGGTGGTGGCCCGCGTGGGTGGCCTCGCCGACACGGTGATCGACGCCAACGACGCGGCACTCGCCGACGGGGTCGCGACCGGGATCCTGTTCGGTCCGCCGAGCGTGGAGGCGCTCGTCGACGCCCTCGAGCGCGCGGTCGAGCTCTTCGGAAAGCCCGAAGCGTGGTCCGGCTTGCAGCGCCGCGGCATGAGCCGCCGGCTCGGCTGGTCGAACCGGGCCGCGGCTTACGCCGCGCTCTATCGGGCGCTCGCCGGCCCGCAGACGCCGTGAGGGCGCCTCACTCCGCCGCCGCGGCGAAGCGCAGCCGGCGGTCGTCGACCACGACGTAGTGATGGCGGTCGATCAACCGGATGAGCCCCTCGGCCGCGGCCGCCCGGATGCCGCGGCTCACGGTCTCGATCGTGAGCCCCAGATAATCGGCGATGTCGTGCCGGCTCATCGCGAGCGCCACGGTCGTCCGCCCGGCCGCCTGCTGGCGCCGGGCGAGCATCAAGAGAAAGCTCGCGACGCGCTCCTTGGCGCTCTTGCGCCCCAACAGCAGCATCTGCTCCTGGGCCGCGGCGAGCTCGGAAGAGGCACGGCCCAAGAGCTCCTTCTCGAGTGCCGGGTGTCGCTCCAGAAGGGCCAGGAACCGATCGCGCGGAAAGCGGCACAGGGTGGCATCGGTCACCGCCTCGGCGCTGTAGGCGTAGCTGTTGAAGAAGGCCAAACCCAAGAAGTCGCCGGCGAGGAGGAACCCCGTGATCTGCCGCCGACCGTCCGGCAACATCTTGAAGAGTTTGACGACCCCGTCGACCAGCGTGAAGAGACCCTCGGCCGGCGCGGCCTCGTCGAACAGGACCCGCCCGGCCGGCAGCTCGATGCGGGTCATGATCCGCTCGAGCTCGTCGAGGGCCGCGGGCTCGATCGACCGGCAGACCGAGATCCCGCGCACGCGGCATTGCTCGCACAGGCTGCCGCAACCCGCCCGACCGATCGCCGAACCAGCGCCTCCGCCGCCCGCCCTGGACACCGCCACCTCCCGATTGGCGAATAAGGATGAGCCTTTGATCTAGGTCAATGCCGCGTTCGGTAGCTCGCGACATCATCGCACCATGATCGAACCGTCCGCCCCGCACCTCGACCCGGCCGGCTTCGCCGGCTGGCGATGGTGCGACCTCGGCCCCGAGGAGCTCGACCTCGCTTGGCCGCTCGCACGCCTGTGCGGCGCCGCCGCCGACCTCGCGGCCTGGCGCGCCACGGCCGAGGCTTGGCTCGACGGTGGCGGGCGAGCCGGGCTAGGCGCGCTCGCCAATGCGAGCGGCGTGATCGTGGCCCTGGCACGGTTCGCCCTCGCGGGCTCGCCGGCGGCGGTCCTGGAGGTGCCCTGGCTCGGTGCGGTCGAGGTGACGCCGCGGCCGCGCTGCCTCGAGGCCCTGCTCCATGCGCTCGGCGCGCGAGCGCGGGCCTGCGGTTGCGCGGCCGTGCGGATCGCCCGTTCGGGGCCGTCGGCCCCGGCGCTGGCCGAGCTTGCGGCCCGGCTCGGCTTCGAGGCCGAGCCGACCCGCTGGCGCTGGCCGATCGACGAGCCCCGGGCGGGGATCGACGCCCCACTCGGGCGGGAGCCGGGCCCGTGGCGCGGCATCGCCGATCGAGAAGGGAGCGCGCGCTGAGAGCGGTACAGGCGACAACGACCAAAACGATCAGGAGGAAGCCCTGCCATGACCGTGTTCCGCTATTACGTTCCGCCGGACGAGATCCTGGATCCGAGCACGATCTTCGGGGAAGCGTCGCTCGTGTCTCGGAGCGAGTCGAAACTGGTGCTCGCCCTCGACAGCGAGCTCTACGTCCTCGCCTATGGCCGTTTCTCGTTTTCCTCCGAGAAAGATTTTCTCGATTCGGTGATCACGCGCGTCGTCCTCTCGAACGAGCGGAGCGGCGACCCGCCGTTGTTCACCGCGGACAACATGAGCATCACGGTCGGCAGCCTCGCCCGCAATCCGAACACGATCTACAGCGGCAACGATGTCTTCATCGGCTCGCCAGGCGACGACGAGCTCACCTTCTTCGAGGCACCCGCGTTCGGCCGCGGCAACGATACGCTGCGCGGCGGCGGCGGTGGGGACGCGCTGCACGGCGGGATCGGCGCCGACAAGCTCTACGGCGAGGCCGGCGACGACACGCTCTATCTGGGTCCCGGGAAGGATCAGGCGACCGGTGGACCGGGTGCCGACCGGTTCGTGCTCTTGGACGGCAGCCGCGGCAGCGCGATCAGGGACTTCGACGCCGCCGCGGGCGACCGGCTGGAGCTGCGCGCGAGCGAGCTCTTCAGCGATCCCGCTGCCGCCTCGGCCGACCCCGAGGGCTTCGTGCGGATCACCGCCAAGGGCTCCAAGGTCACGCTCTTCCTCGACCCCGACGGCGGTGGGGACTCGTTCGTCAAGTGGGCCAGCATCAAGGGCGATCTCGGCTCCACCGACCTCGACACCTTGATCGCCGAGGGGACGCTCGTGATCGGCTGAAGCCCTCGCGCGCCCTCAGCGCAAGAGCGCCTCGTCGACCTCGCGGAAGCTGCAGCGGCTGCGGACGATCGGGGCGGCACCCGGATGGCCGGCACCTCTGGCGATCAGGGCTGCCACCCGCTCGTCGGTGTCGTAGGCGGTGTGCGCGGTGAGCGGGTTGGCGACCTCGCCGAGCCCGAACAGGTTCTGGATTGCGGCGATGTCGATGAAGACGTTGATCGGCCGCGGGCAGAGCCGCGATTCGACGTAAGCGTCGACCCACTCGACCGGTACCGGATAGCTCATCACGTCGTTCGGGTCGCCGATCGCCACGAGGTCGGTGCGGGCGAAGAAGCGCCGCTCGCGTTCGGGCGAATCCGGCCGGCAGAAGCGCGCGGTCTGGCCGCGGATCTCTTGCGGTTCGACCCCGGCCTCGAGCAGCGGCAGCTGGTTGGAGAGCATGAAGACCGGGACGACCGTGTCGCGAAAGGCGGCCACGACCCGTCGCCCGGCCGGCCGCTCGGCAAGCGCGGGCAGGCTCACGAGCTGCTGCAGCGCATCGAGCGCCGCCCGGCTGCCGAGGCTGTGGGTGACGAAGGCGAGATCGTCGCGCCCGACCCGGCTGCCGAAGCCGGGCAGATCGGGGCCGCAGGCCACGCCCCGGGTGAGCACGGGCAACTCGTCCCAGCTGCGCGAGGCGGCCCAACACAAGCTCTGGCCCACGGCGCGCAGGATCCGCTCACGGTTGACCCCGGCAAAGGCGATCGGATCGGGGGCGACGTCGTTGACGAAGGCGCGCATCGCTTGGTTGATCGAGGCGCGCCGGCTCGTGAAATAGCTGCTCTGGTCGAAACCGATCGCCTCTTTCGCGCGCCGATTGATGGCCGACCAAGTGAGCTCGTAGAAGGCGGCGTCGCGCTGCCGGCGGGCGTCGACCATGCGGATGACGTTGATCTCGCCCAGCGCCTCCGCCCCGCCGAGCAGGCTCGCGAGCACGATCCGTTTCGAGCGGGGCGCCGTCACGACGAGACCCGTAGCACGGGCGAGCCGGTCGGCGAGCGCACTGCCGTGGCCGGGCAGATGCGTGCCGATTCCGTGGATGTAGAGGATCTTGAGCTGCCGCCTGCCGGGTCCGGCCTCGCCGATCGGTGGCAGGCCGTCCTGCTTCGCCAAAAGGCTCTCGAGCCCTTCGAAGGCCGGGCCCACGACCTCGCAGCGGCGGGTGTCCTCGGTACTGCGACCGGAGGCTTCGAGCAGCGCCTCGGCCACACCGCGCCCGAAGCTCTGGCAGCCGGCGAGCACGAGGAGCACCGCGCAAAGGAGGATTCGTCCGCTCATCGGCCATCCGAGAGGTCGCTTTCCCACGGGATCCTCATGCCTCGACGCCGGCGCGCCGGCAAGCGGCCGCCCCGCGCGGCCCCGCGCCTTGCGGCCGCTCGCCCGGCTGGCGTCCGCGCCGAGCGATCGCTAGAGAGCGCCCGCGATGCAGCTCGTCACCACCACCGCCGAATTGGCCGCGCTCTGCGAGCGCCTCGCCCGCGAGCGCTACGTCACGGTCGACACCGAGTTCATGCGCGACCGGACCTATTGGCCGAAGCTCTGCCTCGTCCAGCTCGCGGGCGAGCGCGAGGCCGCGGCGATCGACGCCCTGGCTCCGGGTCTCGACCTCGCTCCCCTGCTCGAGCTCATGGCCGAGGAGCGCGTGCTCAAGGTGTTCCATGCCTGCCGCCAGGACCTCGAGATCTTCTGGCTGTTGATGAAGGGCGAGGTGCCGCGGCCGATCTACGATACCCAGGTCGCGGCCATGGTCTGCGGCTTCGGCGAGGAGGTGGCCTACGACACGCTCGTCCAGAAGCTCGCCAAGGCCCGGCTCGACAAGAGCTTCCGCTTCACCGACTGGTCCAAGCGGCCGCTCTCGGAGGCACAAGTCCGCTACGCCCTCTCCGACGTCACCCATCTGCGGCAGATCTACGAGCAGCTCGCGAGCCGGGTGGACGCGGCGGGACGCACCGCCTGGGTCGAAGACGAGCTCGCGCGGATCGCCGATGCGGCCCAGTTCGAGCAGCCGCCCGAGGAAGCCTGGCGGCGGCTCAAGCTGCGGACCCGCGATCCGCGGTTCTTGGCGGTCGTGCAGAAGCTCGCCGCTTGGCGCGAGCGCACGGCCCGGGCCAAAGACCTGCCGCGCCAGCGGGTGCTCCGCGACGATCTCTTGCTCGAGATCGCCGCCCACAAGCCGCGAACGGTCGAGGAGCTGCGCGGCCACGAACGGATCAGCCTCGATCGCGCGAGCCTGGCTGCGGTCGTGGCCGCGGTCAACGAGGGCCTCGCCGTGCCGGCCGCCGACTTGCCGCAGCTGGTCGAGCCGCAGGAGCTGCCGCGCGGGATCGGGCCCCTGGTCGACATGCTGCGCGTACTCTTGAAGGTCTGCTGCGAGCAGGCCGACGTGGCCCAGCGGATGGTCGCGAGCACCTCCGACCTCGAGGCGATCGCGATGGACGACCACGCCCCCGTTCCGGCACTCGCGGGCTGGCGGCGCGAGCTCTTCGGCGAGGCGGCGCTGGCCTTGAAGCACGGCCGGATCGCGCTCGTGGTCAAGGATCGCCGGCCGGCGATCCTCACGCTCGCGAAGACCGGGTGAGCGTCCTCGTCCTCGGCCGCGGCTTCCTCGGCCGCGCGATCGCCGCCGAGCTCGGCCGCCAAGGCCGCCTCCTCGGCCACGACGCGACCCACGATCCCGCGATCCTCGACGGCGTCCAAAGCGTGGTCTGGGCGGGCCGCCATCCGGCACTCGGCACGCCCGCCTGGCGGCTCGAGGAGGACCTCGAGCCACGGCTCGCCCGGCGCGCGGCCGAGCGCGGCATCGCCTTCCTCTCGCTCGGCACGCGCAAGGTCTACGCGCCCTCCCCGCGGCCGCTGCGCGAGGACGACCCGCTCGGCCCCGCCGATCTCTACGGCGCCCAGAAGCTCGCTCTCGAAGAGCGGCTCGCCCGGGTCCCGGGGCTGCGGCTCACGCGGCTGCGGATCGCCAACGTCTTCGGCTTCGAGCGCGATCCGCGGCGCACGAGCTTCCTGACCCGGCTCTTGGCGACGCTCGCCTCCGAGGGCGAGGTCCGGCTCGACGTGAGCCCCTTCACCGTGCGCGATTTCGTCCCGGTCGAGCCGGCCGCGGGCTGGATCGCCCGGCTGGCCTCGGCACCACCGGGCGGGGTGGTCAATCTCGGCTCGGGCGTGGCGTTGCCGATCGGCCGGCTGGCGCTCGCCGTGATCGAGGGTTTCGGCCGTGGCCGGCTCGTGGTCGAGAGCCCGGCCGAGCGCGACGGCTTCGTCCTCGCGATCGACCGGCTGCGCGCGCTCCTGCCGGAGGCGGCGATCGAAGAGGGGGCGATCCTCGAGGCCGCTCGGGCGGTCGGCCGGAAGCTGGCGGCCGAGGGCTAGCGCAGGCGGGTCGGGCGGAAGCGATGGGTGGGCTCGACGATCTCGTTCTGTGCTGCGACCAGGAGGAGCTCGCGGGCACCGGCCTTCCAGGTGGCCTCGACCAGGCCGAACATGGCCGAGGCGGTGCGGCCGAGGGCCGCCTCGGGATCGCCAGTGGAAAGCCAGGCGCCGAGCAGGAGGGCGGCGAAGGCGTCGCCCGTGCCGTTGAGCACGACCGGCAGCCGCGGCGTCCAGACGAGCCAGGAGCCTTCGGCGCTGTCCGCGAGCATGCCGAGCATGCCCTCGTGATCGGGCAGGGCGAGGCTCGTGACGACGACCAGCCGCGGGCCGCGGGCGCGCAGCCGGGCGGCGGCCTCGAGGGCGTCCTCGATCGTGCGGACCTCGATGCCGGAGAGAAAGGAGAGCTCGAAGCGGTTGGGCTTGACGATCGTGGCGAGCGGCAGCACGCGGTCGCGCAGGAGCTCCGGCACGCCCGGGCGGACGAAGACGCCGCGGCCGTCGTCGCCGATCACCGGATCGCAGGCGTAGACCGCGTCGGGGCGGTGCGAGCGGACGCGCTCGACCGCCTCGATCACCACCTCGGCGGTGGCGGGGTCGCCCAGATAGCCCGACAAGAGGGCGCGGGTGCGGGCGAGCGCGCCGCGTTCCTCGAGGCCCGCCAGGATCTCGCGCTGCCAGTCGGCGCCGACCGGCCGGCCGCGGAAGGCGCCGTAGCCCGTGTGGTTGGAGAACAGCACGGTCATGATCGGCCAGACCTCGAAGCCCAGCCTCTGCAGCGGGAACACGGCGGCGCTGTTGCCGACATGGCCGTAGGTCACGTGCGATTGGATCGAGAGGATACCCTGCACGGGACGATGCTCCCTTCGAGGCGGCCCGCCGCGTCCGCGACGCGGTGGCCCTCGGCAGAGCTCAGGGCGGCGCTAAGAAGAAGCGCCACTCGCGGAGAGACGGGATGAGCCGCTTGCAGGATCTCAGGGTCGACTACGAGGGTCCGATACTGCTCGAGGAGGAGGCGGCCCCGGATCCGTTCGACCAGTTCGACACCTGGTTGCACGAGGCCTTGGGTGCGGGCCTGGTCGAGCCCAACGCCATGGCGCTCGCGACCGTCGGCGAGGGCGGCCGCCCCTCGCTGCGGATGGTCCTCTTGAAGGATTTCGACCGGCGCGGCTTCACCTTCTACACCAATTACGGCAGCCACAAGGCGCGCGAGCTCGATCGCAACCCCTACGCGGCGCTCCTGTTCTATTGGGACAAGCTGCATCGCCAGGTGCGGATCGAGGGGCGGGTCGAGAGGGTCGAGCCGGCGGAATCGGACGCCTATTTCGCCAAACGTCCCTATGGCAGCCGGATCGGTGCCCTCGCGAGCCCGCAGAGCCGGCCGATCGACCGTGAGGAGCTCGCCCGTCGGTTCCAGGAACTGGCCGAGCGCTATCCGGAGGATCCGCCGCGACCGGCGCATTGGGGCGGCTACCGGGTGCGCCCCGATCGCTTCGAGTTCTGGCAGGGCCGCCGCTCGCGCCTGCACGACCGCCTCGTCTACGAGCCCGAGGGCAGCGGCTGGCGGATCCTGCGCCTGGCACCCTGATCGCCCCGGCCCACACGAGCGGCGCCGATCGGCGGCACGCTCCCCGAGGTCGCCGACGGACGCGATCCGCGCAGTCGGGCGGCGAGCAGGGCTGGCGTGCGGGCACAGCCGGCCACCGCCGCCGCAGACGCGACCCGCGCGGTCGGGCGGCGAGCAGGTCCGACGTCCTCGCCCGCACCGGGTCTCGGCGTGCCCGGCTCGACCATCCACCGACGCCGCTTCCCCGCCTGCTCCCGCGTGCGATCCGACCGCACGACGATCGCTCGCAGCGGCTGCTACCGGCCGCGGGCGAGCAGGCGAAGGCCCGGCGGGTGCGAGCGGCGCGCCTCGACACGAGCCGGGCCCGCAACGACGATCCGCCGCTCGCCGGCGCGCGCGCCGATCGGGCCGGTCGAATGCGCGGATCGCGCAGCTCGAGTGCCGAGCACCACCGCGAGGAGGCGGGTGCTGCCACCGCTCGGCCGCGCCGGCGGCCGCGACGGTCCGGGCCCGTGCCCCCGCCCCACGGCAGGGCGGATCCGCGCTTCGAGCCGACCGAGCCGGGGCGCCCTACCCTCGTTCCCGCGTCGAGCTCGCCGCGGGCGCTCATCGCAGGGCAGCGACGCACGACCCGGCCCTCCGCGAGGCGGGCGAGGGTCGCGTCTCGAGCCGCATCCGCTTCGCCCGCACCGGCTCTCGGCGCGCCGAACCGGACGGTCCACGGACGCCGCCTCCCCCGCCTGCTCCCGCGTGCGATCCGACGGCACGACGATCGCTCGCAGCGGCTGCTACCGGCCGCGGGCGAGCAGGCGAAGGCCCGGCGGGTGCGAGCGGCGCGCC
>JANWZN010000080.1 GCA_025054575.1 Geminicoccaceae bacterium | reverse complement strand
CGCCCTGGTCCGAGGCCGCGGCGTGCTCCGGGGCCGTGGCGTGGTCGGGGGCCGGCGCCCGCGCCGCGCGCGGCGGCCACGGGATCGGTTCCGCGGCCCGCTCGGCTTCGGTTCCGGCCTCGTTGTCGATCTCGAGGGGCCCGCGCGGGCGCGGCGCACCCGGCCGCCAGGGGATCGTCGGCGGCACCGGCCAGCGCTCGTAGCCGAGCGAATCCCAGAGCGCCTTCATCTCGTCCGACAATTCGGCGTAGGCCTCGTCGATCTCGCGCTCGCGCAGCGCCTCGAGTGCGGCGGGATCGTCCTCCGCCGCCGGTGACGGCGATTCCTCGCTGCGGCCGGGCTCGTCCGCGTCGGCGACGGCGGCGGCGAACAGATAGGGCCTGAGGGCCCAGCCTAGGCCGGTGAGTTCGCCGCGCTCGAGGCGATGCTCGATCGCCGCGAGGGTCAACCGGCGGATGCGCTCCGCGCGGGCTTTCGGCGATCCGGTCTCGATCGCCTGGTAATAGGCACGCAGGTCGGCCAAGTCGGCGTCGACCGAGAGCGCGGCTTCGACCTCGAGTCGGGGCAGGCCGCAGATCTGCGCGATCAGAACGGCGGGTTCGCCAGCGGCCGCGAGACGCGCCAGCAGCCGGCGATCGAGCTCGGGGGTAGCGGATTTGCTCATGGCCGGCACGCTAGGCGCGGCGCCCGATCGTGTCAAGTTTATTTTCCTATGATCGGATCCCCATCTCAACCTCCCCTGCACTCACTCCAGCGTCGCGAGCTTCTGGGAATGCACGGGCGCGGCGGCCTCGGCCACCGGTGCCGGTTCCGGCAGCGGCGCGAGACCGAGGCGGCGAAAGGCGTTGGTGATCGGATAGCGGCGGTCGCGGCCGAACGCCTTGCGGGTGATCTTGACCCCGGGAGGCGCTTGCCGCCGTTTGTATTCGGCGGCGTCCAACATCGCCGAGACGCGGCGGACGACCTCGGCCGGCAGTCCCCGCTCGACCAGCTCGCGCGGGCTCAGATCCTCTTCGACCAGGCCTTCGAGGATGCGATCGAGGAGCGGATAGGGCGGCAGGCTGTCTTCGTCTTTCTGGTTGGCCCGCAACTCGGCCGACGGTGCTTTGACGAGCACCCGCTCGGGAATCGGATTCTCGGGTCCGAGCAGACCCGAAGGCCGGTGCGCGTTGCGCCAGCGCGCGAGCTCGAACACGGTCGTTTTGTAGACGTCTTTGAGCACCGAGTAGCCGCCGCACATGTCGCCGTAGAGCGTGGCGTAGCCGACCGACATCTCCGACTTGTTGCCGGTGGTGAGCACCATCGGGCCGAGCTTGTTGGAAATCGCCATCAAGATCACGCCCCGGATGCGCGATTGGATGTTCTCTTCCGTCGTGTCCGGCGAGCGCCCTTCGAAGAGCGGCGCCAGCATTTCGGAGAAGGCGGCGACGGCCGGCTCGATGCCGACGACATCGTAGCGGATCGCGAGCCGGCGCGCGACCTCGGCCGCGTCCTCGAGGCTCTCGCGCGAGGTGTAGCGCGAGGGCATCATCACCGCGCGGACCCGGTGCGGGCCGAGCGCGTCCACCGCGACCGCCGCCGAGACGGCCGAGTCGATGCCGCCCGAGAGCCCGAGCACCACGCCCGGAAAGCGGTTTTTTTCGACATAGTCGTGCAGACCCAGCATCATCGCCCGCCAGATCGCCTCGAGCCGCTCGAGCGGCGGCTCGATCCGGCCCTTCTCGGCCGGAACCCAGCGCTCCCCTTCGAGGAGCCAGCGCGTCACCAAGAGGTCGGGCGCGAAGGCGCGCGCTTGGCCGATCAGCCCACACGCGCCGTCGAGCGCGAAGGAGGCACCGTCGAAGACGAGTTCGTCCTGGCCACCCACCTGGTTGACGTAGAGGAGCGGCAGCCCGGTCTCGGTGATCCGGCGGATCGCGAGCTGCAGGCGGACGTCCGGCTTGTCGCGCTCGAAGGGCGAACCGTTGATGACGAGCAAGAGCTCGGCACCCGATTCCGCGAGCGCTTCGGCCACGTCCTCGACCCACATGTCCTCGCAGATCATGAGGCCGAGCCGGACGAGCGAGCCGTCGCGCCGGCGGAAGGGCACGGGACCGGGCACCGGCCCCGCCTCGAAGACCCGCTTCTCGTCGAACACGCCGTAGTTCGGAAGCGCGTGCTTGGCCCGCCAGCCCTCGATCCGGCCGCCCGCGAGCAGGGCCACGGCGTTGAAGAGGCGGTCCCGCTCGCGCCAGGGGGTGCCGACGACCACCGCCGGGCCGCCGTCGGCGGTGTCGCGAGCAAGCGCGTCGAGCGCGTGCCGCGCATGATCGGCGAGCGCCTGCTTGAGCACGAGATCCTCGGGCGGGTAGCCCACGATCGCGAGCTCGGGGAACAGGACGAGGTCGGCCCCGGCCGCGGCCGCCTCGGCCCGGGCGGCGCGCAGGAGCGCCAGATTGCCGTCGAGATCGCCCACGGTCGGGTCGACTTGCGCAAGCGCGATGGTCAAGGGCTCGCTCACACGCTCCTCCGGATCGAACGGCATCCCGAGGGTAGCGGTGCCGGGCCGGATCGGCGAGGGTCGGAGCCGGGTCGGCAGGAGCGGTCGATCCGCCCCGCGCCCGCCGCACCGGGAATCGGGATCGTGCGCACCGTCTTCCGCCTTGCCGCGCTCCTCCTCGTTGCGGCGTTGGTGTCGATCCTGGCGGCCTGCGCGCGCGAGCCTCCGGCCGCGGTCGGCACGTCCGACGGCCTGCAGCCGCTCCTCGTGGTCCGCCACGCCTGGCATACGGGCGTGATCGTTCGCGCCGAGGACCTGCCCGCCCACTCGCCGTTCCGCCTCGCTTTCCCCGCGGCCGATTGGCTCGAGCTCGGCTGGGGCGACCGGCTCTACTACCCGCACCCCGATCCGCCCTGGTGGCTCGCCCTGCGCGCGGCACTCTGGCCGACCGCGAGCGCGGTCAACCTCACCGCCCACCGGGGCCCCGCCACGGCGATCCCCGGCGAAGAGCTCCTGCTGCTCGAGGCGAGCAGCGCCGGGATCGCGCGGCTGCACGAGCGGGCCGTGGCCGCCCTCGAGCGCGATGCGGCGGGCCGTCCGATCCCGATCGGGCTCGGGCGGGGCCCGGACAGCCTGTTCTGGGCCTCGCACGAGCCGTTTCACTTGTTCCGTACCTGCAACCGGTGGACGGCCGAGCTGTTGCGCGCGGCCGGGCTGCCGGTCGAACCGCTCGGCACGGTGACGACCGGCGACCTGTTCCGTCAGCTCGAGCCCGTCGCGCGCCGCTTGCGGCGAGGGCGGCCCGCGGCCGCCGACCGCTCGGGCGCTGCGCGCCGCCAACCCGAGGGCGATCGGACCCGGCGCTGCGCGGGCCGGGGACACGCCCGGGATCGCGACGCGGGCCATCCAAGTCCACAGCCCGAGCAGCAAGAGGACCCACAACAGCTCCAACGCGGCTCTCCGATCGCTCGTCGCCGTCCTTTTCGGCGAAAAAGGTGAAGAAAGCGTTGACGGCGCGTGCGCCGGACGCGCTCGACCGGCGGCGCGCGCGGGCGTAAGCCCGGCCACGAACGCACCTCGAGGACGCCATGGCCGAAGGCTCGCGCATCGCCGTGATCGGCGCCGGCATCGTCGGCACGAGCTGCGCCTATTTCCTCCTCCGCGACGGCCACCGCGTGACGCTGGTCGATCCGCGCGAGCCCGGCACCGGGACCTCGTTCGGCAATGCCGGCGTGATCAGCCGCGGCAGCGTCGCCCCGGTGCTGACACCCGGCCTGTTGCGCAGCGTGCCGGCCCTGCTCGCCGACCGGACGAGCCCCTTGGCGATCCGCTGGCGCTATCTGCCGCGGCTCCTGCCTTGGCTCGTGCGGCTCGCGCTCAATGCCCGGCCCGCGCGGGTCGAAACCCTGGCCCGCGCGATCGCCGCCCTCACCGAGCGCTGCGACGAGGCGCACGACGTCGTCATCCAGGAATGCGGGCTCGGCGGCCTCGTGCGCTCGGGCGGCTGGCTCAAGGTCGCGCGCACCAAGCAGACGCTCTTGGCCGCGACCGCCACCGACCGCTCCTTTTGGGACCGCTTCGGCCGCCGCTACGAGATCCTCGACGGCGCGGGCGTGCACGCGCTCGAGCCGGCGCTCGCCCCCGACCTCGAGGCCGGGTTGCTCCTGCCCGAGAACCGCTTCGTGGTCGATCCTTGCGCTTATGTGCAGGGCATCGCCCGCGGCTTCCTCGAGCGCGGCGGGGCGCTCCTCGGCGCCGAGGCGCAAGGCTTCGCGTTTCAGGATTCGCGGATCGTCGCGGTCGGCACGACGGCCGGCCGCTTGCCGGTCGACGCCGTCGTGCTGGCGGCCGGGGCCTTCTCGAAGAAACTCGCGGCCCTAGGCGGCCTGCGCATCCCGCTCGATGCCGAGCGCGGCTATCACGCGATGCTGCCGCATCCCTCTGCGACGCTCCGTCGCCCCGTCTATTCCTGCGATCACGGCTTCGTGCTGGCGCCGATGGCGAACGGCATCCGGATCACGGGCGGGGTCGAGCTCGCGAGCCCCTGGGCGCCGCCCGACGATCGCCGCATCCGAAGGCTCGTGCCGCTCGCGCAGAAGCTCCTGCCCGGCCTTTCCGGCGCGATCGTGTCGACCTGGCAGGGCTGTCGGCCGACCGTGCCGGACAGCCTGCCGGTGATCGGGCCCTGCCCCGGCACGCCCAATCTCTTCTTGGCCTTCGGCCATCAGCACATCGGCTTGACGCTCGGGCCTCTGACCGGCCGGCTGATCGCCGAGCTCGTCGCCGGCCGGACCCCGCCCTTCGATCTTTCGCCCTACGCGCCCGCCCGGTTCGCTCGAGCCTAGCCTCCCTCTCGCTCGGCATCCGGGGACGGCTTCCGCCGCCCGACGGCGACGATCACCGCGGCCAGGATCGTGGCCCCGCCCGAAAGACCGAGCGCGCTCGGCCGCTCGCCGAGCGCGAGGAAGACCCAGATCGGGTTGAGCACGGTGTCGAGCAGGGAAAGCAGCGCCATCTCGACCGAGACCAGCGAGCGCGCCGCCCAGACCATGAGGATCGTCGGCAGCCCCATCTGGACGATCCCGAGCCCGAGCCCGAGCAACAGGTCGCGTCCCGGCAGGTCGGCGAGGCCGCCGCGCAGGAGTGCCACGAGACCACCGGTGAGCAGACCGGCGAGCGCGAAGGCCGGGAGCAGTTGCTCGCGCGGATAGCTGCGCAGGTTGACGATCTGGAAGGCGAAGCTCGCCGCCACCCCGAGGGCCGCGAGATCGCCGCGCCAGCCGGCACCGCCGAGGGCGAGGCCCTCGCCCACCATGAGCGCCGCCCCCGAAAGCGCGAGGGCCGCTGCCGCCACGGTCCGCCCGCTCGGCCGCTCGCCGAGCCGCCACCAGGCGAGGAGTGCGGCCCAGAAGGGCGTGGTGGCCCCCAGACAGGCGGTGTTGGCGACCGTGGTGTGCTGGAGCGCGTAGATGAAGAGGTTCGAGCTCGTCGCATAAGACAGAAACACGGCGAGGAGCGGCCGCCAGCCGACACTCGCCAGGCGCAGCGGCAGCCGCCGGCCCTCGCGCGCGAGCAGCCAGAGAAGGAGCAGAAGGCCGGCCGTGCCGGTGCGCAACGCGTTGATCTGCCAGCTGTCGGCCTCGCTCATCGCGCGCACGAAGAGCCCGCTCGTGCTCCACATCGAGCAGATCAGCACGAAGGCGCCGACCGCCCGGCCGCGCGGGCCGATCATCGGGACGGTCCCATGGGGCGCGCGCGACGGCCGCAGCGGGCGGGAAGCTCGCGGATCGGCATGGCGGGGCTCCGGCTCGGGGGTCGCCCCCGCCTACACGAAGGGCCGCGGCGATCAACCGCCGCACGCGCGGTCCTGCCCAGCTCGAGCGCGGCCGCGCCGACCTCGCGAGGCGGTGGGGCCACCCGGCCGGCCGAGAACAGCGCGGGTCGACCAGCTCGCGGGCGGCCTCGCCGGAACGGCCATCCGCGGCCGAGCAGACGACCCGCATCGCGAGCGGTGAGCCGGAACGGGGGCCCGCCGCGGCCGATCGGCCCGCCCGAAACGGCGCAATCGAGGCTCCCGTGCCGGCGTCGATCAGCCGGCCTCGCATCCTCTCGAGCTAGGCCGCAGCCGTGCTCGCGGCGGGCGCCGGCAGGGACGATGCGGCCGCACCGACAGGACCGTCCGGGGCCATCACGTGGATGCCCTCGGCCAAGAGCGAGACGGTGGCGGCGACCCCGGGCTCGATCCCGTTCCTCCGCGCGACGTGGAGCGGCACGGAGAAGCGCAGCGGCAGCTCGGGCGCGTGGTCGGGCCGCAAGGTGAGCCGCGCGCTCTGGCCGAGGACCAGCATCTGCTCGATGCGGCCGGGAACCGGGTTCTCCTGCTCGCCGCGCGAGGGCCGGTCGCGGCGATGGAGGATCACGAAGCCGTCCGGAATCACCCAGGGCACGCGCGTGCCGATCGGCGCCGGCGGCGGGCCGCGCACCTCGAGAGAGAGACCGCGCCAGTCGAGCAGGGCCAGCCCGCGGTTCTGGTCGTGGCCGGCGATCCGGCCCTCGAAGAGGTTGCCGATGTCGACGAGCCGCGCCACCTGCGGCGAGGCGGGCCGGGTCGTCACCTCCTGCGGAGTCCCGGTCTGCAAGGTCTGGCCGTGGTGCAGGACGGTGAGCCGATCGGCCAGCAGCATCGCCTCCTCGAGATCGTGGGTGACGAGCACGACCGGCATCGCGAGCAGCCGGCGCAGCTCGGCGATCTCGAGATAGAGCCGCTGGCGGGTGGCGCGGTCGACCGCCGAGAAGGGCTCGTCCAGGAGAAGCACGGCCGGCTCGCGGGCGAGCGCGCGCGCGACCGCCACCCGCTGTTGCTGGCCGCCCGAGAGCTGGGCGGGCCTCCTGTCCTCGAGCCCGTCGAGATGAACGAGGCGCAACAGCTCGCGGGCGCGTGCCGCCCGCTCGGCGCGCGGCCGGTGACCCATCGCCGCGGTCAGGTTCTCGAGCGCGCTCAGGTGCGGGAAGAGGGCGTAGGACTGGAAGACGAGGCCCACCCTTCGCCGCCGGGTGGGCAGGTCGATCGCCGCCTCGGTGTCGAGCCAGAGCGCGCCGTCGACCGCGACCCGGCCCCGCCGCGGCCGGTAGAGCCCGGCGATCGCGCGCAGGATCGTGGTCTTGCCGCTGCCCGAGGGCCCCACGAGCGCCAAGAGCTCGCCCGGCGCGCAAGCGAGGCGCGCAGCGAGCGGGATCGGTGCGTCTTGGCGGAGCTCGACCTCGAGGCCGCCCATGGCCCTCAGCCGAGCCGCCGGCCGACCCGCCGCGAAGCGAGGAAGGTGACGGCGATCGCGGCGAGCGAGAAGAGCAGGAGGACGAGCGACATCCGCGCCGCGCCGACATCGTCGAAGGCCTGGACGCGGTCGTAGATGGCGATCGCGATCGTCCGGGTCTCGCCCGGGATCGCACCGCCCACCATGAGCACGACGCCGAACTCGCCCAGGGTGTGGGCGAAGGTCAGCACCATGGCGGTCAGCACCCCGGGCCAGGCGAGCGGGAGCTCGATTCGGAGGAAGGCTGCGAGCGGGCCCATGCCGCTGCAGGCGGCGGCGGCGCGCAGATCGGGATCGATCGCCTCGAAGGCCCGCTGCACGGGCTGGATCGCGAACGGCAGGTTGGCGATCAGCGAGGCGAGCACGAGGCCGTCGAAGGTGAAGACGAGCGGCCGGCCGACCAGCTCCTGCCAGAGCCGGCCGAGCGGGGCCGCGGCACCGAAGCTCGCGAGCAGATAATAGCCGAGCACCGTGGGCGGCAGGACGAGCGGCAGGGCGAGTGCCGCCTCGACCACGCCTTTGAGCGCGAACGCGCGGACCGCGAGGGCGCGACCCGAGAGCAGGCCGATCGGCAAGAGCAGGAGGCAGGTCGCGAGCGCGAGCTCGATCGAGAGCCGAAGCGCCTGCCAATCCATCGCCCTCCTCCGCGGCCGCAGGCCCGACCGAGGCCGCTCAATCGGTCCTCGTCTCGCCCGGCAGGAGAAAACCCCAGCGGCGGAAGATCGCGCGGGCCGGCTCCTCTTGCAGAAAAGCGTAGAAGCGCTCGGCGACCGGCGTCGCGTGCCGGGCCAGCACCATGCGCTGGCGCAAGGGCGCGTGCCACTCGGCCGGGATCGGCGCGTGGGTCGCAACGGCCCGGAGCTCGGGCGCGAGGGCGAGGGAATAGGCGACGATGCCGCCCTGGGCATTGCCCGAGGTCGCGAACCGGGCCGCCTGGGCGACGTTCTCGCCGTAGACGAGAGAGGGCCGGATCGCCTCCCAGATGCCCTTGTGGCGCAGCGCCTCCTCCGCGCGCTTGCCGTAGGGCGCGTGCTCGGGATTGGCGATCGCGAAGCGCCGCAGCCGGCCGTCGGCCACGGCGCGGGCGAGATCCTCGAGGCTGCCGTCGGGCAGGAGCGGCGAGCCCTCGGGCACGAGCAAGACGATCCGGCCGATCGCGTAGAGCGTCCCCTCGTCGCGGGTGAAGCCGTCGCGGGCGAGCGCGAACACGTAATCCTCGTCGGCCGAGAGAAACAGTTCGAAGGGGGCACCCTGACGGATCTGGCGGGCGAAATTGCCCGAGGAGCCGAACACGAGCCGCACCGACGGGCCGGCCTCGCGCTCGAACCGGCGGGCGATCTCGTCGAGCGCGAACTGCAGATCGGCGGCGGCCGCTACGAGCGGCGGGGCCGCGGCGCCGACCTCGCCGCCCGCCGCGACCGCGATCCCGAGCGCACCGCCCAAGAGGCGCCGTCGCGCGAGCCTCCTCCGGGTCCTCACCCTCGCTCCTCCCGCTCGACCGCAGGGGCCGACGCCGTGCGAGAGCTACGATCGGCTTTCCGCGCGGTCAATCGCGGGTCCGTGCGGCTGCTCCGGTGCCCAGCCGCCGTTCGGCTCCGCGTCCGGAACGAGGGGAACGGCCCCGGCCTCAATCCTCGACGCCGAGTTCGGCCTCGACCGTGCGCACGATGCGCGAGTCGACCTCGAGCAGCTCCTCGCGCCGCCCAGGGTAGGGGAAGGCGCGCAGGAAGACGCGGATCGCGTTGATCCGGGCGCGGCGCTTGTCGTCCGACTTGATCACGAGCCACGGGGCATCCGCGGTCGAGGTGTAGAAGAACATGTCCTCTTTCGCGCGCGTATAGGCATCCCAGCGCTCTTGGCTTTCGAGGTCGACCGGCGAGAGCTTCCACTGCTTCAACGGATCGGTGAGCCGCGCCTCGAAGCGGCGGGCCTGCTCTTCTTTGGAGACCGAGAAATAGAACTTGAAGAGCTTGATGCCGGAGCGGATCAGCATGCGTTCGAACTCGGGGGCGGAGCGCAGGAACTCGCGGACCTCGTTGTCGGTGCAGAAGCCCATCACCCGCTCGACCATCGCGCGATTGTACCAGCTGCGGTCGAAGAACACCATCTCGCCGCCCGAAGGCAGATGCTGGACGTAGCGCTGGAAGTACCACTGCGTCCGTTCCTGCTCGGTGGGCTTGTCGAGGGCCACGACCCGCGCCCCGCGAGGATTGAGATGCTCGATGAAGCGCTTGATCGTGCCGCCCTTGCCGGCCGCGTCGCGGCCCTCGAAGATGGCCACGACCTTCAGTTTCTCGGCCTTGACCCAGTTCTGCAGTTTCAAGAGCTCGACGTGGAGGGGGGCGATCAATTCGACGTAGCTCTTGACGTCGAGCTTGCCGAGCGGCCCGCGGCGATCGTCGGCCGGCGGTCGGTCGCGGCGACGCAGGGCCAAGGCCTTCTCGGCGTCGCGCCCGGCGGGCTTGAGCCGGGCCTCGGGACCGGCCGAGGCGAGCGCCTCGATCGCGAGCGATTCGGCCACCACCTGGGCCGCGCGGTGCATCTCCTCGCGCAGGCCCGAGGCCGTCGGTTCGCCCTGCTCGCCGCTCGACCCGCTCCCGCGTTCCTCGACCATGGCCCGCCGCCCCGCCCGTCACGCGATCGTCACGATCGCGCACGGCTGTGCTCGCGGCAATCGGCTGGTCGACTCAGCCGGCGCGCTTGATGGCCGCACCGGGCCAGACCTGGGGCCGGCAGCGGACATATTGCGAGGGATAGGGGATCTCGACCCCGAGCTCCTGGGCGGCGTGCCAGGGCCAGCGCGGATCGTCCATGATCGTGCGCGCAAGCGCCACGAGATCGGCCTTGCCCTCGGCGAGCACGGATTCGGCCTGGCGCGGGGTGACGATCAGGCCCACGGCCATGGTCGCGAGGCCGCTGGCCCGCCGAACGGCCTCGGCGAACGGCACCTGGTAGCCGGGGCCGAGGGTGAGCTTCTGGCGCGGGTCGAGCCCGCCCGAGGAGACGTCGACGTAATCGACGCCGAGCCCCTTCAGCCGCTGCGCGAGCGCGATCGTCTGCTCGAGGTCCCAGCCGCCCTCGACCCAGTCGGTCGCCGAGACGCGCACGCCCAAGGGCCGGTCCTCGGGCCAGACCGCGCGGACCGCCTCGACCACGCGCAAGGGAAAGCGCATGCGGCCCTCGAGATCGCCGCCCCAGCGGTCGTTGCGGCGGTTGGAGAGGGGCGAGAGGAACTGGTGCAACAGATAGCCGTGCGCCAGGTGGAGTTCGACCAGATCGAGGCCGAGTGCTGCGGCACGCCGGGTGGCGGCGACGAAATCGGCCTCGATCTTCGCGAGATCCTCCTCGCTCGCCGCACGTGGGGCGGGCCAGCCCTGATCGTAGGGCAGGGCCGAGGCCGAGACCGTGCGCCAGGCCCCCTCTTCCGGGCGCAGGGGCGCCCCG
Source organism: Geminicoccaceae bacterium (assembly GCA_025054575.1). GTDB lineage: Bacteria > Pseudomonadota > Alphaproteobacteria > Geminicoccales > Geminicoccaceae > JANXAZ01. The sequence goes on along the minus strand of JANWZN010000080.1, from coordinate 3,632 downwards.
CCCTCGAGCGGCACCCGGCAGGAGCCCTTGCGGCCGGCATGGCCCAGCTGGATGCCGAGCCGGGCGGTGCCGTCGCGCCGGCAGAAGGCGAGGATCGGGGCCAGCGCTTCGGCGTGCGCGTCGCTCCAGAGGCCCAGGCAGCCGGGGCTGATCCTGCCCTCGGGGCTCACCGCGGTCGCCTCGAGGATCACGAGGCCGGCCCCGCTCATCGCGAGATTGCCGAGATGGACGAGGTGCCAGTCGGTCGCGAGCCCCTCGCGGGCGCGATACTGGCACATGGGCGAGACGGTGATGCGGTTGGCGAGCTCGAGGCCGCGCAGGCGGAACGGGCTGAACAGATGAACGCTGGTCAAGGGGCGACACCTCCGATGGGATGCCGCGCGGTTAGCCCGCGGGCCCCGCGCCGCCAAGCGGTCCGCCGAAGGAGCGGACCCGCGTCGAACGCCGGGTCGCGCTGCGGGCGCGGGCTCAGAGGAGGCGGTAGTCGAGGACCTCGCCGCGGGTGCGCACGATCGCCTTCACGATCCGGCCGGCCTCGTCGTACCAGACCTCGCCGCCGCGGCTGCCCTCGGGGTTCATCTGCCAGCGCCGGGCGGTGATCGGCCGGCCCCGGACCTCGATCGTCTCGAGCACGCCGCCGCCCATGGCCAGCGGCGCGAGCTCGCCGAGTTGCGAATCGATCAGCCGCCGCTGACGCAAGATCGCGACGTTCCAATAGCTGAGATCGGTCATCGTCCCTAGTGCCGCCTCGACCACACCGCGCGGCCCCTCGCAGGCGAGCCGGCCGGCGCGCTCGCGGATCCGCACGCTCGTGCGCTCGCCGTTGTCGTCGGTCTCGACGTCGCTCGCGACGAGCTTGCCCTCCCGCCAGAGATCCTCGCCCGCCTGGCGATAGCGGTAGAGCGGGACGAAGGCGAGCGTGACGGTGACGTCGATGTCGTGGCGGACCGTCAGGCCCTTGGCCGAGGCCGCGAAGGTCACGATGTGGCGGCCGATCTCTTCGTCCTTGCGCAAAATCGCGAACGCCCTGTCCTCGGGCGGGGTGGAAGCGCGCGCGCCGGTGGCGCGCAGGAGGCCCAGCGAGGCCAGGCCCGTGAGGAGGAAGCGCCGACCGACGGCGGCCGGCACGGCCGCAGCGCTCATCTCGTCCTCCCGCCGCCGACCCCTCAGATCGTCGGCAGCTCCCGGAAACCGCCGGCCGCGCCGCCCTCGGCGGTCGCGGTTTCGATCGCATCGACCCGGGCCGCGGGCGGCCCGCGCCGGCAGGCCTCGACCAGGTCCCGGACCACCGGCTCGTCCCCGACCAAGAGCGCCTCGACCGAGCCGTCCCGGCGGTTGCGGACCCAACCGGCGACAGCGCGCCGCTGCGCTTCGCGGACCAGCCAGGCGCGGAAGCCCACGCCTTGCACGCGGCCACGGATGCGAACCGTCAATGCGAGCGTCATGCCGAGCCGTCGTCGCGTCAAGCGTTCGCGAGCTCGCGACGGGTTCGAGCGGGAATAACGTTGCCCGCTGGCACCAGCCGGCTGATCTCGCGTCCAGGTGGAGTCTAGCAGAGCGGGCGGCTCAGTCGAGCGCCCAGACGTCCATCACGAGCGCACGGTGCGCGACGCTGCGGTGGAGGAGCCGGCCGGGCCGACCGGGGGTGCCGGCGCCGACCGCGACATGGAGCGGCAACAGATGCTCGGGGCTCGGGTGGTTCCACGCGGCGAACGGGGCGAGTTCGCGCCAATCGGCGAGCGCTCGGCGATCGCCCCGCCCGAGGGCGTCGGCGATCCATGCGGCGAAGGCCAGCGCCTCGGGGGCCGGCTCGGCCTCGTTCCAGCGCACCGCGCCGAGATTGTGGGTGAGGCTGCCGGAGCCGAGGATCAACACCCCGTCCGCGCGCAACGGCCGCAACGCCTCGCCCAGGCGCAGGTGGAAGGCGGCGTCGCGACTCGGCACGACCGAGAGCGCCACGACCGGGACATCGGCCGCCGGCCAGGCCAGGGCGAGCGGCACCCAAACGCCGTGGTCGAAGCCGGCCGCGGGATCGAGCTCGGCCGCGAAGCCCGCGGCGGCGAGGAGATCGGCCGCCCGGCGGGCGAGCGCCGGATCGCCCGGCGCCGGGTAGCGGATCGCCGAGAGCGCGGCCGGGAAGCCCGCGAAGTCGTGCACCGTGGGCGGCCGCTCGCCGGCGGTCAGCACCGGCCGAAGGGCCTCGAGATGGGCGGAGGCCACGAGGATCGCGCGCGGCCGCGGCAAGAGACCGGACAGCCGCTCGAGGAAACGAGCCGCCGGGTGGTCCTCGAGGACCAGGGTCGGGGCGCCGTGTGTGACGAAGAGGGCGGGCATCGCGTCCATCGGCTTCTCCCCCGGTCAGGGACCGCGCGAGCGCTGCGGCCGCTCGCCATGTGGCGTGCCCCGCCACGCGGCACTCGCCTTCCGCCCGGCACAGCACCGTCTCCCGCGCGGCACCGGCGAGGTCCGCCCCGAGATCGCCCCTGCCCTGCACGGGCGGCCTTGGCGGGCCGAACCGGCCCACCCCAGCTGGACGATCGGCGCCCGCACAAGGGCGCGAGGCGGGAGCGCGCGATGATCGAGCTCTGGTACTGGCCGACGCCGAACGGCCACAAGATCACGATGTTCCTCGAGGAGACCGGGCTGCCCTACCGGATCGTCCCGGTCGACATCGGCAAGGGCGAGCAGTTCCGGCCCGAGTTCCTCGCGATCGCGCCCAACAACCGCATCCCGGCGATCGTCGACCGGGAACCGGCCGACGGCGGGCCGCCGCTCGGCCTGTTCGAATCCGGTGCGATCCTGCTCTACCTCGCCGAGAAGACCGGCCGCTTCCTGCCCGGCGATCTCAGGGGCCGGGCCGAGACCTCGCAGTGGCTCTTCTGGCAGATGGGCGGCCTCGGGCCGATGAGCGGGCAGAACCACCATTTCCGGCACTACGCGCCGGAGCCGATCGCTTATGCGATCGACCGCTACACCAAGGAGGTGAACCGGCTCTACGCGGTGCTCGATCGGCGGCTTTCCGACCGGCCGTTTCTGGCCGGGGCCGCGTACACGATCGCCGACATGGCCTGCTATCCCTGGATCGTGCCGCACGAGCGGCAGGGCCAGCGGCTCGAGGATTTTCCGAACCTGGCGCGCTGGTTCCGGGCGATCGAGGCGCGCCCGGCGACGCAGCGGGCCTATGCCCTCGCGCCTAAGATCAACCCGCGCCTCGGCCAGCCGATCGACGAAGCGGCCCGCAAGGTGCTCTTCGGTCAGAGCGCCGAGACGGTCCGCGGCGCCGGCTAGGAGCCGGGCGGCTCGGCCCCGGGCCGCAAGGCCGAGGCCGGCACCTCGCGACCCCAGGGCCGGCCCGGTCGCGGCTTGTAGGCGGGCAGGGCCAGATCGAAGACCAGGGCCGCCGCACGGAGGGCGAAGGCGGTCGCGAAGCCCGCGAGCCCGCCCACGGCCGGCGGCAGGCCCAGCCCGTCGAGGCCGATCGCCACGACGGCGCCGAGCAGAGCCGGGGTCCAGTAGAGCTCGCGGCGCAAGACGAGCGGCAGCTCGTTGCAGATGATGTCGCGCAACAGCCCGCCCATCACCGCGCTCGTCATCCCCATGAGCACGGCCACCGGGAAGGGGGCGCCGGCATC
>JANWZN010000007.1 GCA_025054575.1 Geminicoccaceae bacterium | reverse complement strand
GACGATCTGCAGCCCGACCGGCAGCCCGTCGCCGGTGAACCCGCAGGGACAGGTCGCCGCCGGCACCCAGGTGAGGTTGAACGGATAGGAGAAGCCGGCCCAGCGGTGCCACTCCCATGCGTGCTGTTCCCAATGCTCCGGGATCAGCCGGCCGACCGGGAACGCGGCCACCGAGAGGGAGGGGGTGAGCAAGAGATCGTAGCGCTCGAAGAGCGCGCGCACGCGATCGTAGAGCTCGGCCCGCTCTTGGCGCGCGCGCACCCAGTCGGCCGCGCTGTAGCGCATCCCGTCTCGAGTCAGCGCGACGAGCCCCGGGTCCATCCGCTCGGCCCACCGGTCGAGCAGGGGACCGATGTTGCCGGCATAGTTGGACGCGTAGAAGCAGCGTTCCATGGGCCAGGGATCCGGCCAGGGGGCACCCGGCAGGGCTTCGACCACCGCCCCCGTCTCCTCGAAGGCCAGGGCCGCGCGCTCGCAGATCGCGCGGATCTCGGGATCGACCTTCAGATAACCGAGGTCGGGGCTCCAGGCGATCCGCTTGCCCTTCATGTCCGCCTCGAGGCGGGCGAGATAGGGCTCGGGCGGTGCTTCGAGGCTCGTCTGGTCGCGATCGTCGGGACCGGCCATGACCTCCATCATGAGCGCGGCGTCGGCCACCGTGCGGGTGATCGGGCCGATGTGCGAAATGAGGTCGTTGTTCGGCACCGGCCAATAGGGGATCCGGCCGAAGGAGGGCTTCATGCCGAACACGCCGCAGAAGGCGGCCGGCATGCGGATCGAGCCCGCCCCGTCCGAGCCTTGATGCAGCCAGCCGATGCCGGCCGCCGCGCAGATCGCGGCACCGGTCGAGGAGCCACCCGCGTTGTAGCCGTGCTTCCAGGGATTGTGCGAGATCCCGGTCAACGGGCTGTCGCCGCAGCCCTTCCAGCCGAGCTCGGGGACCGTCGTCTTGCCCAAGAAGACCGCTCCCGCCGCGCGCAGCCGCTCGACCACCGGCGCGTCGATCTCGGGCACCCGGTCGGCGAACAGCCAGGAGCCCGCCTTGGTCGGGATCCCCTTGGTGAAGAGGAGGTCCTTCAAGGTCACCGGCAAGCCGTGCAGCGGGCGGAGCGGACCGCCGCGGACGAGCTCGGCCTCGAGCGCTCGGGCGCGCTCGCGGGCCTCTTCGAAGGTGGTCGTCGCGAAGGCGTTGAGCTTCGGCTCGAGCGCCTCGGCCCGGGCGATCGCGATCTCCACGAGGTCGACCGGCGAGACCTCGCGCCGGCGGACCAGGGCCAGCACGTCCACCGCCGGCAGCCAGCAGAGTTCCTCGCCGGGCAGGCGGTCGGTCATCTCAGAGGCTGCGCACGAGATATTTCTCGATCAGCGCCGGGTCGGGTTCGACGCCGAGGCCGGGCGCGTCGGGGATGCGGAAGCAGCCGTCCTCGAGTCGGAACGGGTTCTTGGCGAGCGCCCGGCTGATCTCGCTCGGCTCGACGCAATATTCGAGCACGAGCGCGTTCGGCACCGCCGCCAAGAAGTGCAGCGACGCCGCCGTGTTGATGTCGGTGGTGAAATTGTGGTTGGCGACCGGGATGCCCTTGGCGGCCGCGTAGGCGGCGATGGCGAGTGCTTGGGTCATGCCGCAGCGGGTGAGATCGATCTGGGCGAGGCCGATCCCGCCCTCGTCGATCAGCCGCTTGAAGCCGCGCAGCGTGCACTCCTCCTCGCCGGCAGCGAGCCGCTGGTGGATGCGGGCGGCGACCCGGCCGTAGCCTTCGAGATCGTCGGGGTGCAAGGGCTCCTCGATCCAGTAGAGATCGAAGGGCTCGAAGGCCCTGGCGCGCTGGATCGTGGTCGTGGCGTCCCAGACCAGGCCCACGTCGAGCATGAGGTCGAAGTCGGGCCCTGCCGCCTTGCGCATCGCCTCGAGCATCGCGAGGTCGAAGGCGAGGTCGGAGCGGCCGAACGGCTCCCAGCCGAACTTGGCGGCGGTGAAGCCCTGGTCCTTGCACCACTTGACCCGGTCGGCGGTCTCTTGCGGCGTGAAGCGGAACATGTTCGAGGCGTAGACGCGGATCTTGTCTCGATAGCGGCCGCCCGCCAGGTCCCAGACCGGCCGGCCGAGCGCCTTGCCCTTGATGTCCCAGAGTGCCAGGTCGATGCCGGCCATGGCGTGGACGAAGAGACCGTCGCGCCCGCAGTAGAGCGTGGCCTCGTACATTTTTTTCCACAGCCGGCCGATCTCGAGCGGATCCTCGCCGATCAGGAGCTGGCGCAGGCCGCCTGCGATGGTGTGCGAGACCGGCGCCTCGATCGCCGCCTTGACCGCCCAGGGGCAGGAGTCGACCTCCCCCCAACCGACGATGCCGGCATCGGTGGTGACGCGGACCAGGAGCGCGTCCTGGCTCGAATCGGTCCGCGCCTGGATCTGCGGCAGCCGCAGATAGAGCGCCTCGACCTCGGTGATCTTCATGCGCGCCTCGCCGGAGCGGTCCCGCGGCCGCTCCTAGGCGGGCGGGGGACGGCCGGCAACCGCCGGCGGCGGCGACCGGGGCATGCGAGCGCGGCGCAGCCTCGAGCGTGCCGCGCGCGCCACGAACGCGCACGCGAGCGCCGCCACCTCGTGACGCTTTCTTTACTTTTGTCGGCTAGATGATCTACGGGAAAGAAAAAGGGTCGCGTTCCACTTGTCCCCGCGGCCCTCGGAGCCTGCGTGTCGATGTCGCCGAGCCAACCGTCCACGACCGTCGAGAGCGTGCCGAACCGTGTCGAGCCGACACCTGAGCCCGAGGTGTTCGGCGTGCTGGGTCCGGTGCTGGTCCTGACCTTCGTCCTCTGGTTCTTGGTGGTGGCAGCCGTCGGCTCCTCGGTCTGAGCCGGCCCGGGGCAAGGCGCACCGCAGCCGACGCCCTCAGGCGACGGCACCCCGGCCATCGATCGCCCAGATCGCCTCGACCCTGTCGCCCCGACGGCAGACCATGTGGTCCCAGAGGTTGATCGTCGGATCGCAATGCGGGACGAGGCATCGCACGATGGCGCCCATGGGCGGGCTCGCGGCACCGTCGGGCAGGATCAGCCGGCCGAACTGGTCGCCCGCCATCCGGTAGGTCGAGCCGGGCGGCGCGCCCGCGACGACGCGGGGAAGCGGCCCGTCCGTGGCGAAGCACTTGGTCCCGGCATCGGTCGTCACGAACCCGGCATGGCGCCGGCTCAGCACCCTGGTCCAGACCTCGAGCCCCGGCCGGAAGCGGGGAGAGCCGTCCGCGGTCAGGCCACAATCGAGATACTCGACGTCCATGAAGGCGTAGGATCCGACCTGGAGCTCGGTGAAGACGCCGCCGCGCGCGTCGATCTCGTGGGTGCCGGTGCCGGCGCCGGTCACGATCGGGCAGGGCAGGCCCTCGGCGCGCAGCGCGTCGCGGATCGCCGCCAAGGTTGCGGCAGGGCCCTCGGCCGCCGCGGCCCGCTCGGCATAGAGGGCGATGTGCTGGATCGAGCCCGCGTAGCCCTGGATCCCGGCGAACTCGAGGGCCGGTTCGGCCGCGATCCGGCGGGCGAGCGCCAAGGCGTCGGCGATCGAGGGGGCCCCGAAACGATGCGAGCCCACGTCCACGTCGACGAGGACGTGCAGCCGCCGGCCGGCCGCGGCGAATGTCCGGGCGAGCGCGTCGATCTGTTCGGGATCGTCGACCACGATCGCGAGATCGGCGAGCCGGCCGTGTAGGGCGAGCAAGCGTGCGAGCTTGCTCTCCCCGAACACCGGCGAGGTCAGCAAGAGCCCGTCGATGCCGCCTCGGGCCAGCGCTTCGGCCTCGCCGAGCTTGGCGCAGCAGAAGCCCACGACCTCGCCCGCCTCCAGTTGGCGGCGGGCGACCGTCACGCTCTTGTGCGTCTTGGCATGCGGCCGGAGCTTCACGCCCTGCCCCCGGGCGAACGCGGCCATCGCCGCGAGGTTGGCCTCGAAGGCGTCGAGGTCGAGAACCAGCGCCGGGGTGTCGAGCCGGACGATCCCGCTTTCGAGACCGACGAGCCGCTCGTTCCAGGCGAGGCTTTCGGGGTTCATGGGCCGGCTCCCTCCGCCTTCCAAGGCGATCGAACCCGATCGGTGCCATGGATGCCAGGCACACGCCGACAAGACGCGTCATCGCCGGGTGCATCTCAGCCGAGGTCGATCGCGCCGACAGCGAGGAGGTTCGCGAGGCTCGCCTCCCCCGGGGCGATCCCGGGTAAGAAGACGAGCGGCGTCCAGCCCGAGGGACCGGCGGGACCGTCGGCGTCGGTCTCGAGCATGGCCCCGCCCTTTGCGGGCGCCAGGCGGACGTGCGCAAACGGGTCGGCCGCAGCGCCGTCGACGAGCACCGCGTCGAGGTCGACGACGTCGCCGTCGCCGGGCGCGAAGTCGACGAAGCGGTCCGGCGCGGCGTCCGAGGCGCGCCCGTCCCAGCGAATGCGGTCGGCACCCGAACCTCCGAGGATCGTCACCGCCACGTTGTCGCCCGAGATCCAGACGCGAACGAGATCGTCGCCGCCGCGAGCGTCGAGCAGCCTGGTGAATCCGCTGCCGGAGAGCTCGTTGGCGAGATCGTTGCCGATGCCCTTGCGAGCCGGTCCTTCGAGGCGAAGATGTTCGACGTGGTCGGCCAGCGCGAAGTCGACGCTCGAGCGGACCGTGTCGATACCTTCGCCGGGCAGCTCGACGATTTGCGTTTTTTTGCCCGAGACGATGTAGAGATCGTCGCCGGGACCACCCAAGAGGATGTCGGCGCCGCCGCCGCCTTCGATGTAGTCGTCGCCGCCCCGACCTTCGATGCGGTCCCTCCCGCCGCGGCCATAGAGCCAGTTGTCCAGGTCGTTGCCGACGAGGGTCCCCGACTTCGTGCCGGGCGCGAGGGCCAAGGTCGTGAGCGGCTCGGGCAAGGTGTAGCTCGGTGCTGACGACCAGACCTGGCCACCGTCCGGATCTTCGATCCTGTCGTCGGTCCGGTCGACATAGTAGAGGTCGAAGCCCTCGCCGCCGCGCATGAGATCGACTCCGGGCCCGCCGTCCAAGAAGTCCCCCAACGGGCCGCCGATCAACACGTCGTTGCCGGCCCAGCCGTAGAGAGCGTTGCCGCCCTCGCCTCCGCGGATCGTGTCGTCACCGGCGAGGATACCTTTGAACTGGCGATCGAGCACTGTTTTCAGCCCGAGCCGGAAGTCGGCGACACGCATGACCGGCTCACCGTCGAGGGTGTCGACCTCGATCGTGTCGACCGGTGAGGCGGCCAGGGTTTTGTTGCTTCGGTAGTCGAATTGCCCTTCGAAGATGACCCGATAGCCACGATCGGTCACGATCACGATGGCGCTCGGATCGGCTACCTCGATGTCGAGAGGCGTCCCGAAGCCGTCCGTGAAGTCGACGGTCGTAATACCGCGCCCGTACCCGATGACGCTCGCCATGGATTCCCCCGCGAATCCTCCACCGCGGGAGCCTAGGGGGTCGTTGCACCCGACCGCGTGCGGCGCAGGGTCGCAAGGCCGCTCCGCTCGCGCCCGCCGATCGCCCGCCAGACGCGGCCGCCACCCGCCTCGCCGATGCCGGTCGCTCGGGCGGGGCCGGCGCGAGAGCCGGCGCCACGAGCTCCTCGTACCGCGTGCGACCCGTCCGATGTCGAGGGGTTAGGCTTTTGTTAACGGTCGCACGCGATAAGGGCAGCCGAGCGGTGCAATCGGAGCACCTGTCGTGGCGATCTTCGGCTGCCGACCCCGGCTGGACATGCTCGCCGTCGCGATCGGGGCGCTCGCCCGCCTGCTCGTGGGGCGGTTGCGGTCGATCGTGAGCAACGGCGGCGTGCGCGCGCGCCTCGGCCCGGCGCTCGCCGCACCCGCCGCGTGGTCGGCCGCGACGGATCCGTCGACGCCGCTGCCAGGCGAGCGGCGGCCGTCACTCGGGCGGTGTATCCGGACCCGACCGGGCGGCGCGGATCGCCCGCCAAACGCGCTCGGGTGTGAGGGGAAGCGGGAGATGCCGGACCCGGAGCGGACGAAGGGCGTCGTACACCGCATTGGCGACCGCGACCGGAGCGCCGTTGGTCGGCAGCTCGCCGAGCCCTTTGACCCCGAGCGGGTTGCGCTCGCTGGGCGTGCACCACCAGTCGATCGCGAGCGGTGGCATCGCGCTCGCCCGCACGATCGCGTAGTCGAGGAACGAGCCGGTCAGGAGCTGGCCGCTGGCGGGCTCGTAGACGATCTGCTCCAGGAGAGCCTGGCCCAGGCCCGCGGCGATGCCGCCCTGGACCTGCCCCTCGGCGCCCATCGGGTCGATCACGCGTCCGACGTCGAGCACGGTCGCCATGCGCGTGACCCGGACCAGGCCGGTTTCGGGATCGACCTCGACTTCGGCAGCGGTGACCGCCGCCGACCAGGTCTCGGCCGGGTCTTCTTGCGGTTGCGCGACACGCAGGACACGGCCCGAGGCAGCGGCGTGCCGAGCGAGATCGGCGAGATCGATGCGCCGATCGGTGCCGACGATCTCGATGGCGCCGGGTACGAGCCGCAGATCGGCCGAATCGGCCTCGAGCAGCGCGCTCGCCTCGGCGAGCAGGAGCGTTCGCAGCGCGTTGGCGGCACGGCGAAGGCTGTTGCCGCTCACCACCATCGAGGACGAGCCTCCGGTCCCGGGGCCCGAGGGAAGAACCGCCGTGTCGCCCTGACGGACCTCGATCCGCGCCGGCGGCTGGTCGAGCAGCTCGGCGATGACGCGGGCGAACACACGCGCGTGGCCCTGGCCCTGGCTCTGGGTCCCGGTCCAGGCCTCGAAGCTGCCGTCCTCTCGCAGCTCGAGGCGGGCGTGCTCGCCGGGCAAGGCCCCCGATGGATGGAGGTGGCAGGCGAGGCCGAAGCCGAGCAACCGCCCGCGGCGGGTGGCCAGCGCTCGGCGCGCGGGAACACCGGCCCGGTCGGTAAGCAGGCGCGCACGGTCCAAGAGCCCGGGCGCGTCGAACCGCTCGTAGCTGTGCCCGAGCGGCGTGGTCCACGGGAAATCGCGCGCTGCGAGCAGGTTGCGGCGGCGCAGCTCGGCCGGATCGAGGCCGAGTGCGGTGGCGGCTTCGTCGACGGCCCGCTCGAGCAGGAAGAGGGCCTCGGGCTTCCCGGCACCTCGGAAGGCGTCGACGGGGGCCGTGTTGGTGTAAGCGAGCCGGACCCGCAGCGCGATCCTCGGGATACGGTAGAGGCCGCCGATTACCCGGCTCGTACCGGTCGTCGGTACGATCGCCGCGAAGGTGGAGAGCCACGCGCCGAGCCCCGCCGCGGCATCGAGCGAAAGGGCCAAAAAACGCCCGTCCGCGTCGACGGCGAGGGCGAGCTCGGCGTCGAGATCGCGTGCCTGCGCGTCGGCGAGGAAATGCTCGCTGCGGCTCGCCGGCCAGCGCACCGCTCGGCGCAGTCGGCGGGCGGCCCAGGCCACGAGCAACGGCTCGGGATAGACCGGGAACTTGGGGCCGAAGCCGCCGCCCACGTCCTCCGTGATCACCCGCAGACTCGCGGGCGACCAGCCGAGAGCGGTGCACAAGAGACGATGCTGGACGTGGACCCCCTGGCTCGCGAGGACGAGCGTGGTGACACCGCGTTCCGCATCGTGCTCCGCCCAGGCGGCGCGCGGCTCGAGATAGGCAGCGGCGATCCGTGCGAACCGCTCGCGCACGCGCACCACCCGATGGGCCCGGGCGAAGGCTTCTTCGACCGCGGCCGGATCGCCCTGACGCCAGTCGAGCGCGAGGTTGCCGGGAACGCTCTCGTGCAGGCGCGGCGCCCCCGGTTCCAGCGCAGCCCCCGCCTCGAGCACGGCCGGGAGAGGCTCGAGCTCGACGTGGATCGCCTCGAGGCCGTCGATCGCTCGGGCCGGGCTTTCGGCGACCACCATAGCGAGGATCTCGCCGACATGACGGACCCGGTCCCGTGCGATCGCCGTGCGCGGCGGCTCGATCGGGCCGACACCGGGCGGTCGGGCGAGCGCGGGCAATGGGCCGATGCCGTCGGCCGCGAGATCTTCCGCGGTGAGCACCGCGACCACACCCGGCCGAGCCCGGGCAGCGGCCGGATCGAGCGCCCGGATCAGGGCATGCGCCCAAGGGGAGCGGAGAAAGGCCACCTGCAGCGCCTCGGCCGGCGCGGTATCATCGGTGAACCGTCCGCTCCCGGTCAGAAGCCGGCGGATCTCCGGTCGGCAAGGATCGACGCCGTCGGGCATGCTCGGAGTCGTGAGGGCGAGTGTCGGGCTTGCACGCTGGTGCCGGCGGAGGGGATCGAACCCACGACCTCCCGCTTACAAGGCGGATGCTCTACCGCTGAGCTACGCCGGCCCGGCGCCACGCTAGGTTCGCGGCAGGCCGCGGGCAAGCAGATAGAGGGCGATGCCGGCTGCGACCGAGACGTTCAGGCTCTCGATCCGCGGCGCGATCACGAGCCGCGCCGAGAGGTCGCAGCGCTCGGCCACGAGCCGGCGCAGACCTTTCTCCTCCGAGCCCAGGACGAGCGCGCGGCGCGGCCGGTAGGGCAGCGACTCGAGCGGCGGCTCGGCTGCCGCGTCGAGCCCCACGACCCAGAAACCGGCGCCCTGGAGTGCCTCGATCGCCTGGCCGAGATTGGCGACCTGGACGATCGGAACCATGTCCAGCGCACCCGATGCCGCCTTGGCACAAGCGCCCCCGAGCGGCGCCGAGCGGCGTTCCGGAACGACGACGCCGGCCACGTCCAGCGCCGCGGCGGTGCGCAAGATCGCGCCCAGGTTGCGCGGATCCTGGATCTGATCGAGCAGGAGCACCAGGGCTTCGGTGCCGAGCCCGGCGAGCAGCGAGTCGAGCGGTCGCCGCGGCAGCGGCCCGACCAGCAGCGCGACCCCTTGATGGACGGCGTCCGCGGGCAGCACACGCGCGAGGTCTGCCGGCCGCACCTCCTCGACGGCGAGACCCGGGCGCTGCACCAGTCGGCCGAGCCGGGCCAGGGCCGCGGTGGTGCAGAGCAGCCGACGGCAGGGCCGCAGGGGATTGTCGAGCGCGGCCGCGACCGCGTGGTGGCCGTAGAACCAGAGCTCGCCGTCGCCGCCGGCACCCGCCGGGCGTCCGTGGGAAGCTCGATCCTCGTGCCGTGCCGACATCCGTCCAACCGCCGCCGACGCGTGCTGGTCGTAGCGATTGACAAGGCCCGCGGAAAGCACATATCTCGCGGGCCCCGAGCCGGGGTCCGCTGGAGGGGTGGCCGAGCGGTCAAAGGCAGCAGACTGTAAATCTGCCGACGAACGTCTACGTAGGTTCGAATCCTACCCCCTCCACCACGGCCGGGCGGGTGTAGCTCAATGGTAGAGCTCCAGCCTTCCAAGCTGGCGGTGCGGGTTCGATTCCCGTCACCCGCTCCACGCTCGAGCCTCTTGCATCGCGCAGCAGGGTGGCCTAAGCAGGCCATCCGGGCGGTGGACCAGGGTCCGCGGCACCCGGGGTCGCGACCCGTATCGTCTGGAGCGCGCACAGGAGTGTAGCTCAACTGGTAGAGCACCGGTCTCCAAAACCGGGGGTTGGGGGTTCGAGCCCCTCCACTCCTGCCATCCGGGTCCGGTGCGGGTCGTCGACGTAGAGAGTTCCGCCCGAGCGCAGGTCGATCCGATATGGCGAAGACGTCGCCGGCGCAATTCGTACGCGAAGTGCGCCAGGAGCTCGAAAAGGTCACTTGGCCGACCCGCAAAGAGCTGGTCGCGACGACGTTGAGCGTCGTAGCGATGTCGGCGTTGGCGGCCCTGTTCTTCTTTCTGGTCGATCAGCTGCTCGGCTGGCTCGTCCAGCTCGCGCTCGGGGTAGGACGCTGATGGCCAAGCGCTGGTACATCATCCACGTCTATTCGGGCTTCGAGAAGAAGGTCCGAGATTCGATCCGCGAGCAGGCGGCGCAGAAGGGGCTGTCGCACCTCTTCGACGAGATCCTCGTGCCGATGGAGGAGGTCGTCGAGGTGCGGCGCGGCAAGAAGGTGCCGACCGAGCGCAAGTTCTTCCCGGGCTACGTGCTCGTGAAGATGGAGCTCAACGACGAGACCTGGTCGTTGGTGCGCAACACCGGCAAGGTCACCGGATTTCTCGGGGCCGGCGGCAAGCCGCAGCCGATCTCGGACGCCGAGGCCGAGCGGATCATGCATCAGGTCGAAGAGGTCAAGGAGCATCCCAAGCCCTCGATCAGTTTCGTGCCGGGCGACCAGGTGCGGGTCGCGGAGGGGCCCTTCGCCTCGTTCAGCGGCACGGTCGAGGAGGTCGACGAGGCCAAGGGGCGGCTCAAGGTCCTGGTCTCCATCTTCGGGCGCGCCACCCCGGTCGAACTCGAATATTCGCAGGTCGAGCGGACCTGAGCGAGCGAACCCCGCGGGAGCGCCCGCTCGAACCGGGCGCGTCGGCACCGCGAACCAGGAGAAGGCCCGATGGCCAAGAAAATCGTCGGTTACATCAAGCTGCAAGTTCCGGCCGGCAAGGCCAACCCGTCGCCGCCGATCGGGCCCGCGCTCGGCCAGCGCGGGCTCAACATCATGCAGTTCGTCAAGGAGTTCAACGCGGCGACCCAGGGCATGGAGCCCGGCATGCCGGTGCCGGTGATCATCACCGCCTACGCCGACCGGACGTTCAGCTTCGTCACCAAGACGCCGCCGGTGAGCTACTATCTCAAGAAGGCGGCCGGGCTCGAGAAGGGCAGCCAGACGCCGGGCAAGACCGCGCCTGTGGGCAAGGTCACGGCGGCACAGGTCCGCCAGATCGCCGAAGCCAAGATGAAGGATCTGAACGCGGTCGATCTCGAGGGCGCGATCGCGATGGTCAAAGGCTCGGCCCGCTCGATGGGCCTGCAGGTGGTGGAGTGAGGCCATGGCGCGGATCGGCAAGCGGATCCGGGCGGCGCGGGCGCTGGTCGACCGGAGCAAGCCCGTGGCACTGCCCGAGGCGGTCAAGCTCATCAAGCAGACCGCGACCGCCAAGTTCGACGAGACGGTCGAGCTCGCTCTGGCGCTCGGCGTCGACCCGCGGCACGCGGATCAGATGGTGCGCGGCACGGTGACGCTGCCGCACGGCACCGGCAAGACCGTGCGGGTGGCGGTCTTCGCCCGCGGCGAGAAGGCGGAAGAGGCGCGCGCGGCCGGTGCCGACCTGGTCGGGGCCGAGGATCTGGCCGAGAAGATCCAGGCCGGGCAGATCGATTTCGAGCGTTGCATCGCCACCCCCGACATGATGCCGCTCGTCGGCAGGCTCGGCCGCATCCTGGGCCCGCGCGGGCTGATGCCGAACCCGAAGCTCGGCACCGTCACGCCGAACGTGAAAGAAGCGGTCGAGGCCGCCAAGGGCGGCCAGATCCAATTCCGGGTCGAAAAAGCGGGGATCGTCCATGCCGGTGTGGGCAAGGCGAGCTTCCCGGAGGACAAGCTCGTCGAGAACGTCCGCGCGCTGGTCGATGCGATCAACAAGGCCAAGCCGAGCGGTGCCAAGGGCACCTACCTCAAGCGGGCGCATCTCTCCTCGACCATGGGGCCGGGGGTGCGGGTCGAGATCGCAAGCCTCGTGACGTGAGGTCGCGCGAATCCGGGCTTGCGCAGCACGCCGGAACGGCTATGTTGCCAGGCCTCGGGCGCGTGGACCGAATCGAGCTGCCGCGGGCGCCAGCGGGTGCGCGCGGCGGCTCCCTTGCGCCCTGCGCGGTGGTAGTGCCTGCGGCGCCGCGGCGGGGCCGGTAGAGCGCGGAAGGGATCGCGGGTCGAGGCGGAGGCAGGGGTGCTGCGCGCCGAGAAGACACGAGTCGTCGACGAGCTCCAGGCGACCCTCGACGATGCCGAGGTCGTCGTGGTGACGCATTACAAAGGCCTCACGGTGGCCGAGCTGACCGAGCTGCGCCGCCAGGTGCGGGCCGCCGGTGGTGCCTTCAAGGTGACCAAGAACCGGCTCGCCAAACGGGCTCTGGACGGGACGCCGTTCACCGCGATGGCGACTCTCTTCAAGGGGCCGACGGCGATCGCCGTGGCACGCGACCCGGTCGCCGTGCCCAAGGTCGTGGTCGACTTCGCTCGCAAGAACGAGAAGCTCGCGATCGTCGGTGGCGGGCTCAAGGGTTCGGTGCTCGATCCGGAGGCGGTCAAGGCACTCGCCGAGCTGCCTTCGCTCGACGTGCTGCGGGCTCGGCTCGTGGGGCTGTTGCAGGCTCCGGCATCGCGCCTGATCGGCGTATTGCAGGCGCCGGCCGGGCAGTTGGCGCGCGTGGTCAAAGCCTTCGCCGAGAAGGACGGCGACGAGGCGGCGTGATCGGCGGCGGCCGAGGCGGCCGCGGGCAAGGGTGTGCGGCGAACGGGGAGCCGGCGCCGCGGCGGGGTTCGTACGAGAGAGGGTGCGATGGCGAATCTGGAGCAGCTGGTCGAGGATCTGTCGAAGCTGACCGTGCTGGAGGCGGCGCAGCTGTCGAAGATGCTCGAGGAGAAGTGGGGCGTGTCGGCGGCCGCACCGGTCGCGGTGGCCGCGGTCGCCGGGGCGGCGGCACCGGCGGCGGCTGCACCGGTGGAGGAGAAGACCGAGTTCGACGTGATCTTGACCGCGGCCGGCGCCAACAAGATCAACGTCATCAAAGAGGTCCGCGCGATCACCGGGCTCGGCCTCAAGGAGGCCAAGGATCTCGTCGAGGGCGCGCCGAAGCCGGTCAAAGAAGGCGTCTCCAAGGAGGAGGCCGCCAAGATCAAGGCGCAGCTCGAGGGTGCCGGCGCCACGGTCGAGGTCAAGTAAGGCGGCGCTTGCGCCGCATCCCGCTCCGGCGGGTCGGCCGGCCGGCAGCAACCGAAGCCGCGGCTGACCCGCGCGGAGATCATCTCTTTGTGGCGAGGTGGACGCCCGATCGGCCGTGGTGCTTCGGCGCCACGGCCCGTCGGCGTTGACTTCCGCGCGACACGGCCGCTGCGCCGGTCGCGATCGAGGCAGCAACGAGGGCGAGCGATGGTCGAGCAGCCGAGGGCCCGCAAGCGGATCCGCAAGAACTTCGGGCGCATTCCCGAGGTCACGGAGATGCCGAACCTCATCGAGGTTCAGCGGCAGTCCTACGAGGCGTTTTTGCAGCGGCACCTGGCGCCGGGCGAGCGGCAGCTCGCCGGCCTCGAGGAGGTGTTCCGCTCGGTTTTCCCGATCAAGGACTTCGCCGATCGGGCGGCGCTCGATTTCGTCAAGTACGAGCTCGAGGAGCCGAAGTACGACGTCGAAGAGTGCCATCAGCGCGGCATGACCTACGCCGCCCCGTTGCGCGTCACGCTCCGGCTCATCGTGTGGGACGTCGACGAGGAGACCGGCTCCCGCAGCGTGCGCGACATCAAGGAGCAGGACGTCTACATGGGCGACCTGCCGTTGATGACCGAGAACGGCACCTTCGTCGTCAACGGCACCGAGCGGGTCATCGTGAGCCAGATGCACCGCTCGCCGGGCGTCTTTTTCGATCACGATCGCGGCAAGACCCACAGCTCCGGCAAGTTCCTGTTCTCTGCCCGCGTCATTCCCTATCGCGGGAGCTGGCTCGATTTCGAGTTCGACGCCAAAGATCTCGTCTACGTCCGGATCGACCGGCGGCGCAAGCTCTTCGTCACCACGCTCTTGATGGCGCTCGGCCTCGATCACGAGGCGATCTTGCACACCTTCTACCAGGAGGTCGTGTACAGCCGCTCCGGCCAGGGTTGGAAGTTGCCGTTCCGTCCGGAGCGCTTGAAGGCGCAGAAGCTGACCGCCGATCTGATCGACGGCGAGACCGGCGAGACGCTGGCCGAGGCCGGGACCAAGATCACCCCGCGGATCCTCAAGCGGCTCGAGGAGCGCGGGGTCAAGACGGTCTACGTCTCGAGCGAAGAGCTGGTCGGCCGCTACCTCGCGCGCGATCTCATCAACGAGGAGACCGGCCTCGTGCTGGCCGAGGCCGGCGAGGAGCTCACCGGCGAGACGCTGCGTCGGTTGACCGAAGCGGGGGTCGCCGAGATCCCGCTCCTCGACATCGATCAGACGACGATCGGGCCCTACATCCGCAACACCCTCGCGCTCGACCGCTGCCAGAACCGCGAGGACGCGCTCCTCGACATCTACCGGGTCCTGCGACCGGGCGAACCGCCGACGCTCGAGACCGCGGAAGCGCTGTTCAACGGTCTGTTCTTCGACATCGAGCGCTACGACCTGTCGCCGGTCGGCCGGGTCAAGATGAACATGCGGCTCGGCCTCGAAACCGACGACAGCGTGCGCACGCTCCGCGCCGAGGACATCATCGCGGTCGTCAAGATGCTAGTCGAGATCAAGGACGGCCGCGGCGAGATCGACGACATCGATCATCTCGGCAATCGCCGCGTCCGCTCGGTTGGCGAGCTCATGGAGAACCAGTTCCGCCTGGGGCTCCTGCGCATGGAGCGGGCGGTCCGCGAGCGGATGAGCTCGGTCGAGATCGACGCCGCGATGCCGCACGATCTCATCAACGCCAAGCCGGTGGCGGCGGCGGTCCGCGAGTTTTTCGGGAGCTCGCAGCTCTCGCAGTTCATGGACCAGACCAACCCGCTCTCGGAGATCACCCACAAGCGGCGGCTCTCGGCCCTCGGCCCGGGCGGGCTCACGCGCGAGCGCGCCGGCTTCGAGGTCCGCGACGTCCACCCGACGCACTACGGCCGGATCTGCCCGATCGAGACCCCCGAGGGGCCGAACATCGGCCTCATCAACAGCCTCGCGACCTACGCCCGGATCAACAAGTACGGCTTCATCGAGAGCCCCTATCGCCGGGTCGTCGACGGCCGGGTGACCGACGAGGTCGTCTATCTCTCGGCCATGGAGGAGGGGCGCTACACGATCGCCCAGGCCAACTCGGAGCTCGACGAGAACCGCCGGCTCAAGGGCGAGCTGGTTTCGTGCCGGCAGAACGGCGAGTTCGTGCTGGTGCGGCCGGAGCAGGTCGAGTTCATCGACGTCTCGCCCAAGCAGCTCGTTTCGGTCGCCGCGGCCCTCATCCCGTTCCTCGAGAACGACGACGCCAACCGCGCGCTCATGGGCTCGAACATGCAGCGTCAGGCGGTGCCGCTCCTGCAGGCCGACGCCCCGTTCGTCGGCACCGGGATGGAGGACGTGGTGGCACGCGATTCCGGCTCGGCGATCGCGGCCAAGCGCTCGGGCGTGGTCGACCAGGTCGACGGCTCGCGGATCGTCATCCGGGTGACCGACGAGACCGCGCGCGCCGACCGCGTCGTCGACATCTATCGGCTCAAGAAGTTCCAGCGCTCGAACCAGAACACCTGTATCAACCAGCGGCCGCTGGTGAAGGTGGGCGACGTGGTTCGCGCCGGCGACATCATCGCCGACGGGCCGTCGACGCAGCTCGGCGAGCTGGCACTCGGGCGCAACGTCCTGTGTGCCTTCATGCCGTGGAACGGCTACAACTTCGAGGATTCGATCCTGATCTCGGAGCGTATCGTCCGCGACGATGTCTTCACCTCGATCCACATCGAGGAATTCGAGGTGATGGCGCGCGATACCAAGCTCGGTCCGGAAGCGATCACGCGCGACATCCCGAACGTCTCGGAGGAAGCGCTCCGCAATCTCGACGAGGCCGGGATCGTCTACATCGGGGCCGAGGTCAAGGCGGGCGACATCCTCGTGGGCAAGGTCACGCCCAAAGGCGAGACGCCGATGACCCCCGAGGAGAAGCTCTTGCGCGCGATCTTCGGCGAGAAGGCGGCCGATGTGCGCGATACGTCGTTGAAGGTGCCGCCGGGTGTCCAGGGTACCGTCGTCGAAGTGCGCGTCTTCAGCCGGCGCGGTGTCGACAAGGACGAGCGCGCGATCGCGATCGAGCGGGCCGAGATCGAGCGGCTCGCCAAAGACCGCGACGACGAGCGGGCGATCCTCGAGCGCAATATCTACGGCCGGCTCAAGGAGATCCTCGAGGGCAAGAAGGCGACCTCCGGGACCCGCGGGATCCGCGCCGGCACCTTGATCACGGCGGCCCTGCTCGAGGCACAGCCGAAGCGGAGCTGGTGGGAGATCGGCATCGAGGATGCCGAGCTCATGACCGAGATCCAGGGGCTCAAGCGGCAGCTCGACGACGGGCTCAAGGCTCTGGAAGACCGCTTCCAGAACAAGGTCGAGAAGCTGCAGCGGGGCGACGAGCTGCCGCCCGGCGTGCTCAAGATGGTCAAGGTGTTCGTCGCGGTGAAGCGCAAGCTGCAGCCGGGCGACAAGATGGCCGGCCGGCACGGCAACAAAGGCGTGATCTCGAGGATCGCGGCGATCGAGGACATGCCGTATCTCGAGGACGGCACCCCGGTCGACATCGTCCTCAATCCCTTGGGCGTGCCCTCGCGGATGAACGTGGGCCAGATCCTGGAGACGCATCTGGGCTGGGCCTGCGCCAATCTCGGCAAGCAGATCGGGCAGCTCGTCGACCGGTTCGCCGATGCGCTGAGCGGCAAGGCGGACGGCGCCGGCGAGGCGCGGCGCGCGCTCGAGGCCAAGCTCGGCCGCATCTTCGGGCCGGAGGTGCAGCGCGAGGTCGAGGGCTACGCCGATGCCGAGATCCTGGAGCTCGGCGAGAATCTGCGGATCGGCGTGCCGATCGCGACGCCGGTGTTCGACGGCGCGCACGAGAGCGACATCGTGCGCATGCTCGAGGAGGCCGGCTGCCATCCCTCGGGCCAGGTGACGCTCTACGACGGGCGCACGGGCGAGCCGTTCGAGCGGCCGGTGACGGTCGGCTACATCTACATGCTGAAGCTGGGGCACTTGGTCGACGACAAGATCCACGCCCGCTCGGTCGGGCCCTACAGCCTCGTCACCCAGCAGCCGCTGGGCGGCAAAGCGCAGTTCGGCGGCCAGCGCTTCGGCGAGATGGAGTGCTGGGCGTTGCAGGCCTACGGTGCGGCCTACACCTTGCAGGAGATGCTGACGGTCAAATCCGACGACGTCTCGGGTCGTACCAAGATCTACGAGGCGATCGTGCGCGGCGAGGAGACCTTCGAGGCCGGGATCCCCGAGAGCTTCAACGTGCTGGTCAAGGAACTGCAGGCCCTGGCGCTGAATGTCGAGCTGCAGCAAGAGATGAGCGGCGAATGAGCCGAATCGTGGGCGAGCGTCGGGTGGACCTCGAGCGAGCGGGCGGACGGTGATGAACGATTTGATGTATCTCTTCGGTCAGTCGGTCGGTGCGCAGAAGTTCGACTCGATCCGCATCAGCATCGCCAGCCCCGACCAGATCCGGGAATGGTCGTACGGCGAGGTCAAGAAGCCCGAGACCATCAACTACCGGACCTTCAAGCCGGAACGGGACGGGCTGTTCTGCGCCAAGATCTTCGGCCCGATCAAGGACTACGAGTGCTTGTGCGGCAAGTACAAGCGCATGAAGTACAAGGGCATCGTCTGCGAGAAGTGCGGTGTGGAGGTCATCCAGTCCAAGGTCCGCCGCGAGCGGATGGGCCACATCGAGCTCGCCGCCCCGGTCGCCCACATCTGGTTCTTGAAGTCGGTGCCCTCGCGCATCGGCGTGCTACTCGACATGACGCTGCGCGATCTCGAGCGGGTGCTCTACTTCGAGAACTGGGTGGTGATCGAGCCCGGTCTCACGCCCTTGAAGCAGAACGAGCTCCTGACCGAGGAGCAGGTCCAGCGCTATCGCGACGAGTTCGGCGACGACGCCTTCACTGCCGGCATCGGCGCCGAGGCGGTGCGCGAGATGCTCAAGCGCCTGGACCTCGCGCGCGAGCGCGAGCAGATGCGGGCCGAGCTGCTCGAGACGACCTCCGACGCCAAGCGCAAGAAGCTCGTCAAGCGCTTGAAGATGGTCGAGACCTTCCTCGAGTCGGGCAACCGGCCGGAATGGATGGTGCTCGAGGTGATCCCGGTGATCCCGCCCGAGCTGCGGCCGCTCGTGCCCCTGGACGGCGGTCGCTTCGCGACCTCCGACCTCAACGATCTCTATCGCCGCGTGATCAACCGCAACAACCGCTTGAAGCGGCTGATCGAGCTGCGGGCACCGGACATCATCGTCCGCAACGAGAAGCGGATGCTGCAGGAGGCGGTCGACGCCCTGTTCGACAACGGCCGGCGCGGCCGGGTCATCACCGGGGCCAACAAGCGGCCGCTGAAGTCGCTCTCCGACATGCTCAAGGGCAAGCAGGGCCGCTTCCGGCAGAACCTCTTGGGCAAGCGGGTCGACTATTCCGGCCGCTCGGTGATCGTCGTCGGCCCGGAGCTCAAGCTGCACCAGTGCGGCCTGCCCAAGAAGATGGCGCTCGAGCTCTTCAAGCCGTTCGTCTATGCCAAGCTCGAGCTCTACGGCAAGGCGCAGACGATCAAGGCCGCGAAGCGGATGGTGGAAAAGGAGCGGCCCGAGGTCTGGGACATCCTCGAGCAGGTGATCCGCGAGCACCCGGTCCTGCTCAACCGCGCGCCGACGCTGCACCGCCTCGGCATCCAGGCGTTCGAGCCGGTGTTGATCGAAGGCAAGGCGATCCAGCTCCATCCGCTCGTCTGCACCGCCTTCAACGCCGATTTCGACGGCGACCAGATGGCGGTGCACGTGTTGCTGTCGCTCGAGGCGCAGCTCGAGGCGCGCGTCTTGATGATGTCGACCAACAACATCCTTTCGCCCGCCAACGGCAAGCCGATCATCGTGCCGACCCAGGACATCGTCCTCGGGCTCTACTACCTCTCGCTCGAACAGCAGGGCGAGCCGGGCGAGGGCTCGGTGTTCTGCGGCCTCGACGAGGTCCAGCACGCGCTCGCCGCGGGTGCGGTCTCGATCCACAGCAAGATCAAGGCCCGGATCCAGGAAGTCGGCGTCGACGGCGAGCTCGTCACCCGCACGGTGACGACCACGCCCGGCCGGATGCTGATCTACGAGATTCTGCCGCAGCACCCCTCGCTCAACTTCGATCGGCTGATCAATCGGGTGTTGACCAAAAAGGAGATCGGCCAGGTCATCGACGAGGTCTACCGTCACTGCGGGCAGAAAGAGACGGTGATCTTCGCCGATCGCCTCATGAACCTGGGCTTCGCGCACGCCTGCCGGGCGGGGATCTCGTTCGGCAAGGACGACATGATCATCCCCAAGAGCAAGTGGGAGCACGTCCGCCGCACCCAGGAGCTGGTCCGGCAGTACGAGCAGCAATATGCCGATGGTCTGATCACGCGGAAGGAGAAGTACAACAAGGTCGTCGATGCCTGGCAGCTCTGCTCGGATGCTGTCGGCAGCGAGATGATGAACGAGATCCAGAACGTCCGCATCGCGGTCGGTCCCAAGGGTGAGCGGCGTCAACCGAACTCGATCTGGATGATGGCGCACTCGGGCGCGCGCGGCTCGGCCGCCCAGATCAAGCAGCTCGCGGGCATGCGCGGGCTGATGGCGAAGCCGTCGGGCGAGATCATCGAGAACCCGATCGTCTCGAACTTCAAAGAGGGCCTCACCGTTCTCGAATACTTCAATTCGACGCACGGGGCGCGCAAGGGGCTCGCCGACACCGCGCTCAAGACCGCGAACTCGGGTTACCTGACCCGCCGCCTGGTCGACGTCGCCCAGGACTGCATCATCGTCGAGGAGGACTGCGGCACCGAGCGGCACCTGACGATCACGGCTGCGGCCGCCGGCGACGAGCTCGCCGAGCGGATCCTTGGCCGGACCGCGGCCGCCGACATCGTCCATCCCAAGACCGGCGAGCGGCTCGCCGCCGCGGGCGAGCTGCTCGAGGAGGAGACGGTTCGGCGGATCGACAAGGCCGGGGTCGACAAGATCGAGGTCCGCTCGGTCTTGACCTGCGACAGCATCGGCGGGGTCTGCGCCAAGTGCTACGGCCGCGATCTGGCACGCGGCACGCCGGTCAATCTCGGCGAGGCCGTGGGCGTGATCGCCGCGCAGTCGATCGGCGAGCCCGGCACGCAGCTCACGATGCGCACCTTCCACATCGGCGGTGCCGCCCAGAGCGCGGTCGAGCAGTCGCAGATCGAGAGCCCGTGCAAGGGCGTGGTACGGCTGATCAACCCGCGCGTGTTGAAGGACAGCATGGAGCGGCTGATCGTCGTCGGCCGGACGACCGAGCTCGTCGTCTACGACGAGGTCGGCCGCGAGAAGCTGCGCCAGAAGCTGAGCTCCGGTACCCGCCTCCTGGTCGAGCCGGACAAGCAGGTCGAGGCGGGCGATCTGCTGGCCGAATGGGATCCGCACACCATCCCGGTGATCAGCGAGGTCTCGGGGCGTGTCGTGTTCGTCGACATGATCGAGGGCGTCACCTATCGCGAGATCACCGACGAGAGCACCGGCAAGGCGTTCAAGTCCGTGATCGATTGGCGGCAGAGCGCCCGGACCGCGAGCCTGCGGCCGGCGATCTTGATCCAGGACAAGGACGGCAACCCGATCATGCTGCCCTCGGGCGCCGAGGCGCGCTACCTGCTGCCGGTGAGCGCCATGGTCGAGCTCGACAACGGCGCGGAGGTGGGGGCCGGCGACGTGCTCGCGCGGCTGCCCAAGGAAGCCTCCAAGACGCGCGACATCACGGGCGGTCTGCCGCGGGTGGCGGAGCTGTTCGAGGCGCGTAGGCCAAAAGAGCCGGCGATCATCGCCGAGCTCGAGGGCAAGATCGAGTTCGGCAAGGACTACAAGAACAAGCGGCGGGTGCGGATCATTCCGACCGACAGCGATCTCGATCCGGTCGAGCTGTTGATCCCCAAGAACCGGCACGTGGTCGTGCAGGAGGGCGATCTGGTCAAGCCGGGCGATCTCATCGTCGAAGGCAACCCGGTCCCGCACGACATCTTGCGGGTGCTCGGGGTCGAGGCACTCGCCCAGTACCTGGTCAACGAGATCCAAGACGTCTATCGGCTGCAGGGTGTCAAGATCAACGACAAGCACGTCGAGGTCATCGTCCGCCAGATGCTGCAGAAGGTCGAGGTCACCGATCCCGGCGACACGACCTATCTCGTGGGCGAGCAGGTCGACGCGATCGAATTCCATCGCGTCAACGAGCGGATGATCGCCGAGGGCCGGCGGCCGGCGCAGTGCCACCCGGTGCTGCAGGGCATCACGAAAGCGAGCCTGCAGACCCAGTCGTTCATCTCGGCGGCGTCGTTCCAGGAGACGACCCGGGTGCTGACCGAGGCGGCCTTCGCCGGCAAGGTCGATCACCTGACCGGGCTCAAGGAGAACGTCATCGTCGGACGGCTCATCCCGGCGGGAACCGGCGGCGTCGTCCAGCGGCTCAAGCGCGAGCCCGGCGCCAAGCGCGAGCTCGGACGGGGCGGTGCGGAGGACGAACTGCGCATCCCGGAGTTGGAACTGCCGGCGGGCGAGTGAGACGGCGGGTCGCGGCCGGCGGCGGAACGGCGCCGCCGGCCGGGCCCGATCGGGGCTTGACGGGTCGGCGCCGCGGGCCTAGAAGACCGGGCGCCATTGTCTAGGGTGCAGGCGGTGACCCACGCGGATCAGACGCTGCACCGAAAACAGGTGGTAGGTAGGCGAGCGTGACACGACCGGGGCCGGTTGGCCGGCTGTCGGTCGTTTTCGTGTCGGGCGATGCCGCCGAAGGGCGGGGCATCGGGACGAGGGTCGAGGACGGTCGAGCATGCCGACGATCAACCAGCTCGTGCGCAAGGGCCGGGAACCGAAGCCGGAACGCAACAAGGTTCCGGCGATGCAGGCCTGCCCGCAGAAGCGGGGCGTGTGCACGCGCGTCTACACGACCACGCCGAAAAAGCCGAACTCGGCCTTGCGCAAGGTCGCTCGCGTGCGCCTCACCAACGGCTACGAGGTGACGAGCTACATCCCCGGCGAGGGGCACAATCTGCAGGAGCACTCGGTCGTGCTGATCCGCGGTGGCCGGGTCAAGGACCTGCCGGGTGTCCGCTACCACATCATCCGCGGCACCCTCGATACCCAGGGTGTGCAGGGGCGCAAGCAGGGGCGCTCCAAGTACGGCGTCAAGCGGCCGAAGTAAGGGGAGCCGAGCATGCGTCGCCGTGCCGCCGAGAAGCGCGAGGTCCTGCCCGACCCGAAGTTCGGGGATCAGGTCGTCGCCAAGTTCATCAATTGCGTGATGCGCGAGGGCAAGAAGTCGGTCGCGGAAAAAATCGTCTACGGTGCATTCGATCGTATCCAGAAGCGAACCGGCAAGGATCCGCTCGAGCTGTTCCACCACGCCCTCGACAATGTGAAGCCGGCGCTCGAGGTCCGCTCGCGGCGCGTCGGCGGTGCCACCTATCAGGTGCCCGTCGAGGTGCGGCCGGAGCGGCGCCAGGCGCTGGCGATCCGCTGGATCATCCAGACCGCGCAGGCGCGTTCGGAAAAGACGATGATCGAGCGGCTCGCCGGCGAGCTGTTGGACGCCGCCAACGGTCGCGGCGCCGCCTTCAAGAAGCGCGAGGACACGCTCCGGATGGCCGAGGCCAACCGCGCCTTCTCGCATTATCGTTGGTGACCACGGTTCGGGCCGAGGCGACGATCATGGCGCGCACTGTCCCCATCGAGCGGTACCGCAACATCGGCATCATGGCGCACATCGATGCCGGCAAGACGACCACGACCGAGCGGATCCTCTATTCCCCCGGTCGCTCCTACAAAATCGGCGAGGTGCCCGAGGGCACCGCGACGATGGACTGGATGGAGCAGGAGCAGGAGCGCGGCATCACGATCACCTCGGCCGCGACCACGACCTTCTGGCGCGACCACCGGATCAACATCATCGACACGCCCGGCCACGTCGACTTCACGATCGAGGTCGAGCGCTCCTTGCGCGTGCTCGACGGTGCGGTCGCGGTGTTCGACGGGGTGGCCGGGGTCGAGCCGCAGACCGAGACGGTGTGGCGGCAGGCCGACAAGTATCGCGTTCCGCGGATCTGCTTCGTCAACAAGATGGATCGCACCGGCGCCAGCTTCTGGCGCTGCCTCGACATGATCAAGGATCGGCTCGGCGCCAATGCCGTGGTCGTCAACTTCCCGATCGCGCACGAGGCCGAGTTCACCGGGGTCGTCGACGTCCTCCGCAACAAGTGCGTCGTCTGGCTCGAGGAGACGCTGGGTGCCAAGTTCGAGGATCGGCCGATCCCGGATCATCTCAAGGAGAAAGCGGCGGAGTATCGCACCAAATTGATCGAGGCCGCCGCCGAGATGGACGATGCCGTCCTCGAGGCCTATCTCGGCGGCGAGGAGCCTGACGAAGCGACGCTCATCCGCTGTCTGCGCAAGGGCACGGTCGAGTTCAAGCTCGTCCCGGTGCTGTGCGGTGCCGCGTTCAAGAACAAGGGTGTGCAGCCCTTGTTGGATGCGGTCGTCGATTTCTTGCCGTCGCCTGTGGATCTGCCGCCGGTCGAGGGGATCAATCCCAAGACCGAGGAGAAGGTGATCCGCAAGCCGGACGACGCCGAGCCGCTCGCGGCCCTCGCCTTCAAGATCATGTCCGATCCGTTCGTGGGCACGTTGACGTTCGTCCGGCTCTATTCGGGCCGGCTCGAGAGCGGCTCCTATCTCTACAATTCGGTCAAGGACAGCCGCGAGCGCATCGGCCGCATCCTCCTGATGCACGCCAATCAGCGCGAGGAGATCAAGGAGGCCAATGCCGGCGACATCGTGGCGCTCGTGGGCCTCAAGAACACGACCACGGGCGATACGCTGTGCGATCCGCAAAAGCCGATCGTCCTCGAGAAGATGGAGTTCCCGGAGCCGGTGATCGAGGTGGCGGTCGAGCCCAAGTCCAAGGCCGATCAGGAAAAGCTGGGCGTGGCCTTGGCCCGGCTGGCGGCCGAGGACCCCTCCTTCCGAGTCGCGACCGACCCCGAGTCCGGACAGACGGTGATCAAGGGGATGGGCGAGCTCCATCTCGAGATCATCGTCGACCGCATGAAGCGGGAATACAAGGTCGAGGCCAATGTCGGGCAACCGCAGGTAGCCTACCGCGAGACGATCACCCGCCGGTCCGAGGTCGACTACACGCACAAGAAGCAGACCGGCGGCTCGGGGCAGTTCGCGCGGGTCAAGATCGTCCTGGAGCCCGGCGAGAAGGGCAGCGGCTTCACCTTCGTCAATGAGGTGGTCGGCGGCGCGGTTCCGAAGGAGTACGTGCCGGGCGTGCAAAAGGGCCTCGAGTCGGCGATGCAGAACGGCGTTCTGGCCGGCTTCCCGATGATCGACGTCAAGGCCCGGCTCGTCGACGGCGCCTATCACGAGGTCGACAGCTCGGCGCTCGCCTTCGAGATCGCCGCCCGGGCGGCTTTCAAGGAGGCGGCCGCCAAGGCCGGGCCGCAGCTCCTGGAGCCCGTGATGCGGGTCGAGGTGGTCACACCCGACGAGTACATGGGCGACATCATCGGCGATCTGAACAGCCGCCGCGGCCAGATCACCGGCATGGAGCCGCGCGGCAACGGCCAGGTGGTGAGTGCGATGGTGCCGCTCGCCACCATGTTCGGCTACGTCAACACGCTGCGCTCGCTGAGCCAGGGGCGGGCACAGTTCACCATGCACTTCGACCACTACGAGCCCGTGCCGCAGATGGTCGCCGAAGAAATTCGCGCGAAGTACGCCTGAGCGACGGGCGCAGAGCACGCTTTCGAGCGGAGGACCGGAGATGGCCAAGGCAAAGTTCGAGCGGACCAAGCCGCACTGCAACATCGGCACGATCGGCCACGTCGATCACGGCAAGACGACGTTGACGGCGGCCATCACCAAGGTTCTCGCCGAGCAGGGCAAGGCGCAGTTCACCGCCTACGATCAGATCGACAAGGCGCCGGAAGAGAAGGCGCGCGGCATCACCATCAACACGGCGCACGTCGAGTACGAGACCGACCAGCGCCACTACGCGCACGTCGACTGCCCCGGTCACGCCGACTACGTGAAGAACATGATCACGGGTGCGGCGCAGATGGACGGCGCCATCCTGGTGGTCTCGGCCGCCGACGGGCCGATGCCGCAGACCCGCGAGCACATCTTGCTCGCCCGGCAAGTGGGCGTGCCGGCGATCGTGGTCTACCTGAACAAGGTCGACATGGTCGACGACCCGGAGCTCTTGGAGCTCGTGGAGCTGGAGGTCCGGGAGCTGCTGTCGAAGTACGGCTTCCCCGGCGACGAGATCCCGATCGTCAAGGGTTCGGCGCTGGCGGCGCTCGAGGGCCGCGACGATGCGATCGGGAAGAACAGCATCCTCGAGCTCATGAAGGCCGTCGACGAGTACGTGCCGCAGCCGGTGCGGGAGAAGGACAAGCCGTTCTTGATGCCGGTCGAGGACGTGTTCTCGATCTCCGGTCGCGGCACGGTCGTCACCGGCCGGATCGAGCGCGGCATCATCAAGGTCGGGGACGAGGTCGAGATCGTCGGTCTGCGGCCGACCCAGAAGACGGTCTGCACCGGCGTCGAGATGTTCCGCAAGCTTCTCGACCAGGGCGAGCCGGGCGACAACGTGGGTATCCTCTTGCGCGGCACCAAGCGCGACGAGGTCGAGCGCGGCCAGGTGCTGTGCAAGCCGGGCTCGATCACGCCGCACCGCAAGTTCAAGGCCGAGACCTACGTGCTGACCAAAGAGGAGGGCGGCCGGCATACGCCGTTCTTCTCGAACTATCGTCCGCAGTTCTACTTCCGTACCACCGATGTCACCGGCTCGATCAAGCTGCCGGAGGGTGTCGAGATGGTGATGCCGGGCGACAACGTGACGATGGAGGTCGAGCTGATCTCGCCGATCGCGATGGAGCAGGGTCTGCGCTTCGCCATTCGCGAGGGCGGCCGGACGGTCGGCGCCGGCGTGGTCGCCTCGATCATCGAGTGACGAGCAGAGGGACGGACCGCGCGCCATGGAAACGCAGAACATCCGCATTCGCCTCAAGGCCTTCGATCATCGCGTGCTCGACCAGTCGGTGCGGGAGATCGTCGGCACGGCGAAGCGGACCGGGGCCAGGGTCCGCGGTCCGATCCCCTTGCCCAACCGGATCGAGCGGTTCACCGTCAACCGCTCGCCGCACATCGACAAGAAGAGTCGCGAGCAGTTCGAGATCCGCACGCACAAGCGGCTCCTCGACATCGTCGATCCGACCCCGCAGACCGTGGACGCGCTCATGAAGCTCGACCTGGCGGCGGGTGTCGACGTCGAGATCAAGCTCTGAGGGTATGGCGATGCGCACGGGGCTCCTCGCCCGCAAGCTCGGCATGACACGGCTCTTCGGGGTCGACGGCAGCCACGTGCCGGTCACGGTGCTGCAGGTCGAGAAGGCCGAAGTGGTCGCCGTCCGCACGCCGGAGAAGGACGGCTACAGTGCGGTGCAGCTGGGTGTCGGCAAGGCCAAGACGAAAAACGTGACGAAGCCGATGCGAGGCCATTTCGCCAAGGCCAAGGTCGAACCCAAGGCCAAGCTCGTCGAGTTCCGGGTGGCGCCCGATGCGGTGGTCCCGGTCGGCAGCGAGGTCCATGTCGGGCATTTCGTCGCCGGCCAACATGTCGACGTCTCGGCGGTGTCGATCGGCAAGGGCTTCGCCGGCGCCATGAAGCGGCACAATTTCGGCGGGCTGCGGGCGAGCCACGGGGTGTCGATCTCGCACCGCTCGCACGGCTCGACCGGTAACCGTCAGGACCCGGGCAAGGTCTTCAAGGGCAAGAAGATGGCCGGGCACATGGGTGCGCGGCGGGTGACGGTGCAGAACCTCGAGGTGTTCGGCGTCGACCCGGCGACCGGGATCATCCTCGTCAAGGGTGGCGTGCCGGGTGCGCGGGGGGCCTGGGTCGAGGTCCGCGACGCGGTCAAGAAGCGCTTGCCCAAAGAGGCTCCCTACCCGGCTGCGCTCGTCAAGGCGGGCGAAGAGGCCGAGGCGATCGTGCACGAGGAGCCGGAGGCGTGAGCATGCAGCTCCCGGTCAAGAACCTCATGGCCGAAGAAGTCGGGACGATCGAACTCGACGATTCCATCTTCGGCGTCGAGGTGCGGCCCGACATCCTCCAGCGGGTGGTGGTCTGGCAGCTGGCCAAGCGCCGGGCGGGCACGCACAAGGTCAAGACCCGCGGCGAGGTCAATCGCACCGGTGCCAAGATGTACAAGCAGAAGGGCACCGGCCGGGCCCGGCACGGCTCGCGGCGGGTCAATTTGTTCCGCGGCGGCGGTGTCGCGCACGGGCCCTTGCCGCGCAGCCATGCCATCGACCTGCCGCGCAAGGTGCGCGCCCTCGGGCTCAAATGCGCGCTCTCGGCCAAGGCCAAAGAGGGCAAGCTCGTGGTGCTCGACCGGCTCGAGCTCCCCGTGGCCAAGACGAAAGAGGTCGCAGCGGCGATGGCGCGGCTCGGGATCGGGTCGGCGCTGGTCGTGGGCGGAGCGGAGATCGACCCCAACTTCGCGCGCGGCGCCCGCAACATTCCCGCACTCGACGTTCTGCCCGTGCAGGGTGCCAACGTTTACGACATCCTCCGGCGGGAGGTGTTGGTGTTGACCACCGAGGCGGTGCAGGGCCTTTCGGAGCGGCTCGCATGATCAGGGCCTCGACGTACGACGTCATCATCGCCCCGGTGATCACCGAGAAGGCGACGATGCTGTCGGAGAAGAACCAGATCGTGTTCAAGGTTCGGCCGGATGCGACCAAACCGCAGATCAAGGCCGCCGTCGAGGCGCTCTTCAACGTCAAGGTCACGGCGGTGAACACCTTGAACGTCAAGGGCAAGGTCAAGCGGTCCCGCGGCCGGCTCGGCCGTCGGCCGGACGTCAAGAAGGCGATCGTGACGCTCGCCGAGGGCGCACGGATCGACGTCACCACGGGGATCTGAGGCGATGGCGCTCAAGAGCTTCAAGCCGACGAGCCCGGCGCGTCGCCAGCTGGTCCTGGTCGACCGCTCCGAGCTGCACAAGGGCAAGCCGGTCAAGGCGCTGACCCGTGGCAAGACCTCGAGTGGCGGGCGCAACAACCACGGTCACATCACCGTGCGCTTCCGCGGTGGCGGGCACAAGCGCGCCTACCGGCTGATCGACTTCAAGCGGCGCAAGTGGGACGTCCCGGCCATCGTCGAGCGGCTCGAATACGATCCCAATCGCACCGGCTTCATCGCGCTCTTGCGCTACGCGGATGGCGAGCAGTCCTACATCCTGGCGCCGCAGCGTCTGGCGGTGGGCGACACCGTGGTGGCCGGCGAGAAGGTCGACATCAAGCCCGGCAACGCGGCACCGCTCAAGAACATCCCGGTGGGCACGATCGTCCACAATGTCGAGCTCAAGATCGGCAAGGGCGGCCAGCTCGCCCGCTCGGCCGGGACCTTCGCCCAGCTGATCGGCCGTGACGGCGACTATGCGCAGGTGCGGCTCATGTCGGGTGAGATCCGGCTGGTGCACCAGAATTGCATGGCGACGGTCGGTGCCGTCTCCAATCCCGACCACCAGAACGTCGTCTGGGGCAAGGCCGGGCGGATGCGCTGGAAGGGGCGTCGGCCGCACAATCGCGGCGTGTCGATGAACCCGATCGACCATCCGCACGGTGGCGGCGAGGGCAAGACCTCGGGCGGTCGCCACCCGGTGAGCCCGTGGGGTCAGCCGACCAAGGGGCACAAGACGCGGCGCAACAAGCGGACCACGAGCATGATCGTGCGCAGCCGGCATCTCGCCAAGAAGAGGGGTGGCTGAGCCATGCCGCGCTCGGTTTGGAAGGGGCCGTTCGTCGACGGTTACCTGTTCGACAAGGTCGAGAAGGTGCGGGCTTCGGGCCGCAACGACATCATCAAGACCTGGTCGCGGCGCTCCACCATCGTGCCGGAGTTCGTCGGGATCACCTTCGCCGTCCACAACGGCAAGAAGTTCGTTCCGGTCTACGTGACCGAGAACATGGTCGGTCACAAGCTCGGCGAGTTCGCGCCGACGCGCACGTTCCACGGCCACGGCGCCGACAAGAAGGCCAAGAGGAAGTAGGATGGGCAAGCCCAAGCAGGAGCGCAGGCTGGCCGAGAACGAGGCGTTGGCACAGGGGCTGATGTTGCGGGTCAGCCCACGCAAGCTCGACCTCGTGGCCGAGCTCATTCGTGGCCTGCCGGCCGGCAAGGCGGTGACCGCGCTCGCTTTTTCGCGCAAGCGGGCGGCCGCCTCGGTCAAGAAAGTGCTCGAGAGCGCCATCGCCAACGCCGAGAACAATCACGGGCTCGATGTCGACCGGCTGGTGGTCGCCGAAGCGAGCGTCGGCAAACAGGTCGTCATGAAGCGGTTGCACGCCCGGGCCCGCGGCCGAGCGGGGCGCATCCACAAATATTTCAGCCGGCTGCGGATCGTCGTGCGGCAGGCGGAGGAGGCGGCCTGATGGGGCAGAAGGTCAACCCGGTCGGCCTGCGGCTCGGCGTCAACCGGACCTGGGACTCGCGCTGGTACGCCGACCACGACTATGCGAAGCTGTTGGCCGAGGATCTCAAGATCCGCGAGTTCCTCGAGAAGCGGCTGGCGCAGGCGGGTGTCAGTCGAGTCGTCGTGGAGCGGCCGGCCAAGAAGGCGCGGGTGACGATCCACACCGCCCGACCCGGTGTGGTGATCGGCAAGAAGGGCGCCGAGATCGAGACCTTGCGGCGCGAGCTCGCGCAGCGCTGCTCGGGCGAGGTGACCTTGAACATCGTCGAGGTCCGCAAACCCGAGCTCGACGCCAAGCTCGTGGCCGAGAACATCGCCCAGCAGCTCGAGAAGCGGGTCACCTTCCGGCGGGCGATGAAGCGGGCGGTGCAGGCGGCGATGCGGCTCGGCGCGCAGGGTATCAAGGTGACCTGCGGCGGCCGGCTGGGCGGGGCCGAAATCGCTCGCTCGGAGTGGTACCGCGAGGGACGGGTGCCGCTGCACACGCTGCGCGCCAACATCGATTTCGGCCGCGCGACCGCGAAGACCCCCTACGGCACCTGCGGGGTCAAGGTCTGGGTCTATCGCGGCGACATCTTCGAACACGATCCGATGGCCTACGATCGCAAGCTCGCCGAGGCGGGCCCGCCGCAGCGCTCGGAAGGCCGGCGGGGGAGCGAGGCCTGATGCTGCAGCCCAACCGCACCAAGTACCGCAAGGCGCACAAGGGCCGGATCCACGGTCTGGCCAAGGGCGGCTTCACCCTGACCTTCGGCGCCTACGGCATGAAGGCACTCGAGCCGGAGCGGGTGACCGCGCGCCAGATCGAGGCGGCGCGGCGGGCGATCACGCGCCATCTGAAGCGGGTCGGCCGGGTCTGGATCCGGGTGTTCCCGGACATTCCGGTGAGCAAGAAGCCCGCCGAGGTCCGCATGGGCAAGGGCAAGGGTTCGGTCGAATATTGGGTGTGTCGGGTCAAGCCGGGCCGCATCTTGTTCGAGATCGACGGTGTGCCGGCCGAGCTCGCGGCCGAGGCGATCGCGCGCGGCGCCGCCAAGCTGCCGATCCGGACCAAGTTCGTGGCCCGCGTCCAGGAAGGAGCGTGAGGCGATGAACGCGAGCGAGCTCAGGGCGCAGAGCGACGACGCGTTGAAGAGCCGTCTTCTGGATCTCAAGAAGGAGCAGTTCAACCTGCGCTTTCAGAAGGCGACCGGGCAGCTCGAGAACACGCGCCGGGTGCGCGAGGTGCGGCGGGAGATCGCGCGTCTGTTGACGGTGCTCAACGAGCGCCGGCGCGCCGCCGCGGTCAGGGCTTGAGGGGTAGGGGTCGGAGCGATGCCGAGGCGGGTGCTGCAAGGCACGGTGGTGAGCGACAAGATGGACAAGACGATCGTCGTGCGGGTCGATCGTCGCGTGATGCATCCGCTCTACGGCAAGACCGTCAAGCGGTCGAAGAAGTACATGGCGCACGATCCCGAGAATCGTTTCAAGATCGGCGACGTGGTCAGGATCGTCGAGTGTCGGCCGCTCTCGGCACGCAAGCGCTGGGAGGTCCTGATCGAGGGCAGCGAGCCCGCGAGCCAGGGGTGAGGATCTAGCGATGATCATGCCGGAAACCGATCTCGAGGTGGCCGACAATTCGGGTGCGCGGCGGGTCGAGTGCATCCGCGTTCTGGGTGGCTCGCACCGCAAGTGGGGCACGGTCGGCGACGTGATCGTGGTCGCGATCAAAGAGGCCATTCCGCGCGGGAAGGTGAAGAAGGGCGAGGTCGCCAAGGCCGTGATCGTGCGCACGGCCAAGGAGATCCACCGGCCGGACGGCAGCTCCATCCGGTTCGACAAGAACGCAGCCGTGCTGATCAACAATCAGGGCGAGCCGATCGGCACGCGCATCTTCGGCCCGGTGACTCGCGAGCTGCGCGCCAAGAAGTTCATGAAGATCATCTCGCTGGCGCCCGAGGTGCTGTGATGGCCGCGAAGATCAAGAAGGGCGACAAGGTCGTGGTGACGACCGGGCGCGACAAGGGCAAGCAGGGCGAGGTCTTGAAGGTGTTCCCCGAAGAGGGGCGGGCGATCGTCCAGGGCGTGCGGCTCGTCAAGCGGCACACCAAGCCGTCGGCCAAGAACCCGCAGGGCGGGATCGTGACCAAGGAAGCACCGATCAGCCTCGCCAACCTCGCCCACCTCGACCCCAAGGACGGCAAGCCGACGCGGGTCGGGTTCCGCTTCCTCGAGGACGGCCGCAAGGTGCGCTACGCCAAGCGCTCCGGCGAGCTGATCGATCGCTGAGGGCGCGTGCGATGACCAGGCTCAAAGAGCATTACGAGCGGACGATCCGGCCGCAGCTCGTCGACCGGTTCGGCTACAAGAACCCGATGCAGGTGCCGCGGCTCGAGAAGATCGTGCTCAACATGGGCGTCGGAGAAGCGGTCGCCGACCGCAAGAAGCTCGACAACGCGATGCGCGACATGGCGCAGATCGCCGGCCAGAAGCCGGTGCCCTGCCGGGCGCGCAAGTCGGTGGCCAACTTCAAGGTCCGCAAGGGCATGGCGATCGGCTGCAAGGTCACGCTGCGGCGCGAGCGGATGTACGAGTTCCTGGATCGGCTCGTGAACATCGCGTTGCCGCGGGTGCGCGATTTCCGCGGCGTGCCCGAGAAGGCGTTCGACGGGCGCGGCAATTACGCCTTCGGCATCAAAGAGCAGATCATCTTTCCCGAGATCAACTACGACGAGATCGACGAGGTGCGGGGGATGGACATCATCATCTGCACCACCGCCAAGACCGACGAGGAGGCGAAGGCGCTCCTCGCCGGTTTCAACATGCCGTTCCGGAAGTGAGCGATGGCCAAGAAGAGCGCGATCGAGAAGAACGAGCGTCGCCGGCGTCTGGTCGCGAAGTTCAAGGCCAAGCGCGCCGAGCTCAAGAAGATCGTGATGGACAAGGGGCGCGATCCCGAGGAGCGGTTCGAAGCGACCCTCGCGCTGGCGGCGTTGCCGCGCAACGGTGCCGCCGTGCGCGTGCGCAACCGGTGCACGCTCACCGGCCGGCCGCGCGGCTACTACCGGAAATTCGGTCTGTCGCGGATCGCGCTCCGCGACCTCGCGAGCCAGGGGCAGATCCCGGGCTGCGTCAAGTCGAGCTGGTGAGGGCGGGGAACGACGATGGTGGGCTCTGATCCGCTCGGCGACATGCTGACCCGCATCCGCAACGGCCAGCGGGCGCAGAAGGCGGTGGTCCGCTCGCCGGCTTCGAAGCTGCGGATGAACGTGCTGGAGGTCCTCAAGCGCGAGGGCTACATCCGCAATTACGAGACGATCGACGTGCGGCCGGGAATCCGGGAGCTGGCGATCGAGCTCAAGTACCACAACGGCGAGCCGGTGATCCGCGAGATCACGCGCGTCTCCAAGCCGGGCAGGCGCATCTACGCCGGGGTCAAGGATCTGCCGCAGGTCTACAACGGCCTCGGCATCGCGATCCTGTCGACCCCGCGCGGCGTCCTGTCGGATGCGGAGGCGCGCGAGCTCAAGGTCGGCGGCGAGATCCTCTGCACGGTGTTCTGAGCATGTCGCGGATCGGCAAACATCCCGTCCCGGTACCCGCCGGTGTCACCGTCGCGGTCGAGGGCAACACCGTGCGGGCCAAGGGCAAGCTCGGCGAGCTCGCCCAGGTCCTGCCGCCCGAGGTCACGGTCGCGCTCGAGGCCGGCAAGATCGTCGTCAAGCCGAGATCGGCCGAGCAGCGGGCCAAGGCGATGTGGGGGCTGTCGCGCTCCCTGGTCGCCAATCTGGTCAAGGGCGTGGCCGAGGGTTTCTCGCGCAAGCTCGAGATCAACGGGGTCGGCTATCGCGCCGCCGCCGACGGCAAGTTCTTGACGCTGCAGCTCGGCTTCAGCCACGACATCAAGTACGCGATCCCGCCGGACATCAAGATCACCTGCGAGAGCCCGACCCAGATCACGATCAGCGGTGCCGACAAGCAGAAGGTCGGCCAGATCGCGGCCGAGATCCGCAGCTTCCGCAAGCCGGAGCCTTACAAGGGCAAAGGCATCAAATACGCGGAGGAGGTGATCCTCCGCAAGGAAGGCAAGAAGAAGTGAGCATGCTGAGCGCAGACGAGCGGTTCGAGCGACGGGCGCGGCGGGTCCGCTATCGGATTCGTACCGAAGCGGGCGGGCGGCCGCGGTTGACCGTGTTCCGCTCGAGCCGTCACATCTACGGCCAGATCATCGACGATGCCCAGGGCCGGACGCTCGCGGCCGCCTCGACGCTGGACAAGGAGCTCAAGGGCCAGCTCAAGACCGGCGCCGACAAGGAGGCCGCCAAGCGTGTCGGGCTCCTGCTCGCCCAGCGGGCCAAGGCGGCCGGGATCGAGGCGGTGGTGTTCGACCGCGGCGGCTATCGTTATCATGGCCGGGTCCAGGCCCTGGCCGAGGGCGCCCGCGAGGGCGGGCTCGTGTTCTGAGGACGGGGACGGTCATGGCACGGGGACGCGAGCGGGCGGGTGGCGAAGAGCGCGGCGAGAGCGAGCTGATCGATCGGCTCGTCAGCGTCAACCGCGTCGCCAAGGTGGTCAAAGGCGGCCGGCGCTTCGGCTTCTCGGCTCTGGTCGTGGTCGGCGACGGCAAAGGCCGCGTCGGCTACGGCTCGGGCAAGGCGCGCGAGGTGCCCGAGGCGGTCAGGAAGGCGACCGAGCAGGCCAAGCGATCGATGGTTCGGGTGCCGCTGCGGCAGGGCCGCACGCTGCACCACGACGTCGAGGGCCGCTTCGGGGCCGGCAGCGTCGTGCTGCGCGCCGCCCCGCCGGGGACCGGGATCATCGCCGGCGGGCCGATGCGGGCGGTGTTCGAAGCACTCGGGATCGGCGACGTGGTCGCCAAATCGTTGGGCTCGAACAATCCGCACAACATGGTCAAGGCGACCTTCGCAGCACTCGGCAAGGTCTGCTCGCCGCGCACGGTCGCGGCCAAGCGCGGCAAAAAGGTGAGCGATCTGATCGGCCGCCGCGAGGGCGTCGAGGCGGCGCGGGCCGAGTGAGCCGGCCGAGGGGCGAGGTGGAGGAACGAGCGGTGAGCGGCGGCAAGCTCAAGATCACCCAGATCGGCAGCCCGATCGGCAGGCCGGCCGACCAGCGGGCCACGCTGGTCTGCCTCGGGCTCAACAAGCTGCACCGTTCGCGCGTCGTCGACGACACGCCGGCCAATCGCGGGCGGATCGAGAAGGTCAAGCATCTGTTGCGGGTCGAGCCGGTCGGCGCCGAGGAGCGCGGGTGAGGATGGAGAGATGAAGCTCAACGAGCTCAGCGACAACCCGGGCGCCCGCTCGGCCAAGAAGCGGCTCGGCCGCGGCATCGGCTCGGGGCTCGGCAAGACCGCCGGCAAGGGGCACAAAGGTGCCAAGGCGCGCCGCAGCAACCCGAAGCCGCCCTGGTTCGAAGGTGGGCAGATGCCGATTTATCGGCGGTTGCCCAAGCGCGGCTTCAAGAACCCGACCCGCGGCGAGTTCGCGGTCCTCAACCTCGACACGCTGCAAGAGGCGGTCGAGGCCGGCAAGATCGCGGCCGGGGCGGTGCTCGACGGTGCCAAGCTGGTCGAGGCGGGGGTGATCCGGCGGACCCGCGACGGGGTGCGGCTGCTCGGGCGCGGCGAGCTCGCGGTGCCGCTCACCCTCGAGGTCGCGCACGCGTCCAAGAAGGCGATCGAGGCGGTCGAGCGGGCGGGCGGCAAAGTGATCCTGCCGGGTACCGAGCCGGCGGCCGGCTGAAGGGCAGGACGATGGCCTCGACGGCCGAGCAGCTCGCGAGCGCGATCAATTTCGGCGCCTTCAGCAAGGCCACCGAGCTCAAGAAGCGGATCTGGTTCACGCTCGGTTGCCTGATCGTCTACCGGCTCGGCACCTACGTGCCGTTGCCCGGGATCGACCCGGCGATCATGGCCCAGATCTTCGCCCAGCAGCGCGGCGGCATCCTCGGCATGTTCAACATGTTCGCAGGAGGCGCCCTCGAGCGGATGTCGATCTTCGCGCTCGGCATCCTGCCCTACATCTCGGCCTCGATCATTCTGCAGTTGATGACAGCGGTCTCGCCGACGCTCGAGCAGCTCAAGAAGGAAGGCGAGACCGGCCGCAAGAAGATCAACCAGTACACTCGCTACCTGACCGTCGTACTCGCCGCCTTCCAGGCCTGGGGGATGGCGATCGGGCTCGAGGCGACGAGCGGGCCGAACGGCTCGGCGGTGATCGATCCGGGCTGGTTCTTCCGCATCACGACCGTGATCACGATCGTGGGCGGTACCGTGTTCTTGATGTGGCTCGGCGAGCAGATCACCGCGCGCGGAATCGGCAACGGCATCTCGCTGATCATCTTCGTCGGCATCATCGCGGGCCTGCCTTCCGCACTGGCGGCCCTGCTCGAGCTCGGCCGCACCGGTGCGATGTCGACGATCTTCATCCTCTTGCTGATCGTGATGGCGGCCGCGGTCATCACCTTCATCGTCTTCGTCGAGCGCGCGCAACGCCGGCTCTTGGTCCAGTATCCGAAGCGGATGGTGGGCGGGAACCGGATGTTCGGCGGCGAGAGCACGCATCTGCCCTTGAAGCTCAACACCGCGGGCGTCATCCCGGCGATATTCGCGAGTTCGTTGCTGTTGTTGCCGGCCACGATCGGCAGCTTCACGGGCCAGGGCGGTCCGGAGTGGCTGATCGTGATCACGACCGCGCTCGGCTACGGCCAGCCGCTGCACATCGCGATCTACGTCGCACTCATCGTGTTCTTCGCCTTCTTCTACACCTCGATCGTCTTCAATCCGCAGGAGACGGCCGAGAATCTCAAGAAGCACGGCGGCTTCATCCCCGGCATTCGGCCGGGGCAGCGCACGGCCGAATATCTCGATTACGTGCTCACCCGCCTGACCGCGGTGGGCGCGATCTACCTCGCGGCGGTCTGCGTCCTGCCCGAGGTGCTGATCGCGCAATATGCCGTGCCGTTCTATTTCGGCGGCACCTCGCTCCTGATCGTCGTATCGGTGACGATGGACACGGTGGCGCAGATCCAGTCGCACCTGATCGCGCATCAATACGAGGGGCTCATCAAGAAGGCGCGGCTGCGCGGGAGACGCGGATGAGGCTCGTCCTGCTCGGCCCGCCGGGCGCCGGCAAGGGAACCCAGGCGCAGTGGCTCAAGGAGCGCTACGGGATCCCGCAGCTCTCGACCGGCGACATGCTGCGCGCTGCGGTCGCCGCGGGTACCGAGATCGGCCGGCAGGCCAAGGCGGTCATGGAGCGGGGCGAGCTCGTCTCCGACGAGATCATGATCGGCGTGATCGCCGAGCGGCTGCGCTCGCCGGACTGCGCCAGGGGCTTCGTCCTCGACGGGTTCCCGCGGACGGTCGCCCAGGCCGAGGCGCTCGAGCGGCTCTTGGCCGAGCGCGGCGAGAAGCTCGACGCGGTGATCGAGCTCGCAGTCGACACCGAGGCGCTGGTCGAGCGCATCGCCGGGCGGTTCGCGTGCGCCAAGTGCGGCGCCGGCTACCACGATCGCTTCAAGCGGCCGGCGGTCGAGGGCGTGTGCGACGTCTGCGGCGGCACCGAGTTCGTCCGCCGCAAGGACGACAACGCCGAAGCGGTGCGCACGCGGCTGCAGGCCTATGCCGCGCAGACGGCGCCCTTGCTGCCGTTCTACCGGCAGCGCGGCCTGTTGCGGACGGTCGACGGGATGGCGCCGATCGCCGAGGTGACCGCGGCGATCCGCCGCGCGCTGGAGGA
The DNA here is from genome assembly GCA_025054575.1 of Geminicoccaceae bacterium. Classification (GTDB taxonomy): domain Bacteria; phylum Pseudomonadota; class Alphaproteobacteria; order Geminicoccales; family Geminicoccaceae; genus JANXAZ01. Next base: position 11,674 of record JANWZN010000007.1, on the reverse strand, counting down.
TATCGCCGGTTGACGGTCGAGCCGAACTGCCTATACTCCGCGAGCTTTTCGGGCGCGGTGCCGGAAGAGGCGCTCGCGCGCGGTGCTCGTCGGGACGAGCCCAGGAGAGTGTGACGTGGCCCGCATCGCCGGTGTCAACATACCGAGCCAGAAGCCGATCTGGATCGCGCTGACCTATATCTACGGGATCGGCCCGAGCAACGCCAAAGTGATCCTCGATCGCTGCGGTATCGCGCACATGCGGCGCACGCACGAGCTTACCGATGCCGAGTTGTCGCGGATCCGCGAGGTCATCGACCGCGAGTACAAGGTCGAAGGCGATCTGCGCCGCGAAGTCGCGATGAACATCAAGCGGCTGATGGATCTCGGCTGCTATCGCGGGCTTCGCCACCGGCGCGGATTGCCGGTGCGTGGTCAGCGGACCCATACCAACGCCCGGACGCGCAAGGGCCCGGCCCGACCGATCGCCGGCAAGAAGAAGGCGACCAAGAAGTAAGCCATGGCCACCGAGACCCAGACCCGCGTTCGCCGACGCGAGCGCAAGAACATCACCTCGGGCGTGGCGCACGTCGCCGCGACCTTCAACAACACCATGATTACCATCACCGACGCGCAGGGCAACACGATCGCCTGGGCGTCTGCCGGCTCGCAGGGCTTCAAGGGCTCGCGCAAGTCCACACCCTTCGCCGCGCAGGTCGCCGCGGAAGCCGCCGGGCGCAAGGCGATGGACCACGGGATGCGGACCCTGGAGGTGGAGGTCCGCGGGCCGGGGTCGGGACGCGAATCGGCGCTGCGCGCCTTGCAGGCCGTAGGCTTCACCATCACCTCGATCCGGGACGTGACGCCGATCCCGCACAACGGATGCCGGCCGCGCAAGCGCCGCCGCGTCTGAGTTTTCGGTGTCGTTCGTGGCAACCGGCCCCGGGCCGCGCGAGCGGCTCGCGGGCCTCAACGCATTGGGCATCGCAGCCGTGCAGATGCGAGGTGGTCCGTTGATCCAGAGGAACTGGCAGGAGCTGATCAAGCCGCAGAAGCTCGAGGTCCAGCCGGGCCGGCGGCCCGATCGCGAGGCGATCTTGATCGTCGAGCCCCTCGAGCGCGGCTTCGGCATCACGCTCGGCAACGCGCTCCGGCGGGTGCTTCTCTCCTCGCTGCAGGGTGCGGCGGTGACCGCCATCCAGATCGACGGGGTGCTGCACGAGTTCTCGACGATCCCGGGCGTGCGCGAGGACGTCACCGACATCGTCCTCAACCTCAAGCAGCTCGGGCTGCGGCTGCACGCCGAGGGGCCGCGTCGGGCCACGCTCCGGGTCGAAGGGCCCAAGGTCGTGACCGCCGGCATGATCGAGGCAGGATCCGAAATCGAGATCATGGATCCCGACCACGTGATCTGCCACGTCGACCAGGGCGGCAAGCTGTCGATGGAGCTCACCATCAACAGCGGCAAGGGCTACGTGCCGGCGCACCTCAACAAGGGCGAGGACGCGCCGATCGGGCTCATCGCGATCGACGCGATCTACAGCCCGGTCCGTAAAGTGGCCTACCGGGTCGACAACGCCCGTGTCGGCCAGCAGACCGACTACGACAAGTTGATCATGCAGGTCGAGACGGACGGCTCGGTGGCGCCGGAGGACGCGGTCGCCTACGCCGCCCGGATCCTCCAGGATCAGCTCCAGCTCTTCATCAACTTCGAGGAGCCGCACCTCGCGATGCCGAGCGAGCGGCGGCCGGAGCTGCCGTTCAATCCGAATTTGTTGCGCAAAGTCGACGAACTCGAGCTCTCGGTGCGCTCGGCCAACTGCCTCAAGAACGACAACATCGTCTACATCGGCGATCTCGTGCAGAAGACCGAGGCAGAGATGTTGCGGACCCCGAACTTCGGCCGCAAGTCCTTGAACGAAATCAAGGAAGTGCTAGCGCAGATGGGCCTCCATCTGGGCATGGAGGTGCCGGGCTGGCCGCCGGAGAACATCGAGGAGCTGGCCCGCAAAGTCGAGGAGCCGTTCTGAGGCAGGCGGACAACGAGCCGGGCCGCGGGCTCGGCCGACGGATCGAGGACGAAGAGCGATGCGTCATCGAAAGCGCGGCCGCAACCTGAGCCGCACCTGGGAGCACCGCAAGGCCCTGCTCGCGAACCTGGCGCAGGCCCTGGTCAAGCACGAGCAGATCACGACCACGCTGCCCAAGGCCAAAGAGCTCCGGCCGGTGGTTGAAAAGCTCATCACGCTCGGCAAGCGGGGCGACCTGCACGCCCGGCGCCTCTTGATCGCCCGGACCCGCTCGGAAGCGACCGCGGCCAAGCTGATCGACGTGCTGGGTCCGCGCTACAAGGAACGGCCGGGCGGCTATTGCCGGATCCTCAAGGCCGGCTACCGCCAGGGCGACAGCGCCCCGGTCGCGATCATCGAGCTCGTCGATCGCGACGTCGCGGCCAAGGGGGTGGACTCGGGCCCGCTCGCCTCGGCCGCCGCAGCGGAGCAGGCCGTGGGCTGAAGCGGGCAAGCGGCGGGGCTCGGCGATGCGCCGCGTTGCGCAGCGGATCGCCGCGGCGCTCCTGCTCGTCCCGCTCGTCCTCGGCGGCTGCGCGAGGAGCGACGCGCAGCCGGTCGAGCGGACGGTTCCCTCCGACAGCGCCACCGTCAGGCTGTCCTTCGCACCGGTGGTGCGCCGCGTCGCACCGGCCGTGGTCAGCATCACGAGCCGCAAAGTGACGGTCGCGCACGAGCCGCTGTTCGACGATCCCTTCTTCCAGTTCTTCTTCGGCGGGCCCGGCCCGCTCGCCCGGCCGCGCCAGCGGATCGAGACCTCGCTCGGCTCCGGCGTGATCCTGCGACCCGATGGGCTCGTGGTGACCAACCATCACGTCGTGGAGGGGGCGGAGGAGATCGAGGTCGTGCTCGCCGATCGCCGGTCGTTCGCCGCCCGCATCCTCGGCTCCGATCGCGGTAGCGACTTGGCCTTCTTGCGGATCGAGACCGGTGGCGAGCGGCTGCCGACGGTGGCACTCGGCGATTCGGACGCCATCGAGGTCGGCGATGTCGTGCTCGCGATCGGCAACCCGTTCGGCATCGGCCAGACCGTCACCTCGGGAATCGTCTCGGCCAAGAGCCGTACCCACCCCTCGCTCGAGAAGGACGTCTCCTTCATCCAGACGGATGCCGCCATCAACCCCGGCAATTCGGGCGGGGCGCTCGTCACCCTCGACGGCAAGCTGATCGGGGTCAACACCGCGATCTTCACCCGCTCGGGCGGGTCGATCGGGATCGGCTTCGCCGTTCCCGCCAATCTCGTCGCCGCCCGGCTCGCCGCCCTCGAAGGCGGCCGCGGCGAGATCGTTCGACCCTGGCTCGGTGCCGAACTGCAGGCGGTCGACGCCGAGCTCGCCCGCAACCTCGGTCTCGATCGCCCGCGCGGGGTCCTCGTCCGACGCGTCGCGCGCGATGGTCCCGCCGCACGCGGCGGGCTGCAGGCGGGCGACGTCGTCTTGAGCGTCGACGGGGTCGCGGTCGACGAGCCGGCGAGCCTTTCCTACCGTTTGAGTCTGAACCCGCTCGGCGACCGCGCCCGGCTCCAGGTCTGGCGACGCGGGCAGGAGCGGATCGTCGCGGTGCCGATCGAGCCCCCGGAGCGTCGACCCAGGAACGTCACCCGGCTCGAGGGGCGCCATCCGCTCGACGGGTTGACGGTCGGCGAGCTCACTCCCGGCCTCGCCGAGGAACTGCAGCTCGGCGGGGTCGATCGCGGTGTCGTTGTGCTCGGCTCGGAGCCGGGCCGGTTCGCGGCTCGGCTCGGGCTGCGGCGAGGCGATCTCGTCGAGAGCGTCAACGGCCAGCCGGTCGGCAGCGTCGCCGAGCTCCAGGAGGTCGTCCGACGCGGGGCGAGGGGACGATGGCAGATCGGCGTGCGACGCGGCGACCAGCAGCTCGTGTTGAGCGTGGGCTGAGCCCGAGCGACGATCTGTTCGCTCCGGTGGCGGTCGAGGCCGGGCCGGCGTCCGACGCGCCGCTCGCGGAGCGGCTGCGGCCGCAGCGGCTCGAGGAGATCCTGGGGCAGGAAAAGGCGCTCGACCCCGAGGGTCCGCTCGGCCGGATGATCGCGCGCAAGCGCCTCGCTTCGCTGATCCTCTGGGGTCCGCCCGGTTCCGGCAAGACCACGCTCGCGCGCCTGTTGGCCAAAGAGGTGGGCGAGCCGCTGCTCGCGCTTTCGGCGGTGATGGCGGGGGTGGCCGATCTGCGCCGGGCCTTCGAGGAGGCGCGACGCCTTCGCGCCCGGGGCCGCCACCCGATCCTGTTCATCGACGAGATCCACCGCTTCAACCGGGCGCAGCAGGACGGGATGCTGCACGAGGTGGAGGACGGTACCGTCACCCTGATCGGGGCGACGACCGAGAACCCGTCCTTCGCCTTGAACGCGGCGCTGCTCTCGCGCTGCCACGTGGTCGTGCTCGAGCGCCTGTCGCCCGAAGCGCTGGAGAAGCTCCTCGAGCGGGCCGAGGCCCGGCTCGGCCGACGCCTGCCGCTCGATGCGGCCGCCCGGGCTCGGCTCTGCGAGCTCGCCGACGGCGACGGCCGCTATCTGCTCAACATGGTCGAAGCGATCGCCGACCTGCCGAGCGAGCCCGTGCTCGACGTCGAGGGGCTCGCGGAGATCCTCCAGCGCCGCCTGCCGGTCTACGACAAGCAGGAAGAGGCGCACTACAACCTGATCAGCGCCCTCCACAAATCGGTGCGCGGCTCGGATCCGGACGCGGCGCTCTATTGGCTCTGCCGCATGCTCGATGGCGGCGAGGACCCGCGCTATCTCGCGCGCCGGATCGTGCGGATGGCGAGCGAGGACGTGGGCCTCGCCGACCCGCAGGCCCTGCCGCTCGCGCTGGCCGCGGCCGAGGCCTACGAGCGGCTGGGCAGCCCGGAGGGCGAGCTGGCCTTGGCCGAGGCGACCGTCTACCTCGCCCTCGCGCCCAAATCGAACGCGGTCTACCTGGCCTATGGCGCGGCGATGCGAGCCGCCAAGGAGAAGGGCTCGTTACCGCCGCCGCTGCACATCCTCAACGCTCCGACGCGCCTCATGCGCACGCTCGGCTACGGTCGCGGCTACGAGTACGACCACGGCGCACCGGACCGCTTCTCCGGCCAGAACTATTTCCCCGACGGCATGGCGCGCGAGCGGTACTACGAGCCCACGAAGGAGGGCCTCGAAGCGCGGCTGGCCGAGCGCTTGGCCCAGCTCGACCGGCTGCGGGAGGAGCGCGCCCGCGAACGCACGAAGACTCGGCGAGCGGCCGGAGGCGAGGGATGAGCACGAGGGCGGCCGAGGCCGGGTCGGAACCCACGGGCGAGGCGGCCGGAGCGGACGCGCGCGGTCGTGTCGAGCAGCGGACCGTCGCCCCGCAGGAGGCCGGCTGGCGACTCGACCGCTGGATCCGCGCGCACCTTCCCGGGCTCGCCTTCGGCCAGCTGCAGAAGCTGTTGCGCACCGGGCAATTCCGCGTCGACGGCAAGCGCGCGACGGCAGGTCTGCGCCTCGCCGCGGGCCAGATCGTGCGCATCCCGCCCCTTCCAGAAGCGGCGCGCAGCGCGGCGCGCGAGGGCGAGCGGCCGCGCCGCCGGGGGCTCGGCCCGGGCGACCGGGCGTTCGCCCGCTCCCTCGTGATCTACGAGGACGCCCGGATCATCGCCTTGAACAAGCCACCCGGCCTCGCCGTGCAGGGTGGTACGGCGACCACCCGCCACGTCGACGCCCTGCTCGAGGCCTTCGCGCGAAGCGGCGAGAAACCTCGCCTCGTGCACCGACTCGACCGCGACACCTCGGGCGTGCTCGTGGTCGCGCGCACGGCCGAGGTCGCGCGCGAGCTCGGCTTCGCCCTGCAACAGCACCGCTTGCGGAAACTCTATTGGGCCATCCTCGTGGGCGGGCCGCCGCGCAACGAGGGCGTGATCGACCTGCCGCTCGCCAAGCGCGGTCCCCCGGGTCGCGAGAAGGTCGAGCCCGCCGCCGACACCGAAGAGGACGAAGCGGCGCGGTGGGCCAAGACCGAGTTCAAGGTCCTGGCGCGCGCCGGCAAGGTCGCGAGCTGGGTGGCCCTGCTGCCGCTCACCGGCCGGACCCATCAGCTCCGCGCCCATTGCGCGGCGCTAGGTGCCCCGATCCTCGGTGACGGCAAGTACGGCGGCAAGGCCGCGCACCCCAAGGGTGCGCCCAAGGGCCTCATGCTGCACGCCCGCGAGCTCGAGCTGCCGGGTCCCAAGGGAAAACCCTTGCGGATCACCGCCGAGCCACCATCGGCCTTCCGCGAGGCCCTCGCCTGGCTCGGGCTCGCCCGGCCCGAGCTGCCCGGTGCGACGCTCGACGACTGGCCGGTCCGCGGGGAGGACCGAGCCGCCGATCGATGAGCGGGCCTTGCCCGCGGTGTCCACGGCCCCGATCTGAGGCGGGCGTCCCCCGGAATTGGGATCGGCATGAGCCTCCGTCTCGCGATCTTCGACATCGACGGCACGCTCGTCGACAGCCAGGCGACCATCGTCGCCTGCATGCAGGCGGCGTTCCGCGCCGAGGGCCTGCCGCCGCCGGCACCGGAGGCGGTGCGGCGGATCGTCGGGCTCACGCTTCCGATCGCTACGGCCGAGCTCCTGGGCGAGCCCGACCCGGACCGCGCCGAGCGGCTCGCCGAGCACTACAAGGCCGCGTTCTTCGCGATGCGGGCGCGGCCCGATTTCGAGGAGCCGCTCTTTCCGGGCGCCAGGGCGACGCTCGACCGCCTCCTGGCCGAGGGCTGGCTCCTCGGGGTGGCGACCGGCAAGGCGATGCGCGGGCTGCGCGCCGTGCTCGAGCGGCACGGGCTCGAGCGCCATTTCACCACACTCCAGACCGCCGATCTGCACCCCTCCAAGCCGCATCCGGCGATGATCGAGGCGGCGCTTTGCGAGACCGGCGCGCCGCGCGAGGCGACGCTCATGATCGGCGATACCAGCTTCGACATGGCGATGGCCAAGGCGGCGCGCGTCGTCCCGATCGGGGTCGCTTGGGGCAACCACCCGGCCGAGGAGCTCGTGGCGGCCGGGGCGGAGCGGATCCTCGATCGCTTCGAGGCGCTGTTCGACGATGCGGCCGGGCCGGCCGATGGTGCAGCGGTCATCGGATCGCCACGATCGCCGATCAGGACGGAACGGACAGCCTGAGGGAGAGACGCCCGTGACCACCGGCCGCTGGATCCGCTGGTTCGCCGATCTGACGATGGCGGATGTGCCGCTGGTCGGCGGCAAGAACGCCTCGCTCGGCGAGCTCGTGCGCGAGCTGCGGCCTTTGGGCGTGCGGATCCCCGACGGCTTCGCCGTCACCGCCGAGGCCTTTCGTGCGGTGATTGCGCGGGCCGGGATCGAGCCCGAGCTGCGCGCCGCCCTCGAGGGTCTCGACAAGCGCGACGTCGACGCGCTCGCCCGCGCCGGCGCGCGCTGCCGCGAGCTCGTCTACGCCGCCGGTCTACCGGCCGAGATCGAGGCCGAGATCCTCGACGCCCACGACCGCCTCGCGGCGGCCTACGGCAGCGAGCTCTCGTTCGCGGTCCGCTCCTCGGCCACGGCGGAGGATCTGCCGACCGCGAGCTTCGCGGGTCAGCACGACACCTATCTCAACGTGCGCGGTCGGGCGATGCTGTTGGATGCGGTCCGACGCTGCATGGCCTCGTTGTTCACCGACCGGGCGATCTCCTACCGGATCGACAAGGGCTTCGATCATTTCAAAGTGGCGCTCTCGGTCGGTGTCCAGAAGATGGTCCGCTCCGATCTCGGCGCCGCCGGCGTCATGTTCTCGATCGACACCGAGACCGGCTTTCCCGACGTCGTCTTCCTCACCGGTGCCTGGGGGCTCGGCGAGAACGTGGTCCAGGGTGCTGTCGACGTCGACGAGTGGTACGTCCACAAGCCGAGCTACGAAGCCGGCAAGCGCGCGGTCCTGCGCCGCCGGCTCGGCGCCAAGAAGGTCAAGATGGTCTACGCCCCGGGCCGGACCCGCGAGGCCGTGATCAACAAGCCGACCTCGGCGGAGGAGCGCCGCCGCTTCTGCCTCTCCGACGAGCAGGTGCTCGAGCTCGCCGGCTGGGCGATCGCGATCGAACGGCATTATTCCCAGCGTGCCGGCCGGCCGATGCCCATGGACATGGAATGGGCGCTCGACGGGCTCGACGGTGCCTTATACCTCGTCCAGGCCCGGCCCGAGACGGTCGCCTCGCAACGTCGCGGGCAGGTGGTCGAAACCTGGCATTTGACCGGATCCGGCCCGGTGCTGGCCAGCGGCCGCGCCGTCGGTGTCAAGATCGCGACCGGCCCCGCCCGGGTGGTGGCCGACCCGCGCGGGCTCGCGGCCTTCCGCGACGGCGAGGTCCTGGTGGCGGATACCACCACCCCCGACTGGGAGCCCGTGATGAAGCGGGCTGCTGCGATCGTCACCAACCGGGGCGGCCGCACCTGCCATGCGGCGATCGTCGCGCGCGAGCTCGGCATCCCCGCGGTCGTCGGTGCCGAGGGTGCCACCCGAACGATCCCGGAAGGGGCGACCGTCACCGTCTCCTGCGCCGAGGGCGAGGTCGGCAAGGTCTACGAGGGCGCGGTACCCTTCGAGGTCCGACGCACCGATCTGGCACGGCTCGAGCGGCCGCGGACCAAGGTGATGATCAACCTCGGCAACCCCGATCTCGCCTTCTCGCTCGCCTCCTTGCCGGCCGACGGGGTCGGGCTCGCCCGGCTCGAGTTCGTGATCAACGAGGACATCCGCGCGCACCCGATGGCACTCCTCCACCCCGAGCGGGTGAGCGATCCCGGCGAGCGCCGGGCGATCGAGGAGCTCGTCGCAGGGTGGCCCTCGCCGGCCGAGTATTTCGTGACCAAACTCTCCGAAGCGGTCGGGACGATCTGTGCTGCCTTCTGGCCGCGGCCGGTGATCGCCCGGCTGTCCGACTTCAAGAGCAACGAATATGCCCGGCTCTTGGGCGGCCGTGCGTTCGAGCCGCAGGAAGAGAACCCGATGCTCGGCTGGCGCGGTGCCGCGCGTTATCCGCACCCGGCCTATCGCGAGGCCTTCGCGCTCGAGTGCCGGGCGATGAAGCGGGTGCGCGAGGTCATGGGGCTCACCAACCTCGTGCTCATGATTCCGTTCTGCCGGCGGCCGCAGGAAGCCGATGCCGTGCTCGCGGCGATGGCCGAGGAGGGGCTGGTGCGCGGCCGCGACGGGCTCGAGGTCTACGTGATGTGCGAGATCCCGAGCAACGTGATCAACCTCGAGGCGTTCGCCCAGCGCTTCGACGGCTTCTCGATCGGCTCCAACGATCTCACCCAGCTCGTGCTCGGGGTCGATCGCGACAGCGCGCTCGTGGCGGAGGCCTTCGACGAGCGCGATCCGGCGGTCACGGCCTTCCTGCGCCAAGCCGTCGAGAGGGCCAGGGCGGCCGGGCGGCACATCGGGATCTGCGGCCAGGCGCCCTCGGATTATCCGGAGATCGCGGCCTTTCTGGTCGAATGCGGGATCGAATCGATCAGCGTCACGCCGGACGTCCTGGTTCGTACGGTCGAGCTCGTCCGCGCGGTCGAGAAAGCCAAGGGCCTGGCGGCGCGCGCGGCATGAGGCGGTTCTATCGCGAGGTCACGGTCGAGCCGGGCGAGGGACCGGTGGCCGTTCTGCTCGACGGCCGGCCGCTCAAGACACCCGCGCGCCAGGCGCTGCGTCTGCCCACCCGACCGCTCGCCGAGGCGGTGGCGGCGGAATGGGCGGCCCAGGGGGAACAGATCACGCCACCCACCATGCCGTTGACCCGGCTCGCGGTGACCGCCACCGATCTCATGCCGGCCCGGCGGGCGGATGCGATCGAGGAGGTCGTGGGCTATGCTGCCACCGAGCTGCTCTGCTACCGCGCGGTTTCGCCCGCCGATCTCGCCGCCCGTCAGCACGAGCGCTGGCAGCCCTGGCTCGATTGGCTGGTTGCGACCCGTGGGGCGAGGCTGGAGCTCGTGCGCTCGCTCGACCCTTGCCCGCAGCCCGAGGCGAGCCTTCTGGCCTTGCGAGCGGCGGTCGAGGCGGTGGCCGACTGGCCGCTCGTCGGCCTGCACGCAGCGGTGACCGCCACGGGTTCGCTCGTGCTCGGCCTCGCCCTGCTCGACGGAGCGCTCGACGCCGCCGAGGCCTTCGCGCTCGCCCAGCTCGACGAGCTCTACCAGATCGAGCGCTGGGGCGAGGAACGCGAGCAACAGCGGCGGCACGCCGCGCTGCGGCGCGATCTCGCCACGGCCGCGCGTTTCCTACGCCTGCTCGAGGGTCGCGTTTCTGTGGACGCGTGACCAATCGAGCACGAAGGCCACGGTGCTCGGCACGCCGTCCTCGTAGCCGATCACCTTGGCTTCGAGACGGTAGCCCAACGGCTCGAGCCGGCTTTTGAAGAAGCGATAGAAGGCCTTGGCCCGGCCGGCCAGGGTCTGCGGCCAGTCGGGTTCCTCCTGGTTGATCCGGCGGGCGTGATCTTCCAGGAGCTCGGCCGGGAAGGTGAGCACGACGAGCTTGGTGGCACCGCGCCGTGCGGCATCGGCGCAACGCCGCATGATCACCTCGAGCTCGGCCGGCGACAATGTCTCGGCGCGGAGGCGCTCGAGCTCGAGCCGTCGTGCCTCCTCGGCGGCGCGCTGGCGCGCCCGCGCCTGGAGCACCCTCTGGTTCTCGACCTCCAGGGCGAGCTGCGCGAGCTGCTCGGCCGAGGGCACCTCGACCAGCATCTCCTCGAGCCGCTGGACCAGCTCCCCGTCGCGCAAGGTCGCGGGCGCGCGCAGGACCTTGGCGCCCTCGGCCTCGAGGGCGCGCACCAGCGGCTCGACGTCGCCAGCGTCGACGTGGACGAAGATCGCCGAGTGATCCGGGCCGACCGCTTCGGCGACCGCCCGGCAGAACGGCCGGCAGACGCATTCCTCGTCGTGCTCTCGGCCGTGGTTCCGGGGTGCGAGCAGGTGGCTCAGCCAACGGTGCCAGAAGCCGTGTGGCAGACGACGAGGTTCGCGGCCGTCGAGCGCTTCCTCGATCCGCAGTCGGCCGTCGGCTTCGCGACGGACCGTGCAAGCCTCGTCGAGGTGCACGGCGTGCTCGCTTTCGACCGCCCGCAACCGTTCCAGAGCGCGCCGGGCCGCCTCGGTGCCTTCGAAGATGGCGGCCAGGATCTCGCTCATCGCACGCTCCGTCCTCCGATCCTTTCGACATATAGCGAGCAGCGGGGGGCCGCGCATGGCCGCGGCCCGGCCGTCTTTGCCGCAGCGCCGCGAGCTGCTAGCCGAGCGCGCACGGAACGGTCACGATCGGTCGCTGCGGCGCGGCACGGGGGACGGGCGGTGCACGAGATCCTGGAGAAGCTCGAGCAGAAGCGGCAAGCGGCGCGGCTCGGTGGCGGCCGGCGCCGGATCGAGGCGCAGCACGCGCGCGGCAAGCTCAGCGCGCGCGAGCGGATCGAGCTGCTGCTCGATCCGGGGTCCTTCGAAGAGATCGACATGTTCGTCGAACACCGTTGCGGCGACTTCGGGATGGACCAACAGCACATCCCGGGCGACGGCGTGGTCACCGGCCAAGGTGCTATCGACGGTCGTCTGGTGTTCGTCTTCGCGCAGGACTTCACGGTGTTCGGTGGATCGCTGTCCGAGGCCCACGCGGA
>JANWZN010000079.1 GCA_025054575.1 Geminicoccaceae bacterium | reverse complement strand
GGGCTGGTGGGAAGGCGGCCCGATGCTCCATCTCTTCGTCAATCTCGAGAAGTGGAACGGCCTGCCCAAGGCCTATCAGGCGGCCCTGTTCAACGCCTGTGCCTACGCCAATCACTGGATGATGGCGAAATACGACGCCCAGAACCCGCAGGCCCTCAAGCGGCTCGTGGCCGCCGGTGCCCAGTTGCGGCCGTTCCCGACCGAGGTGATGCAGGCCTGCTACAACGCCGCCAAGGAGCTCTACGCCGAGATCGCGGCCAAGAACCCCGACTTCAAGAAGATCCACGACAGCTACATGGCGTTCCGCGGCGACGCCTATCTCTGGTGGCAGGTCTCCGAATTGACCTTCGACGCGTTCCAAGTGCGCGCGACGCGCGGCTGACGCGGCCGGGGCTGACGCGGCCGCGGCGGGCGCGGCGGGAGGCCAGGCGCGCGCAACGCGCGGCCGACCGCTGTCCGCCGGGTCCATGCTCGGCGCACCCGACGAGAAGGGCCGCATCGAAGGATGCGGCCCTTTTTCGCGCGCGCTCGGCTGCGTCGGCGACGACGCCTAGTCGAGCTTGGGCGGGCCCAGGTCGAGGGCGGGTGCGCCGAGGTCCAAAGGCGGCAGGCCCTCGAGACCGGGGATGTCGAGCTGCTTGATCGAGGCCGGATCGACCCCGGTGCCGGCGGTTTTGTAGTGCATCACCATCTGCGGGAACAGGATGACGAGGCCGACCATGATGCACTGGATCACGACGAACGGCACCGCACCCCAGTAGATCTGGGCGGTGGTGACCGGCTCCATGCGCCGGCCGGTGATCTTGTCGGTGTACGGATCCTTGGGGGCGACCGAGCGCAGATAGAAGAGGGCGAAGCCGAAGGGCGGGTGCATGAAGCTCGTCTGCATGTTGACGCCCAGCATCACCCCGAACCAGATCAGGTCGATCCCGAGCTTCTCCGCGGCCGGTCCCAGGAGCGGGATGACGATGAAGGCGAGCTCGAAGAAATCGAGGAAGAACGCCAACAGGAAGATCATCACGTTGACGACGACGAGGAAGCCGACCTCGCCGCCGGGCAGGCCCACGAGCAATTCCTCGACCCAGACGTGGCCGTTGACGCCGTAGAAGGTGAGCGAGAAGACCCGGGCTCCCACGAGGATGAAGATCACGAAGGCCGAGAGCTTGGCGGTCGAGTCCATCGCCTGCTTCAAGAGGTCGAGCCCGAGCCGCCGCTTGGAAAGCGCCAACAGCAAAGCGCCGGTCGCACCCATGGCCCCGCCCTCGGTCGGTGTCGCGATGCCAAGGAAGATCGTGCCGAGGACGAGGAAGATCAGCGCCAGAGGCGGGATCAAGACGAGCACGACCTGGCGGGCGAGCCGAGAGAGGAACGCGACCCGCAGCCAGCCCGAGACCAGGGCCACGAGATAGGCGAAGCCGATCGCGACGACGGCAGCGAGGATCCCCGCCCCCTGGCTCACCCGCGGCTCGAGCCAGCGATGGGCCAGGAAGGCGAGGACCAGGCTCGCCGCCAGAAGGACGAGCAGCGAGCGGACGCCGGTGCGGCCGTCGGCCTCGCGAAACGTGATCGCTTCGGGCGGCAGCGCCGGGGCCGCCTTGGGCGTGACGAGCGTGACGAGCAGGATCCAGCCGGCATAGAGGCTCGAGAGGACGAGGCCCGGGATGATGGCACCCTCGTACATGTCGCCGACCGAGCGGCCGAGCTGGTCGGCCATGACGATCAGGACGAGCGAGGGCGGGATGATCTGGGCGAGCGTGCCCGAGGCCGCGATCACGCCCGAGGCGAGCCGACGGTCGTAGCCGTAGCGGAGCATGATCGGCAGCGAGATCAGGCCCATCGAGATGACCGAGGCGGCGACGACGCCCGTGGTCGCGGCCAAGAGGGCGCCCACGAACACGACCGCATAGGCGAGGCCGCCGCGCAACGGGCCGAAGAGCTGGCCGATCGTGTCCAACAGATCCTCGGCCATACCGGATCGCTCGAGGATCAATCCCATGAAGGTGAAGAACGGGATCGCCAACAGCGTGTCGTTGGTCATGATCCCGTAGACGCGTTCGGGCAGGGCTTGCAGGAAGTTCGGCGGGAAGAGGCCGAGCTCGATCCCGACGAGCGCGAAGACGAGCCCGTTGGCGGCCAGGGCGAAGGCCACCGGGTAACCGAGCAGCAGGAAGAACACGAGCGCCGCGAACATGATCGGCGCCATGTTGTGGACGATGAAGGCTTCCATGGGGGAGGCTCGCGCGGCAGGTGGCGGGCGCTTCTCGGTGGTCCAGCCGCTCAGGCGGCGTGTTCTTGCTCGGGGCCGGCGTGGCCGTGCGGTCCGATCGTGACGTGAGGATCGGGGATCAGCCCGCGCATGACCGCGACGCGTTTGACGATCTCCGAGATCCCTTGCAGGAAGAGCAGGAAGAAGCCGGCCGGAATCAAGAACTTGGCCGGCCATTGCGGGAGCCCGCCGGCGTTCATCGACTGCTCGTCGATCCGCCAGGAGGCCAGGAAGAAGGGCCAGCCGTCGAACAGCATGATCAGCACGAAGGGCATCAAGAACAACGAATGGCCGACGAGATCGATCCAGTCGCGAACGGCCTTCGGGAAGTGGCTGTTGACGATGTCGATCCGGATGTGTTCGTTCTTGAGCAGGGTGTACGCGGCGCACAGCATGAAGACCGCGCCGAACATCTGCCACTGCAGTTCGAGCCAAGCGTTCGAGCTCGTATCGAAGGCCTTGCGAACGACGGCGTTGACCGCCGAGACCAACACCGCGACGAGCACGAGCCACATCACGGTCCGGCCGATCCGCTGGTTGAGCGCGTCGATCGCCGCAGACGCCCGCAACAGCGCTTGCACCTTGGCCTCCCCGCCACCCCGCTCGGCCCCTCTTAGACGAGCGGGCGGGCCCGTGCCAGACGCCCGCCGGCCTCAGCGCGGCGGCAGGACGGGCGGCAGGGGCGGCAGCGGCTCGAGCGGCGGCGGCGGACCCAACAGATCCTGCAGGCTCGGGCCGCGCGCCGGCAGCGGAGAGGGTGCCTCGGGCGCGAAGCTCGTGCCGAAGAGGCGCTCGGGCAGCCAGGTGGCGATCGGCGGTGCCGCCCAGACGACGAGCAGGGCCAACAGCTGCAGGGCCACGAACGGGGCGACGCCGGCCCAGATCGCCTCGGTGCGGACCTCGGCCGGGGCGACGCTGCGCAGGTAGAAGAGGGTGAAGCCGAAGGGCGGGGTCAAGAACGAGGTCTGCAAATTGATGCCGATCAGCACCCCGAGCCAGATCGGATCGATGCCCATGAGCAGGAGCGGCGGGCCCAAGATCGGCACCATCACGAAGATGATCTCGAGGGTATCGAGGAAGAAGCCCAAGAGGAACATCACGAGCATACAGACGAACAAGGCACCGCTCGCCCCGCCGGGCAGGGCCGCGAGCGCATCCGTCACGAGCGCTTCGCCGCCGAGGCCGCGAAAGACCAGCGAGAACACCGAGGCACCCAACAGGATCGCGAAGATCACGGCCGAGGTCTTGGCCGTCCCGACCGTCGCTTGCCAGAAGAGGGCCAGGGTCAAGCGACCGCGCAGGATCGCCCAGAGCACGGCCCCCACGGCACCGATCGACGCACTCTCGGTCGCGGTGGCGATCCCGGCCAGGATCGAGCCCAAGACGGCGAGGATCAGGCCCAGGGGCAGGACGAGGGCAGGCACGAGCGAGCGGACGAGTGCCCGCTGCTCCTCCGGGGGGCTCGCGAGCGCCGGGCAGCGGGCGGGAACGAAGAGGGCCTGGAGGGCGACCCAGGCCAAATAGAGGCCCACGAGCAAGAGGCCCGGCAGGAGCGCACCCGCGAAGAGATCGCCCACCGAGACCGGGGTCGGGGCCAGGTTGCCTTTCTGCAGCTGGGCCGCCTGGTTCACGCCTTGGAGGATGTCGGCCAGGAAGATCAGGAGCGTGGAGGGCGGGACGATCTGGGCGAGGGTCGCCGAGGCGCAGATCACCCCGGAGGCCAGGCGCGGATCGTAGCCGGCCTTGAGCATGGCCGGCAGGGCGATCAGCCCCATGGTGACGACCGTGGCACCGACCACGCCCGTGGAGGCCGCGAGCACCCCGCCCACGAGCACGACCGAGAAGCCGAGGCCGCCCGGCAACGGGCCGAACAGGCGGCCCATGGTCGTCAACAGGTCCTCGGCGATGCCGGAACGCTCGAGGATCATGCCCATGAAGATGAAGAGCGGGACCGCGACCAGGGTCTCGTTCGTCATCACCCCGAAATAACGCGGTGCCAGACCCAAGAAGAGGACGAGATCGAAATGGCCCAAGAGGTGGCCGATCAGGGCGAAGAGGAACGAGACGCCGGCGAGCGTGAAGGCCACTGGAAAACCGGCCGACAAGGCGGCCATGAGCGCCAGGAAGAGCGCGATCGCGAGCGCTTCGGCCAAGGCGGGCTCCGCTCAGCGCCCGCTCGGCGCCGCGGCCAAGGGGTCGGGGCGCCCGGCGAGCCGCAAGGCGGCCCGTGCCGCGCTCGCCAGCGCCTGCAGCAGGAGCAAGAGCGCGGCCAGGGGGATCACGGACTTGACGAGGAAGAGACCGGGTAGGCCGCCCGCTTGCGCGGAGGGCTCGAGCACGCTCCAGGAGAGCCGGACGAAGCCCCAGGACGACCAGAGCACGACCAGCGACCAGGGCACGACCAGGAGGAGATTGCCGAGAAGATCGACGAGTGCCCGGCGCCGTTCGCTCCAGCGGCGCCAGAAGATGTCGACGCGGACGTGGCCGTCCTCGCCGTGGACCCGGGCCACCAGGATCATGAAGGAGACACCGGCGAGGACTACGTAGAGCTCCTGCATCCACACCCGGCCGAAGCCGGCACCGTAGCGCAGCAGGGCCACCGCCGCGCAGAGCGCGACCGCAGCCGGGATCAAGACCGCACCGGCCACGCCCAGGGCCCGATTGAGCCGATCGACGGCGCGGACGAAGCAGGCCAACCGGTCCATGCCGCAGGTTCCCCGCGCAGCCTCCTCCCGCCCGAGCGGTAGCGGAAGCGGGGCAGGGGAGCCAGGGGCGCGCTCGACGAGGCGGACGGGCGGCGTCATCTTGCCGGCCGCGCGCGGTGTGCTCGAGGGCGAGGGGGAGGGGGCAATGGCGGTGATCAGCTATCTGACGACGGTCGATTTCGACTTCGGCGCGATCGACCGGCTGGGCGCGGCCCTGCGCGGGCTCGGCATCCGCCGGCCGCTCCTGGTCTCCGATCGCGGCGTGGAAGCGGCCGGGATCCTCGACCGGATCCGGGCGCGGATCCCGAACGAGATCGTGGTCGCGACCTTCCTCGACACCCCGCCGAACCCGACCGAGGCGGCGGCCAAGGCCGCGCTCGCGGTCTATCGCGCGGAGGGATGCGACGGGCTCTTGGCGGTGGGCGGTGGTTCGGCCATGGACCTCGCCAAGGCCGTGGGCCTTCTCCACACCCACCCGGGCCCGCTCAAAGACTATGCGCTGATCGAAGGCGGACTCGCGCGCATCCAGCCGATCCTGCCGCCGCTCGTGGCGATCCCGACCACCGCTGGAACCGGCAGCGAGGTCGGCCGCGGGGCGGTGATCATCCTCGAGGACGGCCGCAAGCTCGCCTTGATCAGCCCGCATCTCATCCCCAAGCTCGCGATCTGCGATCCCGAGCTCACCCTCGAGCTGCCGCCGGCACTCACCGCCGGCACCGGCATGGACGCCTTGACCCATTGCATCGAGACCTATCTCGCACCGGCCGTGAACCCGCCCGCGGAGGCGATCGCGCTCGACGGGCTCGCGCGGGCCGCCGCCAACATCGAGCGGGCGACGCATCAGGGCCGCGACCGGCAGGCCCGTTGGGAGATGATGATGGCGGCGATGGAAGGAGCACTCGCCTTCCAGAAAGGGCTGGGTGCCGTCCACGCGATGAGCCATCCCTTGGGTGGCCTTCCCGGCCGCCAGCTCCACCACGGTACCCTCAATGCCGTGATCCTGCCCACCGTGCTCGCCTTCAACGCCGACCATGTCGGCGCGAAATACGCCAAGATCCGCGCGGTCGTGGGGCTGCCCGAGGGCGCCGATCTCTCGGATTGGATCCGCGATCTCAACCGGCGGCTCGGCCTGCCGCCGAACCTGCGGGCGATGGGGGTGCGCGAGGACGACATCCCGGCCCTCGCGCCCTTGGCCGAAAAGGACCACACCAACGCCACCAACCCGCGGCCGGCCACGGCTGCGGACTATGCTCGGCTCTATCGCGAGGCGCTGGGCTGAGGGCGCGGGAGGCGGGCGGCCGAGGGCTCGGGAGGCGGGCCGGTGAGGGCGAGCGAGCTCGGTGCCGCGCCGATCGCGGCGATGCCGCGCGGGGTGTGGGCCTTGGGCCTCACCTCGCTGTTCATGGATTTCTCGAGCGAACTCATCCACAGCCTGTTGCCGATCTTCCTCGTGGTCACGCTGGGGGCGAGCCCCCTCCTGCTCGGCCTGCTCGAAGGGGTGGCCGAGGCCACCGCGTCCTTCGCCAAGCTCTTTTCCGGGGCGCTCTCGGATCGGATGGGACGGCGCAAGCCCTTGGCCCTCTTGGGCTACGGCATGGCCGCTCTGACCAAGCCCCTCTTTCCGCTCGCGGCCGGCGTCGGGACGGTGTTCCTCGCCCGCTTCCTCGACCGGCTCGGCAAGGGCATCCGCGGGGCGCCGCGCGATGCGCTCGTGGCCGACATCACCCCGCTCGAGCTGCGCGCCTCGGCCTATGGGCTGCGCCAGGCGCTCGACACGGTGGGCGCGTTTTTGGGCCCGCTCGCGGCGATGGCGCTCATGTGGGCGTTCGCCGAGGACGTGCGGACCGTGCTCTGGTTCGCGGTGATCCCGGCTGTGATCTGCGTGCTCGTGCTCTGGCTCGGGGTCGAGGAGCCGGAGCGCAGCCGGCCGCCCGCCCGACCGCGGCCCTGGCTCGGCCTCGCGGCTGCCGATCTCCGGGCGCTCGGGACGGCCTATTGGTGGATCGTCGCCGTGGCGGTGCTGCTCTCGCTGGCCCGCTTCTCCGAGGCGTTCCTCGTGCTCCGCGCGCAGGAGCTCGGCATGGCGCTCGCCCTCGTGCCGCTCGTGATGGTGGTGATGAGCCTCGTCTACAGTGCCACCGCCTGGCCCGCCGGCAGGATGGGCGACCGCTTCGACCGCCGTCTCCTCCTGCTTTTGGGCATCCTCGTGCTGGTGCCGGCCGACCTTTTGCTCGCAGCCGCAGCCGGACCGGCCGCAGCACTTCTGGGCGTCGCGGTCTGGGGGCTGCACATGGGGCTGAGCCAGGGATTGTTGGCCACCCTCGTGGCCGACACCGCACCCGCCGAGCGGCGCGGCACCGCCTTCGGCGTCTTCCACCTCGCGACCGGGGTGGCGACGCTGCTCGCGAGCCTGTTGGCCGGGTTCTTGTGGGACCTTTACGGTGCCGCGGCGACCTTCCTCGCAGGCGGCGGGCTCGCGCGCGCGAGCGCGCGTCTTCTGCTCGTGGCGCCGCGGCCGGCGCGGCTCAGCGCCTGAGCACGCATTTCTCGTAGAGGCCGCGGAGCCGGCCCTCGGGGTCGTAGCGGCGCTTGAGCCCGTCGTAGACCCTGCGGTCGTAGTGCCGCCAGAACTCGTCCTCGGGATAGAAGCTGTCGGAATAGAGCGACTTCACCCCGCCGAGTTCCGCGACCTTCTTCTCGATCTGGCGGTTGTACCAGTGATCGGGCTTGGCCTCGCGCCGGCGGACGGGCTGCCAGAAGCCGAAATTGACGAACAAGGCACCGGGCGGGGTCGAGAACAAGGGAAAGCCGTGCGGGTGGATCGCCCGGAACGGGCAGTTCCACACCGGCAGGATGCCGATCGTCTCGTGGAACCAGGCGAGGAATTCGGGTGCTCGCTCGATCGGGACGCCCACGTCCTGGATCACCGATTCCGAGCGATAGCCCAGAAGATCGTAGACCTTGCCCAGCCGGGAGCGGTTGAACCAGCGCATGATGCGCGTGTAGGTGAGCGAATTGAGCCGCTCGCGGCCTATCACCCGACGGACGAGCGGGATCTCCATGCCGAGGTTCTTGGAGCACCAGAACCAGTCGGTGTCCCAGCGGCGGATATAGTCGCGAACGGTGAGATAGTCTTCCTCGCGCTCGAGGATCGACTTGTAGTAGATCTTCTCGAAGGTGTAGTCGGAGGTGTAGGGGGCCTGGTCGACGAACCGACCGACCGACAGGACCATCTGGTCGCGGGCGAAGATCTCGCCTTCGACGAAATCGGCGGACGGATCCTCGCAAGCCTCGGCGAGGGCCTCGTAATAGGCCGGGGCGTCGCGGAATTTCCGGTGCTCGAGCCGCACGTAGGGTTTGACGGGAATGGTCTTGGCGAGGATCCGGATCGCGTAGCCGAGCGTGCCGTAGGAGTTGGGAAAGCCGAAATAGAGCTCGGCGTGCTCGCCCTCGGGGCGGGCGGTGACGATCTCGCCCGAGGCCGTGATCATGTCGAACTCGAGCACGGTCTCGTGCACGAGGCCGTGGCGGAAGCTCGAGGACTCGATCCCGACCCCGGCGAGCGCCCCGCCGATCGTGATGCCCATGAGCTCGGGGACCACCGCCGGCATCACGCCATGGGGCAGCGTCGCGTCGACGAGATCGCCATAGGGGCACATGCCCTCGACCTCGACCGTGCCGGCTTCGCGATCGACCGCGAGCACGTGGCGGAAGGCGCTCGTGTCGATGCGCGCCGCGGGGACGCGCTCGCGCTCGCGAAAGAGATTCGAGATCTCTTTGTCGAGCCGCGGCGGGGCCGTGGCGGTGCGCAGCTGCTCGACCAGCTGTGCCCGCCGTTGCGCGTGTGCCGCCCGGGCGGCGTCGAGCGTGCCGCCGCTCGCGGCTCCGGGACGATCGGGGATGTCGCGTGCGCGAGCCGTCGCCATGGCGTCCTCCTCCGCTCTCCAGCCGAGAAGATGGCGGGCGGCGGTCGAAGCCGCCAGAGGCGAAAGGCTCAGCGCAGGACGGCCGACCAGTGGCTTTCGCTGCGATGGACCGTGCGTTGCTCGGGATCGGTCTCGGCCACGAGCTCGGCCAGCCCCAGCCGTTTCAAGTAGAGCTCGATCGCCTCGTCGAGCAGCCGCTGTTCCGGACAGCCGAAGCTGCGGGCGATCTGTTCGAGCGCCGCCTTGTGGCGGGGATCGAGGGACGCGGGGACGCGCGGCTCGGACAAGATGGCCTCCCGGGAGGAGCGAGCGTGCCGCTCGCAACGGCCAGGATTGTCGCCGACGCGGCGCGGGCGACCAGCCGCGGCGAGCCGCCTGCGCCTTCCGGTACGAGGACCCGCTGCTCCGGGGTGTGCCGGCTCAGCCGGTGGGGGCTTCGGTCTGCGAGGGCACGAGCCGCAGGGCGGCGGAGTTCATGCAGTAGCGCAGGCCCGTGGGCGGCGGGCCGTCCGAGAAGACGTGGCCCAAATGGGCGTCGCAGCGCGCGCAGAGCACTTCGGTGCGCACCATGAACCAGCTGCGATCCTCGCGGGTCGCGATCGCTGCCAGGTCGATCGGCGCCCAGAAGGACGGCCAGCCCGTGCCGCTGTCATACTTGGTCGTGCTCGAGAAGAGCGGCTGCTGGCAGCAGACGCAGACGTAGACGCCGGGCGTCTTGGTGTTCCAGTAGCGGCCGGTGAAGGCCCGCTCGGTGCCGTGCTGGCGGGTGACGTAATATTCTTCCGGGCTCAGCTGCCGGCGCCATTCGGCGTCGCTCTTGACGACCTTCTCGGCCATCGCGTCCCTCCTCGGCTCTGCGCCACCCATATGGCGCGCGCCCCGCATGCGGGCGAGGGGGCCTCGGCCGAGACCGGCGTTGGGCCGATCGCGCGCTCGTGCTAACCCGCGCGCGCTGCCCAACGACCGGACCGCCGATGCCGACCGTTCCCGCCGCCGCCCTCGAAGCGCTCGCCTTCGCCGTCGCCCGCGGCTGGGGCAGTGCCGAGGAAGAGGCACGGATCGTGGCCCGGCATCTCGTCGAGGCCAATCTCGCCGGTCATGACAGCCACGGCGTCGGCATGCTGCCCACTTATGTCCGGCTCGCCCGAGAGGGGCTCCTGGTGCCGAACCGGGCGCTCGAGGTCGTGGTCGATTCGGGTGCCGTGCTGGTCCTCGAGGCGGGCCGCGGCGTCGGCCAACGGATGGCGCACGAGGCGGTCGAGCTCGGGATCGCGCGCTCGCGCACGCTCGGGGCCTCGGTCGTGGCCTTGCGCAACAGTGCGCACATCGGCCGGATCGGTGCTTACGGCGAGCAGGCGGCACGGGCCGGCATGGCGTTCGTGGCCTTCGTCGACGTGGCCGATCACGACCCGATCGTGGCCCCTTACGGCGCGGCCGAGGCGCGGCTCGGCACCAATCCGTTCTGCGCGGCCGTACCCGGGAGCGAAGGCGACGAGCCGGTCGTGCTCTTGGACATGGCGACCTCGACGATCGCCTTCGGCAAAGCGCGGGTGGCTCGCAACAAGGGCCTGCCGGTGCCGGAGGGAACGCTCATCGACCGGGACGGCAACCCCACCACCGATCCCGGCCCGATGGTCGACCGCTTCGAAGGCGCGCTCACGGCCTTCGGCCTGCACAAGGGCTCGGGCCTCGCGATCTTGTGCGAGCTCTTGGGGGCGGCGCTCACGGGCGGCCAGACGATCACCCGGCCGATGCGGCACGGGGTGGTGAACAACATGCTGGCGATCCTCGTCGACCCGGCCCGGCTCGCGCCCGAGGGCGGCACGGGCGAGGCGGTGGCAGCCGTGGTCGCGTGGATCCGTGCGGCACGGCCCGCCCCGGGCTTCGATCGGGTCCGGGTCCCGGGCGAGCCCGAGCGCGAGAGCCGGGTGCGGAGGCTCGCGCACGGGATCCCGATCGACGCGCGCACGCTCGCCGAGATCCTCGATGCGGCAGCTGCGCTCGGGCTCGATCGCGCGGCGCTCGTGCGTGGTCTCGAGGAGGTGCCCTGATGGAGCGGGTCGAGGCGGTCGTGGTCGGCACCGGCGTGGTCGGTCTCGCGGTCGCCCGGCGCTTGGCGCTCGCCGGGCTCGAGACCATCGTGCTGGAGAAAGAGGCGGCGATCGGTACCGAGACCTCCTCGCGCAACAGCGAAGTGATCCACGCCGGGATCTATTACGCCGAGGGCAGCCTCAAGGCGCGCTGCTGCATCGCCGGCAAATGGTGGCTCTATCGCTACTGCGAGCGCAAGGGCGTGCCCTATCGGCGCTGCGGCAAGCTCATCGTCGCCACGAGCGAGGCGCAGAACGCCGAGCTCGAGCGGATCAAGGCCAACGCCGCCGCTCTCGGCATGCCCGATCTCGAGCTCTGGCCGGCCGCCCGCGCGATCGCGCTCGAGCCCGCGCTGCGCTGCACCGCGGCCCTCTGGTCGCCCACCACCGGGATCGTCGACAGCCACGCGCTCATGCTCGCCTACCAGGGCGATGCCGAGGATCGCGGTGCGATGATCGCCTTTCGGGCGCCGCTCGAGCGGGCGCGGCTGCGCGAGGACGGGATCGAGCTCGAGGTCGGCGGTCCGGAGCCGATGCGGCTTCTCGCCCGCTACCTCGTCAACAGCGCCGGCCTACACGCGCCCGCGCTCGCGCGGCGGATCGAGGGGCTCGACCCCGCACGGGTGCCCCAGGGCTGGCTGTGCAAGGGGAACTACTACACGCTCTCCGGCCGCTCGCCCTTCTCTCGGCTGATCTACCCGGTGCCCGAGCAGGCCGGGCTCGGCGTGCACGTCACGATCGATCTCGCGGGCCAGTGCCGGTTCGGGCCCGACGTCGAGTGGATCGAGACGATCGACTACGACGTCGACCCGAAGCGCGCCGAGCTGTTCTATGCCGAAGTTCGCAAATACTGGCCGGATCTGGCCGATGGTGCGTTACAGCCGGGCTATGCCGGGATCCGCCCCAAGCTCGTGCCGAAGGGCGCGCCGGCCGCGGACTTCCTGGTCCAGGGCCCGGACGAGCACGGTGTGCCGGGTCTCGTCAATCTGTTCGGGATCGAAAGCCCGGGCCTGACCGCATCGTGGCCCTTGGCCGAACTGGTGGCGGCCAAGCTCGGCCTGCCGGAGCTCCCGGCGGAGGAGGCGCTCCTCTAGGTCGAGGGCCTGGTCCGCGCGCCCGCGATCCGCTCGAGGCCTCGGCGCAGCCGATCGCCACCCAGCGCCACGAGCGCCGCGGTCGCGATCACGAGCTCGTTCGGCCGCATCATCCGAGCGAGCAGGAATTCGCCGAAGTCGGTGCGGGTGACCAGATGCTTGAGCTTGGTGATCCGCTTGGTCCGTTTCTTCTCGGCCATGTGGTCGCTGCCGCGCGCGGCTTGCGTGGCGAGCATCGGGAAGAAGGCGAAGGCCTGGGGCAACCGCGCGTAGCTCGCATCGATCCCGCCGCCGGCGATCCGCTCGCGGTCGCGCGCCTCCTTCGAGAACGGGTTCTCGGCGAGCCAGGCCAAGAGCCGCGGGCTCGCGATGTAGGCGTGCGCACAGGCCGAAGAGGTGCGCAACAGGTTCGGGCGCACGAACAGTGCCTTGAGCGGCCAGTGACCGAGGAAGAAGATCGTCCAGTCCGGCGGCAACCGCTCGAAGGTCCGGGCCACGGCCGCCACGGTACGGGGCCCGACCCAGCGGGCGAAGGCGACGTCGTCTTCGAAGATGAGGACTGTCCGGGCACCTCGCGCCTGGGCGTGGCGGGCGACCGTGCGATGCGATTCCCAGATCCCCTCGATCACCCGGGTCGGGTGTCGATCGGGTCGATAGAAGAGGATCGTGCGGCAGAGACCCACTCGATGGAACTCGCGCGCGGCCCGGATCATGCGGTCCGGACGGTCGGCGAGCGAGATGCAGTAGGCGGCGTCGACGAAGCTCCAGTCCGGACCCGGGCGCGTGCCGGCGCAGCAGGGGCAGGCGGGATCGCTCGGACAGGGGTGGAACCGTCCGTGCTCGGCGATCGGGCCGCCCTGCGCGTCCCCCAGCGACACCTGCAAACCCCTGTTCCTCCCGATTGCGCTCGGCTCGCGAGCAGCCCGCTGCCGACGCGAGGGGCAGCGCGTGGGCGCGCGGCCGCCCGCCCCGCCACCCCAGAGCTAGAAGAGGAGTCGGGCAGCATCAAGGCCGGCCGACCGGCTCGGATGCATCCGGTTGCGCGGCGCGTACGTGACGCGCCGTCTTCGCGCGCCATTTGGCTTTCGTCAAATCCGGCCAGCGCCGTTTGATACAGAGCCACTCTTCGGGTCGCTCTCGGATCCAGTCCTCGAACAACCGGTAGAGCCGCTGCATCATGTCGCGGGCGATCGCGCGTCGCTCGCCGAGGCTCAGATCCGGCGCGATCGGGGGGCACAGGGTCACCCGGAACGCGGCGCCGTCGAGCCGTTCGACCCGGACCGGGACGAAGGGCAGGTCGAGCCGGGCGGCGAGCAGGGCCGGGGCCAGGGGTGCCGACGCCGGCCGGCCGAAGAAGGGGACGAGATCGCCCGCGTCGTGGCGCTGGTCCACGAGCACGCCGATCGAACGGCCGGCGCGGATCTCGCGCAACATCGCCGCGGGGCTCGCGTCGCGGTCGAGGAAGCGACAGCCGAGCGCGCTGCGGCGCCGCAGCAAGAGCTCGGTGACGAGCGGGTTGGCGCGGGTCGCGTGGACCACGGTGATCGGCACCCCGGCGCGCGCCGCGACGCCCGCCGAGATCTCCCAGTTCGCGAAGTGCCCGGAGACGAACATGCTCGGACGGCCGCGCGCGGCGGCGAGGAGGCCCAGCGGATCGACCACCACGGCGCGTGGCGGCTCGCAGAGCACTCCCAGATGCGGGAATTCGCCCAGCACGCGGCCGAAGTGGGCGAAGCTCGCGCGGACCAGCCGGGCGAGCTCGGCCTCGCTCGCCTCGGGCCGGACGACTCGGAGATTGGCGCGCACCATCTTGGCCTTGCGCGAGCGCGGCCCGATCGCGGCCACGAGGCGGCTCCCGAATGCGCTCGCGCGATCGGGGCCGAGCCGCTCGGCCAACGCCCAGAAACCGGCCACGAGCGCGGCCTCGCCGCGCCAGGCCAAGCGCTGGGCGAGCGAGGCGTCGACGGGCGAAGCAGCGAGCTCGTTCGGGGAATCGGCTTTCGGCACGTGGGCTCCGGTCGTACCGTCACACGGCGGCAACGCGAGCGAACGGAACGCGACCGCGACACAGACAGTGCCGACCGCCTCTGTCAACCTGCGATCGGAACCCGCGCCGCAGAGGGCCCGGTGCCTTGTGCACCCGGAAGGCGACCGGCACGGGCCCTCGGCTTGCTGACAGGTGGACGGAACCGCGGTACAAGACGAGAAGGCGACCAAAGGCCGGGAGCCGGTCGTGTCCGAGGCTAACGCGGCGCCGCCGATGCGCTGCTTGATGCTGGCGTGGCTCGCCGATCCCGAAC
>JANWZN010000078.1 GCA_025054575.1 Geminicoccaceae bacterium | reverse complement strand
GCGACCGATCTCTTCGTCGTGCCGGGTTTCCGCTTCCGGATCGTCGATCGGCTCCTGACCAACTTCCATCTGCCGCGCTCGACGCTCTTCATGCTGGTCTGCGCCTTCGCGGGCTACGCGCGGATGCGCGCCGCTTACGCGCACGCGATCGCCGAGCGCTATCGCTTTTTCTCCTATGGCGATGCCTGCCTGCTCGATCGGCACGAGGAGCCGCCACCCGGATGAAGGTGTTCCGGTTCGAGCTGTTGGCGCGCGACGGCCGCGCCCGGCGCGGTCGGCTGCTCACCGCCCACGGCGCGGTCGAGACGCCGGCCTTCATGCCGGTCGGCACCGCTGCCACGGTCAAGGCGATGACGCCCGAGATGCTGGCGTCGACCGGGGCGCAGATGGTGCTCGCCAACACCTACCATCTGATGCTCCGGCCGGGGGCGGAGCGGGTGGCGGCGCTCGGCGGGCTGCATCGCTTCATGCGCTGGCCGGGACCGATCCTGACCGATTCGGGCGGCTATCAGGTCATGTCCTTAGACGCGCTGCGGACGATCGACGAACGCGGGGTCGTCTTCGCCTCCCATCTCGACGGCTCGCGTCACGCGCTCTCGCCCGAGCGGGCGGTCGAGCTACAGCATCTGTTGGACGCGACCGTGACGATGCAGCTCGACTGGTGCATCAAGCTGCCGGCCGAGCGGGCCGCGGTCGAGCGTGCGATGGAGCTGTCGCTGCGCTGGGCAGAGCGTTCGAAGTCGGCGTTCCGCGAGCGCCCCGGCTATGCGCTGTTCGGCATCGTCCAGGGCGGGACCGATGAAGCGTTGCGTCGCCGGTCCGCCGAAGGCCTGGTGGCGATCGGGTTCGACGGCTACGCGGTGGGGGGCCTGGCAGTCGGCGAGCCGCAGGCCGAGATGTTCCGCACGCTCGATCATACGGTACCCTTTCTGCCCGAGGACCGACCGCGCTACTTGATGGGGGTGGGCAAGCCGGCCGACCTCGTCGGTGCCGTGCTGCGCGGGATCGATCTGTTCGACTGCGTGTTGCCGACCCGCTCGGGCCGCACCGCGCAAGCCTTCACCCGCCGCGGCCCTGTCAATCTGCGCAACGCCCGCCACGCCCGGGATCCGCGTCCGCTCGACGAGAGTTCCGACTGCCCGGCGGCGCGCGATTACAGCCGCGCTTATCTCCATCACTTGGTCAAGAGCGAGGAGATCCTCGCTTCGATCCTGCTGACCTGGAACAATCTCTGGTATTATCAGGAGCTGATGCGCCGGCTGCGCACCGCGATCGCCGCCGGCAGGCTCGAGGCGGAGGCGGAAGCCATCCTCGCCGAAGAAGCCCGCGGCGACATCGAGCCCTGGACCGCTTGACCACGGCCGTGGGCCGGCCGACATAGCGGGGCGCGGGGGACGCCTAGCTCAACGGTAGAGCAACGGACTTTTAATCCGCAGGTTCTGGGTTCGAATCCCAGGGCGTCCACCATCGCGCCTCGGCCCGGCCCGGCACCTCGGCATCGCGGGCGCGCCTCCCGCCGGCCGCAGCGATCGCGGCCTCCTCAGTCGACCGGATCGCGCAGCAAAGGGCAGGTCATGCAGTGGCCGCCGCCGCGACCGCGGCCGAGCTCGGCGCCCACGATCGTGATCACCTCCACGCCCTGCTTGCGCAGCGCCGTGTTGGTCGTGGTGTTGCGATCGTAGGCGTAGACCACCCCCGGGGCGGCGGCCACGAGGTTGGCGCCGCTGTCCCATTGCTGGCGCTCGCGGGCGTACGAATCGCCGGCCGTCTCGACCACCCGGAGCTGCTTCAGGCCGAGCGCCTCGGCCACGACCTCGACGAGCGGCTTCTTCTCCACCCGCACGTCGAGCCCGCCCTTGCCGGTGCTGGGCCGGAGCGTGATCGGCGTGATCCGGTCGACGATCTCGCGATGGATGCAGACCAGATCGCGATCGGCGAAGGTAAAGACCGTGTCGAGATGCATGGCGGCGCGCAGCTTCGGCATCGCCGCGACGATCACCCGCTCCGCACCGTTGCTGTCGAACAGCTCCTTGGCGACCTGCGTGATCGCCTGACGCGAGGAGCGCTCGCTCATGCCGATCAGCACGACACCCTTGCCCGGAACGAGCACGTCGCCGCCCTCGAGGGTGGCCGAGCCGAGGTCGAGCTCGGGATCGCCCCACCAGACCCGGATCCCGGCCCGCGCGAACTCCGGGTGGAACCGGTAGATCGCCTTGTAGAGCAGGGTCTCCTCCTGGCGCGCCGGCCAGAAGAGCGGGTTCATCGTCACCCCGCCGTAGATCCAACAGGTCGTGTCGCGGGTGTAGAGCGTGTTGGGCAAGGGCGGCAGCAGATATTCGGTGTAGCCGGTCGCGTTCTTGACCATGTCCAGGTAAGGCGAAGCGAGCTCGGCCGGCAGCTCGTCGGCGGAGAGGCCGCCCAGCATGGTCTCGGCGAGGTCGCGCGGCGACAGGCTCTCGAGATAGGCGCGCGTGTCCTCGACCAGGCCGAGCCCGACCTCGTTGGGGGTGATCTGCCGATCGAGGAGCCAGGCGCGGGCCTCCGGGGCGGCCAGGGTCTCGGCCAGGAGGTTGTGCAGCTCCAGCACCTCGATCCCACGCTCGCGCATCTTGTTGATGAAGTCGAAATGGTCGCGCTTGGCCTGCTGCACCCAGAGCACGTCGTCGAACAAAAGCTCGTCGCAATTGCTCGGGGTGAGACGCTCGTGCGCACGGCCGGGCGCGCAAACGAGGACGCGCCGGAGCCGGCCGACCTCGGAGTGGACCCCGAAGCCCGTGGACGTTGTCGACATGATCGCCTCCCGAAGATCCGTTGTGGTCCCGCTCAGATCGTGATGACCCCGGTCCAGAGCCCGTGCACGCCGATCGCCGCGCCCAGGACGATGGCGAGGAAGAGGATCCACTCGAACGGCTCGAACAGACGCTCGCCCCGCTCGAGACGGGTCAGGATGTAGAGGATCGTTCCCGGCGCGAAGATGATCGCCGAGAGCAGCACGTATTTGAGCCCGCCCGCGACCAGCATGAAGCTCGTGTAGATCGTGGCGAGCACCGCGATCAGCGTCTCGCGCTTGTGCTCCGCGGAGCCCGGATCGTAGAGCTCGGCCTGCCAGGCGAGCTTGAGGGCGAAGGCGGCGACCAGGATGTAGGGGATCAGTGTCTTCGCACTCGTGAGCGCCAGCGAAAGATCGAACGCCTCGCGGGCGTAGACGCTCACCAAGAGGAAGATCTGGACGAGCACGCTCGTGACCCAGAGCGCCGCCGACGGAACTCCCTTGGCGTTCACCCGGGTGAAGACCCGCGGCATGACCTCGCCTTTGGCACCCGAATACATCATCTCGGCGGCCAGCAGCGTCCAGGCGAGATAGGCGCCGAGCACCGAGACCAAAAGACCGACCGAGACGAAGGTCCGCCCCCAGGGCCCGACGGCCGCCTCGAGCACGCCCGCCATCGAGGGCTGCTGGATGCCGGCCAGCGCGGCGCGGTCCAAGAGGCCGTAGGGAAGGAGCGTCACGAGGATCATGAGCGCGAGCACGCCCGCGAAGCCGGTCACGGTGGCGATACCGACATGCTCGCGGGTCTTGGCATAGCGCGAGTAGACCGCGGCCCCCTCGATGCCGATGAAGACGAACACCGTTACCAGCATGGTGCTGCGGACCTGGTCGAACACCTCGCCGAAGCTGTAGGCGCCGCCACCCCAAAAATTCTCGGCGAACTTGCCGAAATCGAAGATGAAGGCGAGGGTTCCGATGAACACAACGATCGGGACGATCTTGGCGACCGTCACGATCGTGTTGACCAACGCCGCCTCCTTCACGCCGCGCAGCACGAGCGCGTGCACGACCCAGAGGATGGCACTCGCGAAGAGGATGGCGAAGGGGGTGTTCCCCTCGCCGAAGACCGGGAAGAAGAGGCCAAGCGTGCTGTTGATCAGCACGAAGTAGGTGACGTTGCCGAGGCAGGTACCGGCCCAGAAGCCGAAGGCCGCGCAGAAACCCAGGAAGTCACCGAAGCCCACCTTGGCGTAGGCGAACACGCCGTTGTCGATCTCGGGCTTCTTCTGCGCGAGCGTCTGGAAGACGAACGCGAGCATCAGCATGCCCGTGCCGGCGATCGCCCAGGCGACGAGGGCACCGAAGGGCCCGGTCGCGCGGCCGAAGGTTGCGGGCAAGGAGAAGATCCCCGCGCCGACCATCGAGCCGATGACCATGGCCGTCAGCGTGGGAAGCGAGAATTTCTGGATTTCTGGTGCTGCCATCGCAACGAATCCTATCCATGGGCCGCGACAGACAGCACGCGTCGAGACGCAATCAGCGCGCCTGCCCGCAACGAACGCCTACCCCGATCCCGAACAGGCTGCGCGGTCGGCAGCCCGTCTGTCAATCGTTTCATGTTCGGGGATGTGTCCGACTTGACGCCGCACCGAATGCGTGAAGGATCGGTTGCGAAACGGCGCCCACCGACCGGAGTTGGCGGTCGCCATGGGCCGGGGGAGGCGTTGGCGCAGGATCGGGGCGAGGAATGTGTGCCGCTCGGGCTCGCCTCGGCTCTGGCGCCGGTCGCGGCCCTGGTCGTGCTGGTGGCGCTCTCGTTCTATCTGTTCGGCGATGCCGGTGCTGCCGGGCCGAGCCAGATCGCGATCGTCTGTGCCGCACTCGTGGGCGTGCTCGTCGGTCGCCGGCACGGCCACTCCCTCGAGGTGCTGCGCGATGCCGCGGTGCGGAGCGTGTCCTCGGGCATCTCGGCGATCTTCATCCTCTTCGCGGTCGGCTCGCTGATCGGCACCTGGGCGATGAGCGGCACGCTCGTCGCCATGGTCTATTACGGGCTCGAGATCCTGAGCCCGAACTATTTCTACATGACGAGCTGTCTGCTCTGCGGGCTGGTCGCCGCCACGATCGGCAGCTCGTGGACGGTGATCGGCACGCTCGGCATCGGCCTCGTGGGCATCGCCCAGCAGATGGAGCTGAGCCCGGCGGTGACGGCGGGTGCGGTCGTCTCCGGCGCTTATTTCGGGGACAAGACCTCGCCCCTTTCCGATTCCGTCAACCTCGCGGCCGCCGCCACGGGCGCGAACCTCTACGAGCACATCCGCGAGACCCTCTGGACCTCGCTCCCGACACTCGCCCTGGCCCTGCTTCTCTTTGCCACACTCGGCGCGCCCGGCGACTTCGACGCCACCGACGAGCTCGCGGCGATCGCCCGCTCCTTCGCGATCACGCCCTTTTTGTTCCTCCCGCTCGCCCTCGTCTTCGTCCTCGCCATGCTGAAATGGCCGCCTTTCACGACGATCTTCCTGGGCGCGCTGGCGGGTGGTCTCTTGGCGGTCGTCGTCGCCCCGGAGCGGGTGGCAGCGCTCGCCGCCGACCCGTCGCTGCCCTTCCCGCTCGCGCTCGTCAAAGGTGTGTGGCTCGCGCTCGCCACGGGCTACGTGTCGGCCACCGGCGAGCCCGAGCTCGACCAGCTGCTGACCCGCGGCGGCATGGCGAGCATGTTGGGCACGATCTGGCTGATCATCGCGGCGCTGGCCTTCGGCGGGATCGTCGAGAAGATCGGCGTGCTCGAGCGGCTGATCAGCCCGCTCGTCCGGGCGATCCGCTCGACCGGCGCGCTGGTCGCCGCGGTCGTGGGTACCGTGGTCGGGACCAACATCGTCGCCGCCGACCAGTACATCGCGATCGTGCTGCCCGGCCGGATGTTCCAACGCGCCTTCGCCGAGCGCGGCTACGCTCCCGTCGTGCTCTCGCGCGCGATCGGCGACACCGGCACGGTCACCTCGGCGATCATCCCCTGGAACAGCTGCGGCGCCTTCGTCGCTGCCACGCTCGGCGTGCCGACCCTGAAGCTGGCGCCGTTCGCCTTCTTCTCGCTGTTGAGCCCGCTCGTGACGATCGCCTTCGCCGTCCTGGGCTTTCGGATGATCCGCGCGGGCGAGGCGCAGAAGCGGAGCTAGGCAGCAGCGCCGGCGGGTCGCACCGCCGTGTCGCCGTCCGCGGCCTCGAGCACGGCCAGGGTCGCCGCGAGCGTGGCGAGGCCACCCGCGGCATCGAGCACCGGCCGCTCCTCGCCGCGGACGACCGCGCAGAAATGACGGAGCTCGAGGGCGAGCGGGTCGTCTTCGGCGACCGTCCGCCGCAGACATTCGAGCGGTGCCATCCAGCCGCGGTCGCCCTCGTGCCGCCAGAGCTCGAGCCCGGGGAGAGCGAGCGCGGCGCGGGTCCCGCCGATCCGGTAACAGGCTTCGCCGGCGCGCGGGAACCACGGGTTCTCGCCCGAGCCGTGCTCCCAGCTCCACGGCGCTGCCACCCCGTCCGAGACCGAGACCGTGCCGAGTGCGCCACCGTCGAACCGCAGCAGGACCACGGCCGTGTCCTCGGTCTCGAAGCCGCGCAGCGCGTTGGAGGCCAGGGCCCGCACCTCGACGATCTCGCCCACGAGGTTGCGCAGATCGTCGATCACGTGGACGAGGTTGGTGAGGACCGGCCCGGCCCCCTTCCGTCGCCGCCATGCGGGGGCGAAATAGGGTTCGGGCTTGGCCAGCCAGGTGAGCGCGTCGACCAACAGGATCCGGCCGAGCGTGCCCTGCTCGATCACGGTCTTGGCCGCGCGGATCCACGGGCTGTGGCGGCGATGATGGCCGACGAGGACCGGCACGCCCGTGCGCGCCGCCGCCTCGACGATCCGACGCCCGGCGTCGAGGTCGTGCGCGAGCGGTTTTTCGACCAGGACCGGTAGCCCGGCCTCGAGGCACGTCACCGCCTGCTCGGCGTGGAGCGCCGTCGGCGTCGCCAGGACGACGCCCTCGGCGAGCCGTCGATCGACGAGCTCGGCGAGGCTCGCGAGCACCGGCACACCGTGGGCCGAAGCAGCGGCGGCGGCCGCCGGATCCGGCTCGACGATCGCGGCGAGGCGAGCTCGCGGCTCCTCGATCGCCCGGCGCACGTGCTCGCGACCGATCAAACCGTAGCCCACGATCGCAAGGGAGACCCGCGCCACCCTTCCTTCTCCGTCTTCTTCCTGGCCTGCGGTGGTGCCCGCTGCGGGATTCGAACCCGCACGCCCCGAGGGGCGGAGGATTTTAAGTCCCCTGCGTCTGCCGGTTCCGCCAAGCGGGCTGTTCCGGTCCAGGGCCGGAATCTCTCGGGGCGGCGCGCCGTCGCGCCCTCGCCCGAATCGCTCGCGCCGAGCTCACGCCAGGACCTCCTCGTCGGTCGCCACCCCCGCCTCGCGCATCACCGCGAGGAAGTCGGCGGCGGCCCGCGCCACCGCCTCGGCATCGGCGCCACGGCAGACGACGGTCGTGCCCGGCGTGCCCATCCGCATGAAGGGGTAGGAACCGATCGTCACCGCCGCGTGCCGGGCCTGGACGGCGGCGAGCCGCTCGGCGATCTCGCCCTCGGGCGCGTAGGCGACGATCGCGCGCGAGACGAGCGGCGGTCCGCCCTCGAGGCGCGACGCGAGGCCGTCGAGCATCGCCTGCATGATCTTGGGCACACCCGGCAGCACGAAGACGTTGCCGATGACGAAGCCGGGGGCGGCCGAGACCGGATTGTCGATGAGCTCGACGCCGACCGGCATGTCCGCCATCTTCATCCGCGCCGGCGTGACCTTGTCGGGCGGGTAGTAGGCGAGCAGCCGCCGCTCGGCCTCCGGGTTGCGCTCCAGGGGCACGCCGAACGCTTCGGCGATCGCGGCTGCGGTGATGTCGTCGTGGGTCGGCCCGATACCGCCGGTGGTGAACACGTAACGGTTGCGCGCCCGCAGCTGGTTCACGGCCTCGACGATGGCGGCCGTCTCGTCCGCCACGACCCGCGCCTCGGCCAGCCGGATCCCGCGCCGGCCGAGGAACTCGGCGAGATAGGGCAGGTTCGCATCCCGGGTCCGGCCGGACAGGATCTCGTTGCCGATGATCACGAGAGCGGCGGTCGGGGTCTCGGCCATGGTTGCTCCGGCGAGCGCGCGCAGCGCCTCATAGCCCGCCCGGGGCATCCTCGGCCAGCCTCTGTGATCGGGCCCTATCTACTTTTTGGATAACGTTCTGGAAAACTCTAGCCGATCAGTTTAGATGGCGGCTCATGGCTGGGGACGAATCGGCACCGCCCGTCCGCTTCGGCGCCGAGCGAGCCGGGCCCGACGAGCCGGGTGCGCCCTGTGGCGTCGGCCTTCCCGCCGCGGATGCGCTCGCTGCGCGAGGCCTGGAGCTGCGACCCGCGGCGGAGGGCGGTTTCCTGCTCACCGGCTACACCTTCCATTACAAAGAGGCCATCAAGCGGGCCGGCGGTCGCTGGCTCGCCGAGCGGCGGGCTTGGCATCTGCCGGAGCCGCGTTCCCTCGATGCGCTCGCCTCCCTGCTCGCGGGCCCGCCCAGAGCGGACGGTCTCGCGGAAGCGCCGGCGGCGCCGATCGCCCCGCCGGCGGCGCTGCCCTCCCCCGCGGGCGGTAGTTGGGGCAGCAAGCATTATCACGGGCACCGCGAGCGGCTGCGCCAGCGTCTGTTGGATGCCGGACCCGAGGCGCTCGCCGACTACGAGCTCCTGGAGCTGCTCCTTTTCTTCTCCGTCTATCGGCGCGACACCAAACCGCTCGCTAAGGAGATGTTGCAGCGGTTCGGCTCGCTGGGTGGCGTGCTCGCGGCCGATCCGGCGCGCTACGCCGAATGTTTCGAGCTCGCACCCCTAGCGGCCGAGGCGGGCTCGCAGCGCGCCGCGCAGCGCGACGAGGATCTCCGGTTCACCCGGGTGCTCTTGAAAGCGGTGCACGTGCTGTTGCGGCGGGTTCTCAAGGAGGAGATCCGGGATCGTCCGGTGATCGGCTCCTGGAGCGCCCTGCTCGACTATCTCCGGGCCACGCTCGGGCACGAGCCGACCGAGCAGTTCCGGATCCTGTTCCTCGACCGCAAGAACATCTTGATCCGCGACGAGCCGCAGAGCCGCGGCACGGTCGACCACACCCCCCTCTACCCGCGCGAAGTCGTCAAGCGCGCGCTCGAACTCGGTGCCTCGGCCATTGTCATGGTCCACAACCACCCCTCGGGCGATCCGACGCCGTCCAAGCCCGACATCGAGACGACGCGCGCCGTCGTCCAGGCGCTCGCGGCCGTCGGCATCTTGGTCCACGACCATGTGATCGTCGGGAAAAATCGCCATCTGAGCTTTCGCAGCGAGGGCCTGCTCTGAGCCGCCCGCCGGGGCGGCGCGCTGCGGCCGGCACGGGCTGACGGGCGGCGCCGAGCGGGTTGGAGCCTCGGCACCCCAGGGGCTCGCCACCCTGCCGATCCTTGCTCGAGGGACTCGACGGCCATGCCCGATCCGACGCCGCGACCGGAGGAGGTGCGCGCTCAGCTGGAGCGGGTCCTAGGCTCGTGCGAGCTCGCTCGCTGGGGGCTCGCTCGCCTCGAGCGGGCGTGCCAGCTCGTGGAGTGCGATCGTGAGCGTCGGATCGGGCACCCCGAGGCAGCACAAGCGTCGGGCCATGGCGTGGTAGAAGCGTGCCTGCCGTTCGTTCGGAGGTGTCCAATCGAAATCGACCATGCAGGGCCGCGCGTTCTCCCGGTCGAGAAGGCCCCGGGGCCGCGCGAGGACAGGTTGGTCCGGAAGGTTGCGAACGGTGTCGCACGGGCGTCGTTTCGGTGGCCACGATGCTAGCTGAGCGAGACGGCGCGAGGCTGCCGAAGCTTCCGGTCGGCGCGGTGTTGGCGCAGCTCGATCGCGCCTTGGCCGAGCGGGGCGCAGCGCTCCTGGTCGCGCCGCCCGGGGCCGGCAAGAGCACGCTCGTGCCGCTCGCGCTGCTTGAGGCCCCGTGGTTGGCCGATCGGCGAATCCTCGTGCTCCAGCCGCGGCGGATCGCGGCACGGCTGGTCGCGCGGCGGATGGCCGAGCTGCTCGGCGAGCGGCCGGGCGAGACGGTCGGCTGGGCGGTTCGCTTCGAGCGGGTGGCGGGACCGCGCACGCGGATCGAGGTCGTGACGGAGGGCGTGCTCACGCGCCGGCTCCAGGCGGACCCGGGGCTCGCGGGCGTCGGTCTCGTCGTTCTCGACGAGCTGCACGAGCGCTCGCTCGAGACCGATCTGGCCCTGGCCCTCCTGCTCGAGGTCCGTGCCGCCTTTCGCCCGGACCTCCGATTGTTGGGGATGTCGGCGACGCTCGAGGCGGAACGGGTCGCGGCTCTCTTGGGCGGAGCGCCGATCCTGCGCGCCCAGGGTCGGACCTTCCCGGTCGAAACGCGCTGGCGGCCGCGACCGCGCGACGCACCGCTCGCTCCAGCGGTGGCCGCGGCGGTCCACGAGGCCCTGCGCGACCAATCGGGAGACGTTCTCGTCTTCCTGCCGGGTGCGCGCGAGATCGGTGCCGCGCAGGAGGCGCTGCGCAGCTCGGGCTCCGAGATCGAGGTCCTCCCGCTCCACGGCGCCCTGCCCCGGGCCGCCCAGGACCGCGCCCTGGCACCGTCGGCATCGGGCCGCCGCAAGGTGGTGCTCGCCACCGACCTCGCCGAGACGAGCCTCACCGTCGAGGGGATCGGTGCCGTGGTCGACAGCGGCTTGGCGCGGCGCCCGCGATACGATCCACGAACCGGCACGGGGCGGCTCGAGACCGTGCGGATCCCGCTCGCTTCGGCCGATCAGCGCCGCGGCCGTGCCGGCCGGCTCGGGCCCGGCCTCTGCATCCGTCTCTGGGCCGAGGCCGAGGAACGGGCGATGCCCGCTCACGCTCGGCCCGAGATCCTCGATGCCGACCTCGCCCCGCTGCTCCTCGAGCTCGCTCGCTGGGGCATGCGCGATGCCCGAGCACTCGCGTGGCTCGACCCGCCGCCCGAGGCCGGTCTCGCGGCCGCTCGCCGTCTCCTCGAGGCGCTCGGGGCGGTCGACCGCGACGGCCGCCTCACCGAGACCGGTCGCGCGATGGCCGAGTTGCCGCTCCATCCGCGGCTCGCCCGGCTCGTGCACGAGGGCAGGACGCGCGGGGCGGCGACGACCGCGCTCGCGCTCGCCGCACTCCTTTCGGCGCGCGATCCGTGGCGGCGCGAGCGCGACCCGGACCTCGCCCTCAAGCTGCGGTTCCTGCGCGACGGCCGGGACGGGGAACCGGCGAGCCTCGCCGAGCTCCAGCGGATCCGTCGTCAGCTCGCGGATCTCACCGGAACGCGGCCCGGGGCGATCGAGCCCGCGCGGGCGGGCGAGCTGCTTCTGGCGGCTTTTCCCGATCGGATCGCCGGCGCGCGGCCGGGCGGCAACGGCCGCTTTCTGCTCGCGAGCGGGCGCGGGGCGATCGTCGATCCCACCTCCGCGCTCGCCAGCACCCCGTTCCTGGTCGTGGCCGAGCTCGACGATGCCGGCGCCGATGCCCGGATCGGTGCCGCCGCCGCGATCGACGAGGCGAGCGTGCGCGGGTTCGCGGGCCCGGCGCTCGTGGTCGAGGAGGAAGTCGGCCTCGACGAGCGGACGGGCGCGGTCGTGGCCCGCCGGATCGAGAGGATCGGGGCCATCGAGCTCGCGAGCCGGCCGATCGCCGAGCCCGACCCGGTACGCGTGCGCTCCGCGCTCCTGGACGCGATCCGCCGGCGCGGCCTCGACCGCCTGCCCTGGTCGCCGGCGGCCCGGGCCTTGCGGGCCCGCATCGGCTGGCTGGGCGCGCGCGAGCCCGCGCAGGGCCTGCCCGCCACGAGCGATGCGGCGCTCGAAGCGAGCCTCGAGCACTGGCTCGGACCCGAGCTCGCGGGGATCCGCCGCCTCGACGAGCTCGCGCGGGTCGATCTCGCCGCGGCACTCGGCCACCTGCTAGCGCCGCTGCAGCGGACGACGCTCGACCGACTGGCGCCCCCGACGCTCCTGCTGCCCTCGGGCAAGGCGGTCCCGATCGATTACGAGCGCGAGCCACCGGTTGCGAGCGTGCGGGCGCAGGAGCTCTTCGGGCTCGACCGCCATCCGAGCCTGCGCGCCGGGGCCGAGCCGCTCGTCCTCGAGCTCCTCTCGCCGGCCGGCCGACCGATCGCGCTCACCCGCGATCTGCCCGCCTTCTGGCGCGGTGGCTGGGCCGAGGTGCGCAAGGCGATGCGCGGCCGCTATCCCAAGCACCCCTGGCCGGAAGAGCCCTGGCACGCCCAGCCGCAGCGGCCGCGAGCGAGCGGCCCCGCGCGTTGAGCCGAGGCCGTCAGCGCGGCGGCGGGGCGAGCGCGGCGGGCAAGGGGTGATCGAAGCGAATGCGCTCGGTCCGGAAGACGGCATCGTCGCGCCCGCCGGCCAAGAGCGGCCAGCCGACCTCGGCCCAGCGGGGAAAGGCCAGCGGGCTGCAGCCGTGACGAGCGCGCGGTGCGAGCGCCGGCTCGACCATCTGGACGAGGGCCACCGCGCGCACGAGCCCGGACAAGTAGCGACCCATCCAGGCCGCGGCCAGGACCTCGCCGCAGATGCGGCCGTCCTCGGTCAACAAATGATACATACCGACATGGCCCGCGGCCATGGCGCCGCCGCCGAGCGGTGCCAGCATCAGGGCACCGACCGGCGCGTCGGCGGCGCGGACCGGCTTCGGCGCGTCGGGCGTACCATCGGCGCCGAGGAGAGCCACCGTCCCGGCCTCCGGATCGACGAGCCGGGTCCGGCCGGCGACCGTGACCAGAACGCCCGCGAGCGCGGGCTCCCCGGGTAGTGCCGCCTCGATCCGCAGCGGCACGCCCTCGAGCCGGGCTTCGATCAGCACCGCGGCACGCGCCGGTGCCGCGGCCAGGAGAAGGACCAGGGTCCAGAGCAGGGAGCGAATCACGGCCCCGCCTCCGGGCCGAGGGTGCGCTCGAAGATCGCCGGGACGTGCCGCAGGTGCCAACCGAGGTCGAAGAGCTCGCGCAGCTCCCGCTCGCCCAACCGGCCGACGACCTCCGGATCGGCGAGCAACAACTCGAGGAAGGGGCGGCGCTCGTGGAAGGCGCGCATCGCGTTGCGCTGGACCAATTCGTAGGCTTCCTGGCGCCCGAGGCCCTTCTGTGTGAGCGCCAACAGCACGCGCTGCGAATTGTAGAGCCCACCCGTGGCTTCCAGGTTGCGCCGCATCGTTTCGGGATAGACGACGAGCCTGTCGACGAGGCCCGCCAGGCGATCGAGGGCGAAATCGGCGAGCACGCACGCATCGGGCAGCATCACCCGCTCGACCGAGCTGTGCGAGATGTCGCGCTCGTGCCAAAGCACCACGTTCTCGAGCGCGGGCACGATCGAGGCGCGGATCATCCGGGCGAGGCCGCACAAATTTTCCGACAGCACGGGATTGCGCTTGTGGGGCATGGCCGAGCTGCCCTTCTGCCCGGCGTGAAAGAACTCCTCGGCCTCGCCGACCTCGGTGCGCTGGAGGTGGCGGATCTCGGTCGCGAGGCGCTCGATCGCCGAGGCCAAAAGCGCGAGCGCACCGTGGAACGCGGCGTGCCGGTCGCGCGGGATCACCTGGGTCGACACCAGTTCCGGAACGAGGCCGAAGCGGCGCGCGACCGCGGCTTCGACCTCGGGCGGCACACTCGCGAAGGTGCCGACCGGACCGCTGATGGCACAGGTCGCGATCTCGCCTCGCGCAGTCACCAGTCGGGCGCGGCAGCGGGCGAATTCGGCCCAGTGACCCAACAGCTTGAGGCCGAAGCTCGTGGGCTCGGCGTGGATGCCGTGGCTGCGACCGATGCAGGGCGTGTCGCGATGCTCGACGGCCCGCCTGCGCAGCGCGGCGAGCACGCGATCCAGATCCTCGAGGAGGAGGTCGCTCGCACGCACGAGCTGGATCGCGAGCGTCGTGTCCAACAGATCCGAACTCGTCATGCCCTGGTGCAGCCACCGCGCCTCCGGCCCGAGCCGCTCCTCGAGATGGGTGAGGA
Source organism: Geminicoccaceae bacterium (assembly GCA_025054575.1). Taxonomy (GTDB): domain Bacteria; phylum Pseudomonadota; class Alphaproteobacteria; order Geminicoccales; family Geminicoccaceae; genus JANXAZ01. The sequence goes on along the minus strand of JANWZN010000078.1, from coordinate 602 downwards.
AGGCGATGACGTCGTGGCGGGTGATGGCCTCGATCGCCTCGACCCGCTGCGGATCGATCAGATCCGGCCCGAACGAGTCGACCTTCTGACGCAGCCGGCGGATGTCGGCCGCGGGCACGAGGCCGAGCTCGGCCATCGCCTCGGCCGCGGCGAGCTCGACCTCGAGCCACAGGCTCATCCGCGCCTCTGCGGTGAAGATCGCGGCCATCGCGGGGCGGCTGTAACGCAGGATCAAGGGACGGCTCCGAGCAAGCGGTGAGGCGGCCGGGTCTTAGCAGCCCGCATGGCAGCCGTGGACCCGTCCGCTTCGCGCGCCGGCCTCGACCCTCTCCCGGACCGAAGATGCGGCGGCCGAGCGCCACGCTAGGCGCGCGCGGCGACCGGCATTAGGTCTGGGTCGCGTCGACGTCCCTTGGGAGCCGATCACTGTTGAGCTCGTTCGCGCACGCGGCAGCGGGCTTCCTGCCATTGTATCGCCGGGTCCTCGGGCTGCTCCGGCCCGAGCGCGGGGTGGCCGTGGCGCTCGCGCTCGCCAATCTGCTCGTGGCCGCGATCGGTTTCGTCGAGCCGATCCTGTTCGGCCGGGTGGTCGATCTCTTGAC
>JANWZN010000077.1 GCA_025054575.1 Geminicoccaceae bacterium | reverse complement strand
GCACCCGGCCTCGATCGCCTGCACGTGGCCGGCGAGGCGGATTCGCGCGATGCCGAGCTGTGCGGGCGGTTCGCCCTCGGGCCGGGTGACGCGACCGCTTCGGGCCCGACTGCGTCGCGGCTCCTCATCGAGCGCCGCGGACCGCGCAACACCGGCGATCCGGCGTTGCTCGAGGCGCTCTTGCGGTGGGCCTTGCCAACCTTCCCGGCCGATCGACGGGCCCTTTTGTTCTGGGGCCATGGCGAGGGGCTTCGCCTGGCGATCGACGACGGTGCGGCCGACGCGCTGACGATCCCGGAACTCCTGGCGGCGCTCGAGAGGGGTCGCGCGCACGAGCGTCTTCTCGACCTCCTGATCTTCGATGCCTGTCTGATGGCCAAGCTCGAGCTTCTCGTCGATCTCGCACCCTATGCCCGGTTGGTGCTCGCCTCGGGCGAGGTGGTCCCCGCCTCGGGGCTGCCCTACCATCGTGTCGTCGAGGTGCTGGCCGAGGCGGACTGTCCCGAACGGGCCGCGCGCGCCCTGATCCCGCACTTTCTCGAGGACGCCGCGGCGCGCGGGCAGTGGCACGCGCGCTTGGCGTTGGCTCGGACCGCCGGCGCCGAGGCGGCGCTCGCGGCGGTTGCTCGCGCCGCCGAGCGGCTGCGGATCCTTCTGCCGGTCGCACGCGCTCGCATCATCGAGACACGACTGCTGGCCCGTTCGGCGCGGGCCGGTGAGCTGGTCGACGTCGTCGACATCCTCGAGCGGCTGGCCCGGGCGCTGCGCGACCCGAGCCTCGAGGTCCTGGTCGAGGCGGCGATCGACGCGATCGATCGCATCCTCGTCTGCGCGCGCAGCCTAGGCTCGTCGGCCGAGCGCGAACGCGGTGGATTCAACATATGGTTTCCCACGCAAGCGCAGCTCTTCGCCCGCGGCCGCGCGGAGTACGCGTCGCGACCGTCGATTCGCGGCCCCGGTGCCGGCTGGCTCGCATTTCTCGACGCCTTCCACCGTGACGCTTCGGGTGATTTTCGTCACTGCGAAAAAACCCATCTCGCCTTATCCGCGACCTTGCCTCCCTGAACAATCCCAGCATCGCTCGCAGGCCGGGTGCTACCGGCCTTTTCTTTCGTGCCCGACAAAAGGTGGCTGCGCCCGATCGCGAACGACCGGCCGAGCAGCGCTCGTGCCGCTGGTCCGCCCAGCGGCACGTGCTAAGAGCGCGCGCGCCGCCCATCGCGACGGGAGAACCGGATGAACGCCGCCGAACGCGTGATCCGCACGGCCGAAGCGGCCGAGATCGGTGTGTGCTTCGCCAATCCCGGCACGACCGAGATGCCGCTCGTGCTCGCGCTCGATCGGGTGCAGGCGATTCGGCCCGTCCTCGGCCTCCACGAGACGATCTGCACCGGTGCCGCCGACGGCTACGGACGGCTGCGAGCGAAACCCGCGCTCGTTCTTCTCCACCTCGGGCCCGGGCTCGCCAACGGCCTCGCCAACCTGCACAACGCGCGGCGCGCGCGTACGCCCGTGGTGGCGCTCGTCGGCGAGCACGCGACCTGGCACCGCGACGCCGACGCGCCCTTGACGATGGATATCGAAGGGGCCGCGAGGACCGTCTCGCGCTGGTGCGGACGGATGGTACGAGCGAGCGAGGCCGGTCCGCTCGCCGCACGCGCGATCGCCGAGTCGATGGCCGGCCGGGGCGGGGTCGCGACCCTCGTGTTGCCGCACGACCTGTTGCTGGAGCCGGTACCCGACGAGCCCTCGCCGTTGCCCGAGATCGTAACGCCCGCCGCCCCCGATCCGGGCGCGATCGCGGCTGCTGCCGAGCTCTTGCGTGGCGGGGCTGCGAGCGCGCTCTTCCTCGGCGGGCCGGCGCTCTGGGGCGAAGGCCTGCGGCTGGCCGGTCGGATCGCGCGGGCGACCGGTGCCGCGCTCGTCTGCGAGACCGGCTTCGCGCGCCTCGCCACCGGGGCCGGCCGCCCGCCGGTTCGTCGATTGCCCTACTTCCCGGAGCAGGCGCAGGCGCTCTTGGACGGTTTCGCGCACGTGATCGGGCTCGGCGCCAACAAACCCGTGTCGTTCTTCGGCTGGCCCGGCAAGCCCTCGCGCTATCTGGAGGATCGCGACGGCGTCGTCTGGGTCGCAAGCGCAGAGGACGACGTTCTGGCCGCACTCGCCGAGCTGTCGCGCGCGGTGGGTGCGCGCGAGGACCATCCCGGCAGTCCGTTCGATCCGCCCACGGTGCCGGACGCTCCGCTCGACGGAACGAGGCTCGCCGCGGTGATCGTGCGGCTTCTACCGGAAGATGCGATCGTCGTGCCGACCGCCGTGACGAACGCCTATCCGTTCTCGGCGATCGCCGAGCGGGCCAGGCCGCACGAGCAGCTGGCGCTCACCGGCGGCGCGATCGGGGAGGGCCCGGCGCTCGCGATCGGTGCGGCGCTCGCGGCGCCCGGTCGCAAGGTCGTCAACCTCGAGGCCGACGGCAGCGGCGCCTATGCGGTTCAGGCTCTTTGGACCCAGGCTCGCGAGCGGCTCGACATCGTGACCATCGTCTGTGCCAACCGAGCCTATCGCATCCTCGGCCTCGAACTCGAGCGCTCGGGCGAGGCGCCGGGTGGGCCCGCCACGCGCGCGCTCACGAGCCTCGCCGATCCGCCGATCGACTGGGTCGCGGTCGCGCGCGGGTTCGGTGTACCGGGCGCGCGGGTCGCGACCACCGCGGCGCTGGCGGCGGCACTCGACCGTGCCCTCGCCGAGCCCGGACCGTTCCTGATCGAGGCCGTTCTGCCCTGAGCTGCTCGACGGGCCGATGCGGCATCCCCAGCGGCTCCGGCCAGTCGTCGTCGCCGCGCCTCAGCCGGTGGGCATCAGGCAACCGGCGAGATCCTCGGCGAGGTTCTTGAGGAGCGCGCGATAGGCGCCGGGTCCCGGCTGGAGCGGCGATGCTCCGACCGGATCGAGCATCGCCGTTCGCGCACCGGTCCCTTCGACCACGCTCGCCACGACCGGGGCTTTGAACTGCGGCTCGGCGAACACGCAAACGGCACCGCGCTCGCGGATGGTGCGGCGGAGGTTCGCCAGCCGTTTCGCCGAGGGCTGGCGCTCGGGTGAGACCGTGATCGAGCCCGCGGCCGAGAGCCCGTAACGCTTTTCGAAATATTGATACGCGTCGTGAAACACGACGAACGGCTCGTCCTTCACCGCGGCGAGCCGAGAGGCGAGCGCGCGATCGAGCTCCTCCAGGCGCTCGACTTCCTGGCGCGCCCGGGCACGGTAGATTGCGGCGCGCTCCGAATCGCGCTCGGCCAGGAGCTCGCCCAGCGCCTTCACGACCACGGCGCCGTTCATCGGATCGAGCCAGAGATGGCCGTCGATCTGGTGCGCGAGCTCCGCCTTCGTCCCACGCTCGTGGCCGTGATCGTGAGCATGCTCGGCCCACACGCCGCCTTCGCGCACGGGCAGCAAGGCGATACCGGGGAGCCTGGCGACCTCGACGATCAGCGCCTTGCTGCCGAGCGTGGCGAGTGGTTTCTCGAGAAAGGTTTCCAGCATCGGGCCGACCCAGAGGACGAGATCGGCCTCTTGCAGCCGCCTCGCGTCCGATGGCTTGAGCTGGAAGCTGTGCGGCGAGGCGCCCGGCGGCACCAACAGGCTGGGGCTTGCGACGCCCTCCATCACCGAGGCGGCGAGCGCATGGAGCGGGAGGATCGAGGCCACGACCCGCGGCGGCTCTCCTGCCTGCGCCGCCGCCGAAACGGCGAGCGCCACGCTCGCCGTCAATAGATGACGCGATCCTCTGGCCATGGCAGGATCCCCCTGTTCCCAGTGTTACGTTATAGGGTAACGTCATGCAGGTGCAAGCGACGGGTCCCTCGCCAACCTCGGCCGCAGCGGGCCTGGCGGATCCGATCGTCGAGCTGTCGGGGGTCACGGTCGAGCTGGACGACAGGACGATCCTCGAGGACGTCGATCTCGTCGTCGGCACCGGTGAGCTCGTGACCGTGATCGGCCCCAACGGTGCTGGCAAGACGACGCTCGTCAAAACCGTGCTTGGCCTCCTCGCGCCGACCGCGGGGTCCGCGTGGATCCGACCGGGCGTTCGGATCGGCTACGCCCCGCAACACCTCCCCCTCGACCGGTCGATCCCGATCGACGTTGCCGGCTTTCTCGCTCTGGGCGGTGCGCGCCCCCACTCGGAGTTCGCCGCCGCGCTCGCCGAAGTGGGGCTGCACGGCATCGAACGGCGGCAGATGGCGGCGCTCTCCGGCGGGGAGTTGCGCCGCGTGCTGCTGGCGCGCGCTTTGCTCCGTCGCCCCGATCTGCTCGTGCTCGACGAACCCCTGAGCGGGGTCGACGTCACCGGCCAGCTCGAGCTCTACGAGCTGATCGGTGACATCCGCAGCCGGCGCGGCTGTGCCGTCCTGCTCGTGAGTCACGACCTCCATCTCGTGATGGCCACGACCGACCGTGTCGTCTGCCTCGACCGCCACGTGTGCTGCAGTGGCACGCCGGAGACGGTCGCCCGCGATCCGCGGTTCTTGAACCTCTTCGGCGATCGCTTCGGCACCCTCGTGGCACTGTACCACCACCATCACGTCTGCCGGCACGACGCGGCGGCACGAGGCGAGCTCGGCCCGTGATCGAACCGTTCCTTCTGCGTGCGCTCTTGGCCGGGCTCGGCATCGCGCTCGTCGCCGGCCCGCTCGGTGCGTTCGTGGTCTGGCGACGCCTCGCAATCTTCGGTGAGGCCCTCGCCCATTCGGCGCTCCTGGGTGTCGTTCTGGCTCTGTTGCTGGCGCTCGACCCGACGCTGGGCCTCCTGCTGTTCGCGGCCCTCCTCGCCTGTGCGCTCTGGGCGCTCGAGGATCAGCGCCTGTTGCCGACCGATACCATCCTGAGCACGCTCGCGCACGGTGCGCTCGCGCTGGGCCTCGTGGTCCTGAGCTTCGTCGATTGGCTCCGGCTCGATCTGATGGCCTATCTTTTCGGCGACATCCTCGCCGTTTCGGAGCGCGACCTCCTGCTCGTCGTGGCCCTCCTCGCGGTCGTGTCGGCCGTGTTGGCGCGCCACTGGCGAGCGCTCGTCTCGCTCACGATCGAGCCCGATCTCGCACGGGTCGAGGGTGTGCCCGTGCGCCGCCTGCGGCTCGTGCTCGATCTTTTCATCGCCGGGACGATCGCGCTCGGCATGAAGCTCGTCGGCATCGTTCTGGTCGTCTCGCTGCTCGTCGTTCCGGTCGCTGCGGCGCGTCCTTGGGCGCGCACGCCCGAGCAGATGGCGCTTTTCGGCTCGCTCGTCGGCGCGCTCGCGACCCTGATCGGCCTCACGCTCTCGGCCGCGGTCGACATCCCTTCCGGACCGGCCATCGTGGTGACCGCCGTTTTCTCGTTCCTGGCGAGCAGCGGCATGCACCGCGTTCTCGAGCGGCGAGGATCGGGGCGCGCTCGGCCGTCCCTGGCACGGCGGGGCGGCGCGCGTTAAGTTTCTCACGATCGAATGGAGCCCCAGGGTGGCCAGTGCGCGAGAGGACCCGTTCCCGTCGGCCGATCACGATCATGCACGCTGCGTGATCGAGGCGCTCGATCGCGCGGCCGCTATCTGCGCGGAGCGGGGACTGAAATTGACGGCGCTGCGCCGCCGAGTCCTCGAAATCGTGCTCGGCCAGCACGCACCCGTGGGTGCTTATGCGATCTTGGAAAAGCTCGCCACCGACCGCGGGCGGGTAGCGCCTCCGACCGTCTACCGCGCGCTCGACTTCCTGGTGGCCCAAGGCCTCGTCCATCGGCTCGATACCAAGAACGCCTTCGTCGCCTGCGCACGCGGCGAGGGGCCGCATCCGGCCTGCTTCTTGATCTGCCGCGATTGCGGTGCGGTCGCCGAACTCGCCGATCCCGTCCTCGACGCGGCGATCGCGGCGATCGCCGAACGGACCGGCTTCGCGATCGCCCGGCGGATGATCGAGCTCGAGGGGGTGTGCGCCCGCTGCCGCGCCCTCGCTAGCGGGCGACGAGAGGCTGCGTGACACGCCTTGCGAGCCTGCCCGTGGGTGCCCCTTGAGCCGGAGGCGAATCGTCGTCGGCATCAGCGGCGCCTCTGGCGTGATCCTGGGCGTGCGTCTGTTGGAGCTCCTTCGCGAGCTGGACATCGAGACCCATCTCGTGATGAGCCGTGCGGCCATGCTGACGATCGGTCACGAACTCGGCCGGTCGATCGAGAGCGTCAAAGCGCTCGCCTCGGTGGTTCATCCGCCCAACGACGTGGGTGCGTCGATCGCCTCGGGCTCGTTCAAGACCGAGGGCATGATCATCGCACCGTGCTCGATGCGGACGCTGGCCGCGATCGCCACCGGTGTCACGGACACGTTGCTCACGCGTGCCGCCGACGTGGTCCTCAAGGAGCGGCGCCGGCTCGTGCTGCTCCCGCGCGAAACGCCCCTGCATCTCGGCCACCTCCGCAACATGGTGGCGGTCACCGAGACGGGAGCGGTGGTGATGCCGCCCGTCCCCGCCTTCTACACCGGAACGAACACGCTCGAGGCGGTCGTCGATCAGATCCTCGGCCGGGCGCTCGATCTCTTCGGGCTCGACTGCCCAACCGTCGTCCGATGGCAAGGCGGCCGCTCGTAGCAAGGCCGCGACGCCCGACCGTGCGCCTTCCGATCCGGGATTGACGAAGGCTCGCGCAACGCCCGAGATCGCGCCGTCGCCTCGGTCGCGCCAACCCCGCTTCGGAGATGCGTCTATGCCCCGGGCCACTTCGACCCGTCGTCGACTCGTCGCGTCCGGCATCCAGCTCGCGGCCCTCCTGTCGCTGCCGGCTGCGCTGGCGCGGGCCGAAACCGAGAACTTGAAGCTGGGCGAGCCGCGACCCTTCTCCTTCGACTGGCTGGTGGAGCACGCCCGCAATCTCGCCCGACGCGAGTACGTACCACCGCCGCGTCCCGCTCCCGAGATCGTCGACCAGATCGACTACGATGCTCACGGCAAGCTGCGGACCCGACCCGATTTCGCGCTCTGGGGCCGGTCGGGTGGCGTCTTCCCGATCACCTATGTCCACAAGGGTAGGTTCTTTCCGAAAACCGTCCGGTTGCATCTCGTCGACGGGGCGGAAGCCCGCGAGATCCTCTATGATCGCAGCTACTTCACCATTCCCGAGGATCACGTGGCCGCCAAGCTGCCACCCGACGCCTCGGCCTTCGCGGGCTTCTGGATCCAGGAGAGCCGGCGCGAGGGGAGCTGGTGGAAGCGCGAGCCTTGGGTGACCTTTTCGGGCGCGTCCTATTTCCGTGCCGTGGGCGAGCTCGGCCAGGTCGGGCTGTCGGCGCGCGGCATCGCGGTCAATGTCGCCCACCCGGGCGGCGAGCCGGAGGAGTTCCCCGACTTCACCCATTTCTGGTTCGAACCCTGCGCGCGCGAGGGCGATCCGCAGATCGTCTACGCGCTCTTGGACGGACCGAGCATTTCCGGCGCCTACCGCTTCGCGATGCACCGCACGCGAGCGGTGATCATGGACATCGACTGTCGGCTGTTCTTGCGCCGCGACATCGATCGCCTAGGCATCGCGCCGCTCACCAGCATGTTCTGGTTCGCCGAATACCCTTCCCGCGACCGATTCGACTGGCGGCCGGAGGTTCACGATTCCGACAACCTCGTCATCTGGAACGGAGCCGGCGAGCGGCTCGTGCGGCCGCTCAACAACCCGCCGCGGACCATCGCCTCGAGCTTCTTCGACGAGAACCCGAGAGGCTACGGCCTAGCGCAACGCGACCGCAACTACGACCATTATCTCGACGGGGTGAACTACCATCATCGTCCGACGGGCTGGGTCGAGCCCAAGGGCGAGTGGGGGAGGGGCGTCGTCCAACTGATCGAGATCCCGACCAACGACGAGATCCACGACAACGTCGTGGCCTATTGGCTGGCCGAACGCCCGGCCCGCGCCGGTGATGCGTTGGCCTACGCCTATCGCCTCCACTGGCTGGAGTTCGACCCCTTCTTCCCGATCGTCGATCTCGCCCGCGTCGTCGCGACCCGCACGAGCCGCGGCGGTATCCCGGGCCAGCCGCGTCCGCCCGGGATCGTCAAGTTCTGGATCGAGTTCGACGGCGCCATCCTCGGCTCGATTCCCTGGGGTGTGCGGCCCGAGGTCGTCGTCTGGGCCTCGCGCGGCGAGGTCTCGATGCGCCGCTCGGAGCCCGTCTGGCACACGCCGCGCTGGTTCGGGACCTTCGATCTCGCGGTCGAGGGCCGCGACCCCATCGAGCTGCGCGCGTTCCTCGCGCTCGACGGCAAACCGATCAGCGAGACCTGGCTCTTCCAGCTCCACCCCGAGCTCTTGCCGCCACTCTGAATCTTCTCGAGCGGGCCACCGGCGGCCGGGCCGACCGTCTCACCTCTTGAGGATCGAGCCCAGCACGCCACGGACGATCGCGGTGCCGAGCTGGCGGCCGACTTGGCTCGAGAGGGTTCGCGCGAGCGATTTCGCTGCTGCTTCGGCAACACCCTGCCGCTTGCCGCCGCCGCCCGTGAGGATGTCGCCGAGGATGCCGCCCCCGCCGCTCGGCTGCGGGGCCGGTGGCGTTTCGAGCACGCGGCGCCGCGGGCTCCCTCCGCTGGCCGCCGCGGGCGTCGGTCGCGGCATCGCAGCCCCGCCGACCCGCCGCGCCGTGCCGGCGGGTAAGGCACCCCAGGGGCTGCCCGTTTTGACCGGTGCCGGGCCGGTGGACCAAGGCGCGTGCGGTGCGGCCTGTGCGATCGGTGCGCTCGCCCTGGCCTCGAGGATCTCGTACGCCGATTCGCGGTCGACCGGCTCGTCGTATTTTCCGGCGAGTGGGCTCGCGGCCAGGATCTCGGCCCGCTCCTCCGGCGTGAGCGGCCCTATCCGCGAGCGCGGTGGGCAGATCTTGACCCGTTGGACGATGCTCGGCACCCCGCCCGGCTCGAGCACCGAGACGAGCGCCTCCCCGACCCCGAGCTGGGTGATGACCTCGGCCGTCTTGAATTTCGGGTTGGGACGGAAGGTCTCGGCGGCGGTCTTGACCGCTTTCTGCTCGATGGGCGTGAACGCCCGCAGCGCGTGCTGGATACGATTGCCGAGCTGGCCGAGGACCGTGGGCGGGATGTCGAGCGGGTTCTGGGTCACGAAATAGACACCCACACCTTTCGAGCGGATCAACCGCACGACCTGCTCGATCTTCTCGACCAGCGCCTTGGGGGCGTCCTTGAACAGCAAATGCGCCTCGTCGAAGAAGAACACGAGCTTGGGCTTGTCTAGGTCCCCGACCTCGGGGAGCTCTTCGAAGAGCTCGGAGAGCAGCCAAAGAAGAAACGTGGCATAAAGGCGCGGGCTGTGGATCAGCTTGTCGGCCATCAAGACGTTGACGGCGCCCTGCCCTCCCGGGGTCTGCAGCAACAGATCCTCGAGCTCCAGTGCCGGTTCGCCGAAAAAGTGCCCGCCGCCTTGTTGCTCGAGGGTGAGAAGACGGCGTTGGATGGTGCCGACCGTGGCCTTCGAGACGTTGCCGTAGGCGGTCGTGATCTTGTCGGCTTGCTCTGCCACGAACTGGAGGATCGCCGTCAGGTCTTTGAAGTCCAGTAGCAAGAGGCCTTCGTCGTCGGCCAGCTTGAACGCGATGTTGAGGACACCTTCTTGCGCCTCGTTGAGCTCCAAGAGGCGGGCCAGGAGGAGGGGGCCCATCTCGGCCACGGTGGCGCGGATCGGATGGCCGTCCTTGCCGAACAGATCCCAGAAGATGACCGGCGCGGCTTCGTAAGCGAAGTCGGCGACGCCCAGCTCCTGCGCCCGCTTCTCAATCTTGGGGTTGGGGTTGCCCGGGGCGGCGATGCCCGAAAGATCGCCCTTCACGTCGGCGCAGACCACCGGCACGCCGGCGCGCGAGAAGCCCTCGGCCAGGACCTGGAGCGTGATGGTCTTGCCGGTGCCGGTGGCGCCGGCGACCAGTCCGTGCCGATTGGCGAGCGGCAAGTGGAGATGCACCGCGGTCTCGCCCCTACCGATCAAAATCGTACCTTCCGCCATGGCGTCCTTTCCCCCGCCGCCCCGCTCCGGATATAGGCCGGATCCGTGAACCGAGCGACAGCCCCGAACCCGTGACCGCGCCGGCGCCGCGCGCGCAGCACCGCATCCGGCTTCCCGACGGACGCCGGCTGGTTTGCGCCGAGTTCGGCCACCCGGACGATCCGCCCGCTCTCTATCTCCACGGCTTTCTCGGCAGCCGCCTCGAGCCGCGGATCGCGGGCGAACTGCCGCTGCGGCTGATCGCCCCCGACCGGCCGGGCTACGGGGCATCCGAGCCGATGCCCACGAAAAGCCTGCGCCGCTTCGGCGCGGACATGGGCTTTCTGCTCGACGCGCTCGGGGTGCCTGCGGCGGCCGTCGTCGGTGTCTCGGCCGGCGGACCCTACGCCCTAGCAACCGCCGCCGTTCTCGGCCCGCGCGTCCGGCGCCTCGCGCTGGTCTGCGCTGTCGCCAACAAGAAGGTATTGCGCAGCGAAGGCGGGGCGGTGCGGCTGATGCGGCTGGCGCGGCGCCACGGTCGCTTCGCTCTGGGCTTGGCGCCGGTCCTGCTGCGGAACCTCCGTCTGCACGGCCTCGACGAGGCGGTCCTGCGGCTGATCCTCGCACCCGAGCGGCCTCTTTTTCGGCCCGAGATCGACGTCGAACGGCTCGAGCGGTTGGTTCTCGTCTCGGTGCGCGAGGGAACCCGCCGCGGCATCGCGGGGGCCGAGATGGACCTCGAGAACCTGACCCGCCGCTGGGACGTGAGCCCGCGCGAGGTCGCATGTCCCACGCTCGTGCTCCACGGTGCGCTCGACCGGGTCGTGCCGGTCGCTCATGCCCACTGGTACGCGAGCCGACTCGTCGACGCCCGCCTCGAGATCGTGCCCGATGCGGGTCACATCTCGCTCGCGGTCAACGAGGCGCAGCGGATCGCAGCTTATGCCCGCGGCGAGGCTTGACGAGCCGGCCAGCCGGTCGCCTCTGGTTCGAGCGCATCGGCGCGCCCGTACGCGGGATTGACGAAGAGGAGACGAGGATGCCGCGGCTCGATCCGGCGATGGCCGAGATTCTGGCGATGTTGGAGCGGCGCGCCCTGCCGCCCTACGAGACGATGCCGCCGGCGACCGCGCGTGCCGAGTGCGAGGTTCGCAACGCCTTCTGGAACGCCGACCCGCCGAGCCTGGCCGAGATCGAGGACGTGACGATCGAAGGGCCGCGCGGGCCCCTGCACCTGCGGCTCTACGTGCCCGAGGGCGCGGGCGAGCTCAGCCCGGCCGTCGTCTACCTGCACGGCGGCGGTTGGGTGATCGGCTCGCTCGACACCCACGACCATGTCTGCCGGCGGCTCGCCCGTTCCTCTGGGCTCAAGGTGGTGAGCGTCGCTTACGGCCTCGCCCCCGAGCATCCGTTCCCGCAAGGGCTCGCCGACATCGTCCACACCTTGCGCTGGCTTTACGAGCACGGCGCCAGCGAAGGGGTCGATCCGGCTCGCATCGCGATCGCCGGCGATTCGGCCGGTGCCAACCTGGCGCTGGCTGCCTGCCTCCGGTTGCGGGACGCGGGGGAGCCGCTGCCACGCTCGGCTGCCCTCGTCTATGGCGTCTGGTCGCCGGATCTCGACAGTCCGAGCCACGCCGCGTTCGGTGACGGCCGCTATTTCCTGTCGACCGCGACCATGGCCTGGTTCTGGGACCACTACGTCCCTGAGCCGTCGGGGCGGGGCGACCCGCTGGTCTCGCCCCTCTTCGCGGATCTGCGCGGGTTGCCGCCGATCTATTTGAGCGCGGCCGAGCTCGACCCGCTGCGCGACGATTCCGAACGGCTCGCACGAAGGCTGATCGAAGCCGGGGTCGATCTCGATTGGCGGCTCTGGCGTGGCGTGACCCACGGCTGCTTCCAGATGAGCCGCATGCTGCCCCGCGCCGAGCTGTTCATCGCCGAGGTCGCGGGCTTTCTCGCCCGCAACGTCGGCTGAACCCGCTCAACAGGCCTGCGGCTCGCGGGCCGGCTGGCATTCCTTGAAGTCGAACGGCTCCAAGGAGCCGGTCCGGGTCGCGTCGAACACCCGACCGTCCTCGCAATGGACCTTGGCGAAGATCACTTGCCGGCCGTCGACCGTCCGCTCCACGACCTGGCTCAGATAGGCCACGCTGCAACCGCGCGATACCCGGATCTCGGCCGCGAGATCGTCCTGCCAGGCGGCACAAGCGCTGCCCGCCTCGAGCACGAGCCCGATCGCCAGAAGGGCTCCGAGCCGATGCCGCATCCTTCGACCTCCCGATCGCCGCGGCCGGGCTTGCCGCCCGGCGACGGACGCGAGCATCGGGTGCCCGGTGCCCGTGGGTCAAGTCGCCCACGGCCGCCCGCCACGGCGCGCGCGCGGGCCCGCCGTCGGCTGCTCGTGGTCGTGGCGGGCCGTCCTCGGCGCGCCGGCGCCACCCGCCGGACCCGGCCCGCTTGCCTCGCCGCGGCCGCGGGGCTTAGAAGGATCGGCGTCACCGCGGGTCCCGATCGCGAGGATAAGCTTCGCCACGGGAATCCGAGGAGACGGCGATGCGCACGCGCTCCGCGATGCTGGCCCTGATGCCGCTGGTCCTGGTCGGCGGCTGTTCGGAGGGTACCTCCCCGGGGCGGGCCGACGGCGGCGCGAGCCTGTCCCCAATGCCCGCCGCACCGGCGGCCGGCGCCCCCGCGACCCGCGCCGAGGCCCTGGTCGCCGGCCGGCGCTGCGGCGTCACCCTCGGCGTCGCCGCCCGTTGCAACCTGATGCGCGACGATCGCGATTTCGCGGTCCTGCGCTTCGCCGTCCTGCAGGGCCTCGACCGCCGCTACGGTACGCTCGTGCCGGCGCGCGAGATGGCCGAGACGGTCGATCTCGCCACCCTCGACCGGATGACGAGCATCGCGAGTTGCAGAGTGCCCCCCGAGGACGCGGCCCGCCTCGAGGCGGGCGTGCGCGGCGTCCTCGCCGAGTGCACCGGCCGCTGAGCCCAGGGAGGACCGGGCCGTGACCCTTCGACCGACGCTCGCCCCCTTTGCCCCCGCGCTGCTCGCCCTCGCGCTGGCCGGGACGCCCGCCGCGGCTGAGGACCCGCTCGAGCTCCTACGCGCCGATCCCGCCAACCGCTCGGCCGAGCCTGGCACCGCGCGGGCCATTGTGCGGATGATCGCCGAGCGCAGCGACTCCCCCGCCGTCCGCGCCCGCGCCCCGAGCGACGGCTCCTGGGGCCGGCTCGCCGTCGGGCCGGAAGAGGTGCTGGCCGAGATCGGCGCGGTGGCGGCGCTCGGCGGTCCGCGCGCCGTGCCGTCGGTCGTCGAGCCTCCGCCTGCGGCCCCCGCCCCGTCGCCGGCGACGGCGGCCCCCGCCCCGCGCATCCAGTCGGCCGCCCGACCTGCTACCGCCCGACCTGCCGGCGAGGAGCAACCCAGGCGCTATTTAGGCATCTTCGTGAAGCCCGAGCCGACCGAACGGGGTGGCGGGGGTGGTGGCGGTGGTGGCGGGGGAGGTGGCGGCGGCTGGTAGCCCGCGCGGTCCGACCGTGCCCGCTCGACTGGGTCCGCTCGTCGCGCTCCTCGTGGGCCTTGCGCTCTCCTCGCCGGTCGCGGCCGGCGGGCGGATGGCCCTTGTGGTCGGCAACCAGGACTATGCCGCGCTCCCCGACCTGCCGAACGCCGCCGACGCGCGGCTGGTGGCCGAGCGCCTGGAGCGGATCGGCTTCGCCGTCGAGCTCGCCTCGGACGTCGACCGCGCCGGCCTCGCGCGCGCCCTCGACCGCTTCCTCGCCGGGGTCCCCGGCAAGGAGCGGCCCTCCTCTACTTCGCCGGCCACGGCGTCCAGGTCGATGGCATAAACTGGCTCCTGCCGACCTCGGCCCGCATCGCCGGCCGCGAGGATCTCGGCCGCGACGGGCTGGCCCTCGACCGGCTGCTCGAGCGGCTACGCGAGGCCGGCCCGGAGGTCGGCATCGTCGTGCTCGACGCCTGCCGCGACAACCCGCTCGGCGCGCTCCCGGGATCGGCGCCCGTGGGCGCCGCGCGCGGCTTGCGACCGAGCCGCGGTCTCGCGCGCACCGGCGCCCCGACCGGGCTGTTCATCGCCTACGCCACCGCCCCGGGCCAAGTCGCCTTCGACGGCCCGCCCGGCGGCAACGGGCCTTTCGCCCGTGCGCTCGCGAACCTGATTGTCCAGCCCGGCCTCGAGATCTCGATCCTCTTCCGCCGGGTGCGCGAGCAGGTCATGGCGACGACCGCCGGGCTGCAGCAGCCCTGGACCGAGGAGTCGCTCACCCGCGAGCTCTACCTCGTGCCGCCCGATCCGGCATCGCCGGACCCGCTCGCCCGCCTCAACCGGGCGCTCGCCGACGCCGACCCCTGGCGCCGGGCGGCCGGCCTCGCCGAGCTCGCCCGAGCCGAGCCGGGAAGCGAGCCGGGCCGCCTGGCGGCGAGCGCGCTCGAGGGCGACCGCGCCCG
>JANWZN010000076.1 GCA_025054575.1 Geminicoccaceae bacterium | reverse complement strand
GACCTGCGCAAGCTCATGACCGAGTCGCAGGACTGGTGGCCGGCCGACTTCGGCCATTACGGCGGCCTCATGATCCGCATGGCCTGGCACGCCGCCGGCACCTACCGCATCGCCGACGGCCGCGGCGGCGCCGGGCTCGGCCTGCAGCGCTTCTCGCCGCTCGACAGCTGGCCCGACAACGCCAATCTCGACAAGGCCCGCCGGCTGTTGTGGCCGATCAAGCAGAAGTACGGCCGCAAGATCTCCTGGGCCGATCTCATGATCCTGGCCGGCAACGTCGCCCTCGAATCGATGGGCTTCAAGCCGTTCGGCTTCGGCGGTGGCCGCGCCGACGTCTACGAGCCCGACGAGTCGATCTATTGGGGGCCGGAGACCACCTGGCTCGCCGATCAGCGCCACACCCCCGATCGCCGGCTCGAGAACCCGCTGGCGGCCGTCCAGATGGGCCTCATCTACGTCAATCCGGAAGGGCCCAACGGCAATCCCGACCCGGTCGCGGCCGCCAAGGACATCCGCGAGAGCTTCGCGCGGATGGCGATGAACGACGAGGAGACCGTGGCGCTGATCGCGGGCGGCCACACCTTCGGCAAGTGCCACGGCGCCGGGCCCGCGGGCCATGTCGGGCCCGAGCCGGCCGGCGCGCCGATCGAGCAGATGGGCCTCGGCTGGAAGAGCAGCTTCCGCTCGGGCAAGGGGCCCGACACGATCACGGGCGGTCCCGAGGTCACCTGGACGCGCACGCCCACCAAGTGGAGCAACGACTATCTCGAGCTCCTCTTCACGTACGAGTGGGAGCTCACCAAGAGCCCGGCCGGTGCTTGGCAATGGGTCGCCAAGGACGCGCCCGAGATCATTCCGGACGCCTTCGACCCGAACAAGAAGCACAAGCCCACGATGCTCACGACGGATCTGTCGCTGCGCTACGATCCGATCTACGAGCCGATCTCGCGCCGCTTCTGGAAGAACCCGGACCAGTTCGCCGACGCGTTCGCTAGGGCCTGGTTCAAGCTCACCCATCGCGACATGGGCCCCAAGATCCGCTATCTCGGGCCCGAGGTCCCGAAGGAGGACCTCATCTGGCAGGACCCGATCCCGCCGGTCGACTACCCGCTGGTCGACGCCGCCGACGTGGCGGCACTGGAGAAGGAGGTGCTGGCCTCGGGCCTCTCGATCCGCGATCTCGTCTATGTCGCCTGGTCGGCCGCCTCGACCTTCCGCAACTCCGACAAGCGCGGCGGTGCCAACGGGGCGCGCATCCGCCTGGCGCCGCAGAAGGACTGGGAGGTCAACGAGCCCCAGAACCTCCTCAAGGTCCTGGCCACGCTCGACGAGCTGCGGCGTTCGTTCAACGCCAAGCAGGCCGGCGGCAAGCGGATCTCGCTCGCCGATCTGATCGTGCTCGCGGGCGGTGCCGCCGTGAAGGAGGCCGCGGCAAAGGCCGGCTTCGCGGTCGAGGTGCCCTTCGCCCCGGGCCGCAACGACGCCTCGCAGGAGCAGACCGACGCCGAGTCCTTCAAGGTGCTGGAGCCCTGGGCCGACGGCTTCCGCAACTACACCCGGGGCAAGCTCGAGGTCGAACCGGAGCATCTCCTGGTCGACAAGGCGCAGCTCCTGAGCCTCTCGGCACCCGAGATGACGGTGCTCGTGGCCGGCATGCGAGCACTCGGTGCCACCTTCGCCAACGCCCCGCACGGGGTGCTGACCGACCGGCCCGGGACGCTCACCACCGACTTCTTCACCAACCTCCTCGACATGAGCACCGAGTGGGTGCCGGTGAAGGACGCGTGGAACCTCTACGAGGGCTACGACCGCAAGACCGGCGCCAAGAAGTGGACCGCCACCCGCGTCGACCTCGTGTTCGGCTCGAACGCGCAGCTGCGGGCGATCTGCGAGGTCTACGGGGCGGCGGACGCGAAGGAGAAGTTCGTCAAGGACTTCGTCGCGGCCTGGACGAAGGTGATGAACGCCGACCGGTTCGACCTGCACCGCTGAAGCTCGAGCCTTCGAAGGCGAGGGAGGCCCGCCGCGCGGCCGCGCGGCGGGCTTTCTCGTCGCGGAAGGCGGGCAGCCGATCCTGCCGCCGCCCTGGGCCGCGCGCCGGCTAGCCGAGGAAGCCCGGTGCCAGCGAGCGATCGAGATCGGGCAGCGCGCTCACGATGCCGTAGCGCAGCATCAGCTGCGCGGCCTGTACCCAGGCCGCGGCGTCGATCACCCCGAGCGGGCCGCCCGTACCGCGCACATAAGGTTCGAGCAGCTCGAGCGTGCGCTGTTGGTACGGCACGTCCTTGTAGGGCGAGCCTTCCGGCACGAAGCGCTCGACCACGAGGGCGGCCGTGCGCGGCTTGTCGGCCAAGGCGCGCTCCCAGCCCGTGAACGTCGCCTTGAGGAAGGCACGGACGAGCTCCGGCTTATCGGCGAGAAGACGGTCGGACGCGACGATCGTCTGGGCGGTCGATACGAAGCCGTGATCGCTGAGCTTCATGACCTTTGGCTCGTAGCCGTACTGTCGCGCGACACCGATCGGCTCGTCGATCACGTAACACTGGACGGCTGCGAGCTCGCCCGAGAGCACCCGATCGAACTTCTCGGCGTAGGGAATCTCGACCACCTCGATGGTCTCGATCCCGTTCACGCCCTTGACGAGCGCCATCACCTTGATCCCGTCGAGGTGCACGCCCACGCGCTTGCCGGCGAGGTCGGACAGGCGCTCGAGGGGCGTCTGCGGCACTGTCATCAGGCCGTAGGGCGAGGCGTGGAACATGGTCGCCACGGCCTTGACGGGGACCCCCGCGGCCTGGGCGGCGATGATCAGGTTCTGCTCGGCGCAGGCGAGGTCGGCGGCACCCTTCGCCACGGCCTCGATCACGTCGAGCCCGTCGGTCCACTCGCGGATCGTCACCTCGAGCCCGGCCGCGTCGTAGAGGCCGAGGGCCTCGGCGACGAACAGCCCGGCGAACTGCGCATTGTATTTCCAATCGAGCTGGAAGGTGAGCGGTGTCGCAGCCGCGCCACGGCGCGGTGCTGCGCAAAGGGCGGCAACGGAACCGGCGGCCGCGAACAGGCCCCGGCGAGACAAGCGGCTCGTCATCGAGATGGCACCTCCGACGCGGTTTCCCCCCGGCAGTCGCTATGCAAGTCGCGTGCCGGCAGTGGTCGGCGGTGCGTCGGTGGGCGCGAGGAAGGGGCTCGCGCCCTGGCATCGGCGCGACGCGGGTGCGACGCGGCGCCGAGGTGGCGGAGGGGGAGGGATTCGAACCCTCGGTACCCGTCGCCGGGTACAACGGTTTTCGAGACCGCCCCGTTCGACCGCTCCGGCACCCCTCCGCGAACGGGCCGCCGTCAGATAATCCCGCAGGCCCTGGGCCGCAAGCGGGCCCCGGGCCGCCACAACCCTGCCCGGGCTGGTCGGTGGCGAGCCGCCCGCTCCGCCGCGGCCTAGGCCGGGGCCCGGTCCGCGCAGCGATGCACCTCGATCGTCACGTGCGCGAGATGGGGCAGATCGGCCAGACGCGCCTTGTAGACCGCGGGCGGCTCGGGCCGGTCGCTCACCAGCGAGACCAGAAGCCCGAGATGGCCGGGCCCGAGCCGCCAGAGATGGAAATCCGCGATCCGATCGCTCCCCTGCTCGAGCCGGCCGCGGATCCGCTGCTCGAGCCCGGGGTCCGGGCTCGCATCGAGCAGCACCGCTCCCGATGCGCGCAAGAGCCGATAGGCCCAGTGCAGGATCATGGCGGCACCCAGAAGGGCCACCGCCGGATCGAGCGCGGACCAGCCCAGCTCGCGGCCGGCCAGGAGTGCGGCGATCGCGAGCAGCGAGGTGAGCGCGTCCGCGAGAACATGGGCGACCGCGGCGCGGAAATTGTGGTCGTGATGCGCGTGCGAACGAGCCCCGCCGCGACGGTCCCGGTCATGCCCGTGCTCGTGATCGTGCTCCTGCGCGTGCTGGTGCTCGTGCCCGTGCTCGTGGTCGTGCGCGCCGCCGAGCAGCAACAGACAGCCGAGGTTGACGACGAGACCCAGGACTGCGACCACGAGCGCCTCGTCGTAGGCGATCGGCACGGGGGCGAGGAACCGCCCGATCGCCTCGACCAGGAGCCAGACCGCCGCTGCTGCGAGCAGGAGCGCGCTCGACCAGGCGGCGAGGTCGCCGAGCTTGCCGGTGCCGAAGGAGAGCCGCGGGTGATCCTCGAGGCGTCGGGCGAGCAGGTAGGCAAAGGCGGAGAGCCCGAGCGCCCCGGCGTGCGTCGCCATGTGCACACCGTCGGCCAACAGCGCCATCGAGCCGAACCACAGACCGGCCGCGATCTCGACCAGCATCGTGGCGGCGCTGAGCCCGACGACGAGCCACAAGCGGCGCTCGTTGCGGGCATGGTCGCGGCCCAGGAAGCGATGCTCCTGGCGCCAGGGATCGAGCGAGACGGTGTGCACGCGCCGGGCCTCCGCAAGGCTACGGGCCCGATGTCGATCGCGCCGGGCGCGCTTGCAAGCCGGCGCGTCGCTTCCCCGCGGGGGCTCGCGCCGGTAACCTCGCTTCCATGGTCGACGCGGACGCGATCTTGGCACGGAGGCTCGCCGAAAAGCTCGAGGCCGAGGCCGTGCTGCCGGCGGCCTCGCTCGCCGCGGCCCTCGCTTGGGCGCTCGCCGGGCTGCTCGCCCGTGCCGCACCGGCCCGCGGCATCCTCCTGCCGCTCGCGCAACTGGGCCGGCTCGAGGGTGCGCCGCTCGCGGGCCTGATCCGGCTCGCGGGTGGGCGGCCGCGGCCGGTCGGCACGGTGGCCGACTGCCCCGAGCCGGCGTTCGCGCGGGCGCTCGAGGAGCGGCCGGCCGCGGCCCTGCTCGTGGTCGATCCGGCCCTGCCGGAGGTCCTGGCACCCGCCACCTTCCTCTTTTCCTGCCGACGGGCGGCGGTGCCGGCGCTGATCCTCGATCCGGCCTCGCGCCGCTGGGCCGCCTGGGCCGATGGCGGGGCGACGCTGGTCGTCCTCGACGGCGCGGCGTTGACGGGCGTGGCTTGCGGCATCCTGGCCGGCACGGGCGAGGCGATCGCCGCCTGCCGCGCGGCCGAGGCGGCCGCGGCGGCGTTCCGCGCCCCGCCCGTGCTGCGCGCCGCCCTAGCCGCGGCGCTCGCCGCGGGCGACGAACGCCAGGGCTAAGGGACCCAACAACGCCCCGGCCGCGACACAAGCGAGCGCCGCGGCCCAGCCCGCGCGCGTCCCCGGGCCCAGCAGATCGAGCAGGAAGCCCGAGGCCAAGGGCGCGAGCATGGCCCCCACCGAGCCCAAGAGGGTCTGGATCGCGAGGGTGGCACCCTTGAGCTCGGCCGCCGCCGCCTGCACCGTGCCGACGGTGATGGCCGCGCTGTCGATCATGACGAGGCAGCCATAGAGCAGGGCCAGGGCGAGGGTGAGCGCGAAGCCGGCATCGAGCACGAGGCCCAGTGCGGTGCCGAGCCCGGCCGAGGCGAGCATGAAGGCGCTCACCACGGCCGTGCGCGGGAGCCGGCTCGCGAGCTCGTTGCCGACGAGCGAGGCCGGCAGCCCGAGCAAGAGCACGAGGGTGGCGAAGCTCGCGATGCTCGCGCGATCGACCGCGGCACCGGTCTCGGCCGCGGCGAAGACCAGGAACGCCACGAGCCAGGTGCGAAAGCCGAAGAGCTCCCAGCAATGCGCACCGTAGGCCAGCGCGAAGCCCATCGCCCGCTTCTGCCGCAAGGCCGCGCGGATGCCCGCAGCTGTGCCACCGCCGCTGCCGCGCGGGCGGTGCGGCAGGAGCGGCACGAGGAGGAGGCCCGCGAGCGCGGGCAAGAGCCCGCTCGCGAGAAAGGCCGCCCGCCAGCCCAGGGCCACGAGCAAGAGCCCCGCGAGCCAGGCCGAAAGGGCGGTGCCGACCGAATAGACCGCGGTGTAGAGCGCCTGCAGGCGCGCCTGGCCGGGCCCCGCGGTCCGGTCGGTCAAGGCCTTGAGGCCCGGCATGTAGGTGCCGGCGATGCCGATGCCGGAAAGCCCGCGCCACAAGAGTGCAGAGAGAAAGCCGTCGAGGAAGAGTGCCGAGCCGAGCCCGGCCACAAGCGAGAAGGCGAGCCCGGAGCCCATCACGAGGCGCGCGTCGATCCGATCGGTGAGGCCCACGAGCAGAGGCGCGGCCGCGGCATAGGCCAGATAGTTGACGGTCGAGATCCAGCCGATCTCGGTCTTGGAGAGCGCGAGCTCGGCCGAAAGCTCGGGCACGAGCGCCTGGAAGGTCATGTTGCCGGCGAGGCCGAGGACGAGCGCGGCGCACAAGAAGAAGGCCGCGCGGCGGCCGGCCGCCGCCGCGGCCGCCTCGCTCACCCGCCCGAAAGCCGCTTGCGGATCGTCTCGACCGGCACCTCGTGGAAGGTCTCGGGCAGCCGGATGGCGCGGGCCCTGAGTTCCTCCACGATCGCCGCCACCTCGTCTGCCGCCGCCTCGAGCGCGAGCCGGCCCTTCTCGGCCGTGGCCTTGGTCGGATCGCCGCGCACGCCCGAGAGCGAGCCGGTCGAGAAATATTCCATCATCACGAGCGGGGTCACGGAATCGGGCTCGGGCTTCTTGCCGATGAGATCGGCCCACACGTGCGGGCTGCGGCGGAAGGTCTCGTCTTTGACCGCCTGCTCCATCTTCACCGCACCCGGGTCGATCGCGAGATAGGCCGAGGTCTCGAGTTCGCAGGCGTGGCTCGTGAAGCGGCTCTCCTGCAAGGGCCCGAACACTTCGGCCACGCGGGCGAGCGCGAACCAGGACTGGCCCGCCACGAGCGCTTCGGGATGCTTCACCTGCGCGAGCCGGACGATCATCTCCATGATCGGCCGGTTCGAGCCGTGCCCGTTGATCAACAGGATGCGGCGAAATCCCGATCGCACGAGCGAAGAGACCACGCAGACGCCGTAGCGGATCAGCACGTCCCAATCGACGTCGATCGTGCCCGGCCAGGCCATGTGATGCGGCTCGAAGCCGAAGGCCATCGGCGTCATCACGAGGCTGTGCGGGTTCTTCTGCGCCGCGCGGATGCAGACCTCGCGGGCGAGCCGCAGATCGACGTCCACGGGCAGATGGAAGCCGTGCTGCTCGATCGAGGCGAAGGGTAAGAGAATGACCGTATCTTTTTGTGCTGCCTCGCGAATCTCCGGCCAGGTGAGACGCTCGTAGAAGATCTGCCGCTCCGCCATCGAAGGCCCTCCGCGCTTGCCGCAGCCCTCCGTCCCTAGCGCGCGGGCCGCCGGGCGACCAACGCCGCCGCCGCCGGGAAGCCCTGCGCGCAGCACCCGGCTCGGCTCAGGCCACTTCGACGATGCACTCGATCTCGACCGAGATGTCGCCCGGCAGGCTGCCCATGCCGACGGCCGAGCGGGCGTGCCGACCACGCTCGCCGAACACCTCGACGAAGAGATCGGAGCAGCCGTTGATCACCTTCGGGTGATCGGTGAAGCTCGGCGGGCAGTTGACCATGCCCAGGACCTTGACCACGCGGGCCACCCGGTCGAGGTCGCCGAGCTCGGCCTTCATCACCGCGATCAGGTTCAGGCCCACCTGGCGGGCGTGGCGATAGCCCTCCTCGATCGACAGATCCTGGCCGACCTTGCCCTTGCCCTGGCTGCCGTCGGCGAAGCTCGGCCCCTTGCCCGAAAGGAACAAGAGGTTGCCGGTACGGACCGCGTTCACGTAGTTGGCGACCGGTGCGCTCACCGGCGGCAGCTCGATCCCCTTCTCGGCGAGCCGCTTCTCGACCTCCATGGCCTCCTCCTCGGCGCGCCCCCGTGTCCCCACGACAGCGGCCCTGCAACCCTGGTTCCCGCCCGGCCCCTCGGCTCGAGCGCGCGCGAGGCTATATCACGAACGAATCCGCGAGGAGGGCACGCCCGTCATGCAGCGCCGCTCGTTTCTGCTGGTCCTGGCCGCGCTCGGCCTGCCGGCCACCGCCCGCGCCCATCACGGCTGGGGCTCGTACGATTCCGACCGGCCCTTGACGCTCACCGGCACGGTCGAGCGGATCGGCTTCGAGAACCCGCACGGGATCTTGATCCTCAAGACCCCGGAGAAGGTCTGGGAGGTCGTGCTCGCCCCGCCGTTCCGCATGATCAACCGCGGCCTCGAGGAGCGGATGATCCGTGTGGGCGACGTGGTGGAGGTGATGGGCTACCCGCACCGCACCCGCGACATCGAGCTCCGCGCCGAGTGGATCAAGGTGAACGGCACCATCACCCAGCTCCGCTGAGCCCGCCTCCTCGTGGAGCACGAAGCCGCAGGCCTGTTGGCACCCTTGGGCGTGTGGCTGGAGGGCACCGCCGCCTCGGCCGCGATCCGCCGCTCGCTCTGGGCCTATCCGGTCGCGAGCGTCGTGCACGTCCTCGGCGTAGGCCTGCTCTTGGGTGCGATCGTGGCACTCGATCTGCGTCTGTTGGGTCTGGCACGAACGATTTCCGCGCGCGCGCTCGCCCGGCTCCTGATCCCGCTCGCGGCCACGGGCGTGATCGTCCAGATCCCCACCGGAGCGGTCATGCTCCTGGCCGATGCCGCAGCCCTGCTCGGCCATCCCTTGATGCTCGCCAAGCTCCTCCTCGTCGGGCTCGCGCTCGGCAACGTCCTCCTCGTCCACCGCGCCGCCGGACCGGGCCTCGTGGCCCTCGACGGGCCGCTGCCGCCCGCGGTCCGGCGCGGGGCGCTCCTCTCGCTCCTCGCCTGGCCCACCGTCGCCGTGCTCGGCCGTGCCGTCGCCTATCTCTAGGCGCGGGCTCCTAGGAATATTGACTTGCAGGCCCGCGCGTTGCACGATCGAACCGCGCACGCCCGCGAGCGGAGGTCGCATCGTGCTCGACGCCCACGCTCCCCCCGCACGCACCCGACGCGGACCGAAGACTCCCGAGGGCAAGGCCCGCTCGGCGCGCAACGCGGTTCGCCACGGGCTGCGCGCCGATCGTTTCGAGCTCCTGCCGGACGAAGACTCCGAGGCCTACCTCGCGCTCGTCGAGACCTTCGCCGAAGCCTATCGCCCGGCCGATCCGGTCGAGGACCGGCTCGTGGTCGCCATGGCCCGGGCGCAGTGGCTGCTCTTCCGCTGCGATCGTCTCGAGGCCGAGCTGTTCTTGGCCGTGCCGCCGGCCGAGCCCGGCCGCGGCCACGGCACCGACCTGTCGAGCCCGGCCCGTCGCGCCTCGCTTTCCACCCTCGTACGCTATCGCAGCCGCTTCCACGCGACGATGCGGCGCTGCCAGCGTCTGCTCTCGCGTCGGCGGGCGCAGGCGGCGGCCGCTTCATCGGTGCGCACGAACGAATTGCACGGCGCGGAGCCGCTGCCGCCGGTCGACCCCGGCGAGCCGGTGCCCTCGCGCGCTCCGGCCGCATGCGAACGGGACGGCACGAACGACTTCGCGCGTCGAGCGGACCGCGGCG
This sequence comes from Geminicoccaceae bacterium, assembly GCA_025054575.1. Lineage (GTDB taxonomy): Bacteria > Pseudomonadota > Alphaproteobacteria > Geminicoccales > Geminicoccaceae > JANXAZ01. The sequence goes on along the minus strand of JANWZN010000076.1, from coordinate 5,232 downwards.
CCGCTAGAGCGCCAACGCCTCCTCGAGCACCGCGCGCAGCCGTGCCTCGTGCAGACTCTTGGGGCCCTCCGCCGGGGTCGGCGAAGCCGGCCGGCCGATCCGACGCGGCGCGCGCCCCGCCGCACCGACGAGCTCGGGAAGCAGCGCGCGAATCCAGCCCTGGTTGAGCGGCTCCTCCTCGACCGCCACGAGCTCGGCCCGGGCGAAGGGGGCGAGTGCCCCGGCGAGCGCGGCCTCGGGGAACGGGTGGAGCTGTTCCAGGCGGACGAGGGCGATCCGCCCCACCAGTCCGCGCTCGGCGATCGCCGCCTCCAACAGCACCGCGAGCTTGCCGCTCGCGATCAGCACCCGGGCGGCATCGGGCGCCTCCGGTGCAGCGATCACCGGGTGGAAGCCCGTCCCCGGGCCGAGCTCGGCGAGCGGGCTCTGCGCCCGCGGATGGCGGAGCAGCGCCTTGGGCACGAGGATCGCGGTCGGCACGCGCGAGCGTAACGCCACCGTCCGCCGCAGCGCGTGGAAGACATTGGCGGGCGTGCTCGGCTGCAGGACCACGAGGTTGGCGCCGGCGCAGGCGGCCAAGAGCCGCTCCGGCCGGGCGGTGGCGTGGTCCGGTCCGCCGCCGTCGAGCCCGTGCGGCAACAGAAGCACGAGGCCCGAAGGCAGCCGCCAGCGATCCTCGCCGCAGGCGATCATCTGATCGAAGCTCGGCTGGGCGATGTTGAGGAAGTCGCCGAACTGCGCCTCCCAGATCACGAGGCTCTGCGGGTCGACCCGGCTTCCTCCGTATTCGAAGGCGAGCACGGCGTGCTCGATCAAGGGCGTGTCGACCAGCTCGAGGCGCGCGCCAGTGGCCTCGGCGACCGGGGCCAGGACGCGATGCTCCCTCCCGCTCGCCTGGTCGACCAGGCGCAGATGCCGTTGGGCGAAGGCGCCGCGCACGCTGTCCTGGCCGCAAAGGCGCACGGATCGGCCCTCGGCCAGGAGGGTCGCGAGGGCGAGGGCCTCGGCCCCGGCCCAGTCGAGGGGCCCGCCCGCCTCGATCGCGGCGCGGCGCTCGGCCAGGAACTTCGCGATCTTGGGGTGAAGCGCGAAGCCCAGGGGTGGCGTCGTGATCGCGCGGCCGAGGTCGCGGAGTCGATCGAGCGCCACGCCGGTCTCGATCGGCTCCAGGAAGTCCTCTGGCCGAGCCGGCCGCAGCCCGGCCCAGCGGCCGCGATAGGCGGGGTCCGGCGGCGTCGGGCGCGCGGAGCGGGCCTCGGCGAAGGCGGCGTCTAGCTCGCGGGCATAGGCCTCGAGGGCAGAATCGAGCCGGGCGAGATCGAGGCCGCGGGCCTCGAGCCGGGCTCGGTAGAGGCGGTCGACGGGCGGCTGCGCGTCGATCCGGGCCTGGACGAGCGGCCGGGTGGTGCGGGGCTCGTCGAGTTCGTTGTGGCCGTAGCGGCGATAGGCCAGGAGGCGGATCACGATGTCGCGCGCGAAGCGGGCGCGGAAGCGGGCGGCGATCCGACCGGCCCGCCAGACGGCTTCGGGCTCGTCGGCCGCGACGTGCAGGACCGGGATGCCAGCGGCGGCCGCCAGATCGGTCGGGCGCAGGCTCGAGCGGGCCCGCTCGGGCTCGGTCGTGAAGCCCACCCGATTGTCGAGGACGAGCCGGATCGCTCCGCCGACCTCGAAGTCCGGCAGGCGCGCGAGCTGGAAGGTCTCGGCGACGATGCCTTGCCCGGAAAAGCTCGCCTCGCTGTGCAACAGGAGCGGCAGCACGCGGCCTCGGCCATCGGGCCCGAGCAGCCGCTGGCGGGCCCGCGCCTCGCCCAGGGCCACGGGCTGGACGAGCTCGAGATGCGAGGGGTGCGGCAGGAGGGCGAGGCGGAGGGGGCGGCCGGCCACCGTCCGTTCGGCCTGCCAGCCGACATGGTAGGGGACGTCGGCCGCGCCCTCGACCCCGGGCGGGAAGGGCGAGGCGCCGGCGAGCTCGGCGAGCACGAAGGAAAGCGGCTTGCCCGCGATGCGGACGAGCGTCGCGAGCCGGCCCCGGTGCATCCCGCCGATCACGACCTCCTCGACACCCTCCTCGACGGCGGCCTCGAGCACGGTGCGGATCAAGAGCAGGAAGGCCTCGGCGCCGGCCACGAGGAACAGCCTTTGGCCCGGCAGCCGGCGCAAGAGCGTCTCTTCGAGGAGCCGGGTGGCGGCGAGTTCCTCGAGGATCGCGCGCGCGGTCGCCGTGTCGGGTTCCTCTGCTCGTTCGGCCGCGTCGACCAGAAAGGCGCGGGGCTCGGGCTCGCGGACCGGGTCGAGCTCGAAGCCGATCGGCCCGCACCAGATGCGCTCGAGCTCGGCTACCCGCTGGGCCACGAGCGTCGGGTCGAGGCCCCAATGCTCGGGGCGGAGCTCGGGCGGCCCCTCGACCGGCTCGAGCCCGAGCGGATCGAGCCGGGCGGCCCGGTGGCCGAGCCTCCGATAGGCGTCCTCGAGCGTGCCGACGGCGGCCGCGGCGCGAGCCTCGAGCAGCCGCCCCAAGAGCGCCTCGAGCGCCCCCGGATCGCCGGCACCCAGGAGGTCGAGGCGGCCGCCGCGCGGGCGGGGCGAGGCGGGGGAGGCGGGGGGCGGCCGATCGGCGAGGTCCATGCGGCCGCTCTCTGCCGCGCTTTCGGCCTGCAGGGAAGCGGCGTCCGGAGGGACCGGCCTTTCGAGCGATCGAAGAGGCGTGTAACGATCGCCGGGCGCGAACCCCTCGCTGGAGCCGCCCGCATGGCCGTCGCGGCCGCGATCCGAAGGGTGCTCGACCACGATCTGTGGTGGAGCTTCACCCGCTCGCCGCTCACGGTCGCTGCCGCGCTCACCACCCTCGCCTTCGTGCTGGCAGCGGCCTTCGCACCCTGGGTCGCCCCGCACGACCCGTTCGATCCGGCGACCGTGTTCTTGATGGACGCCTTCACCCCGCCGGTCTGGGTCGAGGGCGGCGATCCGCGCTTTCTGCTCGGCACCGACGATCAAGGCCGCTGCATCCTCTCGACCATCCTCTTCGGTGCCCGGATCTCGCTCTTCGTGGGCACGGCCGCGGTTCTGTTCTCCGCCGGACTCGGCACCGCGCTCGGGGTCTCGGCCGGCTATGTCGGGGGTGCCTACGAGAGCCTGGTGATGCGCGCGGCCGACGTCCAGCTCACGATCCCGGGGATCCTCGTCGCCTTGATGGTGAGCGGGGTGGCCCGCACGCTCGTCCCGCGCGAGCTGCAAGAGGCGGCCGCGATCTGGGTCCTCGTCCTCTCGATCGGGATCTCGGGCTGGCCGCAATATGCCCGCATGGCACGCGGCGCCACGCTCGTCGAGACGAGCAAGGACTACATCGCCGCGGCACGCGTGATCGGCCTGCATCCCTTGCGGATCATGTTCCGTCACCTGCTCCCGAACGTGATCGGCCCGGTCCTCGTGGTCGGCACGATCGGCCTGGCACTCGCGATCATTTCGGAAGCGACCCTTTCCTTTCTCGGCGTCGGCGTGCCGCCGACCACCCCTTCGCTCGGCACCTTGATCCGCATCGGCAACGATTTCCTGTTCTCGGGCGAGTGGTGGATCACCTTCTTTCCGTCCCTGGCGCTCGTGATGCTGGTCCTCGCGGTCAATCTTCTGGGTGATTGGCTGCGGGATGCCTTCAATCCCAAGCTCCGCTGAGGCCCCGGGTGCCGGTGCTCGAGGTCGAGGATCTCACGGTGGCCTTCCACGGCCGCCGCGGCGTGCTCACCGCCGTCGACCGGGTGAGCTTCGCCATCGAGCGCGGCGAGGTGCTCGGCATGGTGGGCGAGTCGGGTGCCGGCAAGTCCTTGACCGGTATGGCGATCATCGGCCTGTTGGAGCCGCCCGGCAAGATCGCGGGCGGCACCGTCCGGCTCGAGGGCCAGCGGATCGACGATCTGCCGGCCGAGGCCATGCGCAGGATCCGCGGCCGCAAGATCGGGGCGATCTTCCAGGATCCGCTCACCGCCTTGAACCCGCTTCTGACGATCGGCCGCCAGCTGGAGGAGACGATCCGCACCCATCTGCCGCTCGATGCGCGGGCGGCTCGGGCGCGCGCGATCGAGCTGTTGCGCGAGGTCGGCATCCCCGCCCCGGAACGGCGGATCGACGCTTACCCGCACGAATTCTCCGGCGGAATGCGCCAGCGGGTGGTGATCGCTCTGGCGCTCTGCGCCGATCCCGTCCTGGTCGTGGCCGACGAGCCCACGACCGCCCTCGACGTCTCGATCCAGGCCCAGATCGTTCGGCTCTTGAAGAAGACCTGCCGAGAACACGGAGCCGCGGTTCTGTTGATCACCCACGATCTGGGCGTGATCGCCGAGACCGCCGATCGGGTCGCGGTGATGTACGCTGGACGATTGGTCGAGATCGGTCCGGTCCGCTCGGTGATCCGCGATCCCGGCCACCCCTATACGCGCGGGCTCATGGGGGCGATCCCGCGGCTCGGCACGCGCGCCCGCCGGCTCGTCCAGATCGAAGGCGCGATGCCACGGCTCGATGCGATCCCGCCCGGCTGTGCCTTCCACCCGCGCTGCCCTTTGGCGGAGGCTCGCTGCCGGGTCGAGCGCCCCGACCTCCAGCCCGTCGACCGGGGCCACGCCGCCGCTTGCTGGCGGCTCGACGCCGGGCTCGGAGCGGTGGCGTGAGGACGCCCCCGCTGGTCGAGGCGGAGGGCCTCGAGAAGCGCTTCGAGGTCTCGCGGCCCTGGCTCGCCCGGATGCTCGCGCGCGAGCCCCGGCGCTACGTGCACGCCGTGGCGGGCGTCGATCTCGCCATCCCGCGCGGCCGCACGCTCGCGCTCGTGGGCGAGAGTGGCTGCGGCAAGTCGACCGTGGCGCGGCTGCTCGTGAGCCTGTTGCGGCCCTCGGCCGGGCGGATCCGCTTCGACGGCCAGACGATCGACCCGCGCGCCGGCCGCCGCGCCCTGGCCCCCTTCCGCTCGCGCATCCAGATGATCTTCCAGGACCCTTATGCGAGCTTGAACCCGCGCTTGCGGGTCGCCGACATCGTGGCCGAGCCCTTGGATGCGCTGGGCCTCGTCCGCTCGCGGGGCGAACGCGCCGATCGGGTGGCCGAGCTCTTGCGCCAGGTCGGGCTGTCGCCCGCCGACGGCCGCAAATTCCCGCACGAGTTCTCGGGCGGCCAGCGCCAGCGGATCAGCATCGCCCGGGCGCTGGCGAGCCGTCCCGATTTCGTGGTGTGCGACGAGCCGACCTC
>JANWZN010000075.1 GCA_025054575.1 Geminicoccaceae bacterium | reverse complement strand
TGTCGCCCATGGCGCGGATGGTGTCGCCCGTGGGCCCGACGAAGACGAGCCCTGCCACCTCGCAGGCATCGGCGAACTCGCCGTTCTCGGCCAGGAACCCGTAACCCGGATGGACCGCGTCCGCGCCCACCTTCTTGGCCGCCTCGATGATGGCGGGGATGGCGAGATAGGATTTCTTGGCGGGCGGCGGGCCGATCTCGATCGCCTCGTCGGCGAGGCGGACCGGGAGCGAGTCCCGATCGGCCGTCGAATGCGCCTGGACCACGCGCAGCCCGAGCTCGCGCGCGGCGCGCTGGATGCGCAGCGCGATCTCGCCCCGATTGGCGACCAAGAGGGTGCGGATCGCCAAGGGCTCAGCCTTCGAGCTCGGCCAGGGGCTGGCCCGCCATCACCGCTTCCTCGTTCTCGACGAGGAAGCGGGTGAGCTTGCCCGCGACTTCGCTCTTGACCTCGTTGAACGACTTCATGACCTCGACCAGGCCCACGACGTCGCCGACCGCGACCGCATCCCCCTCGCTCTTGTAGGGCGGTTGGTCGGGGGCGGGGCGGCGATAGAAGGTCCCGGGCAGCGGCGAGAGGATTTCTTTTTTCGCCATGATCTCAGCTCTCCTGGTTGCTCGGGCCAGCGGCGAGCCCGGCGAGGGCCTCGTGCACGGCCTTGGCGATCGCGACCGCGTTCGGCGTGTCCGAATGGACGCAGACCGTCTCGACCACGACCGGCACGTCCGTGCCCGCGGTCGAGCGCACCACCCCCTCCTTCACCGCGCGCACCACCCGGGCCGCCGCCTCGGCCGGGTCGACCGCGTGGTGCTCGCGGGTGATGACGAGCCGCCCGGCGCCGTCGTAGTCGAGATCGGCGTAGAACTCGCGCAGGAGCCGAAGGCCGCGCGCGGGATAGACCTTCTCGTGCTCGGTTCCGGCCATGCCGAGCACCGGCACGCCGAAGACCGCGGCCGCATCGGCGATCGCGTGGGCCATTTCGGGATCGCGCGCGGCCATGCCGTAGAGTGCCCCGTGCGGCTTGACGTGGTGGAGCTCCATGCCTTCCGCGCGCAGGAACGCGCTCAAGGCGCCGATCTGGTAGAGGACGCAGTCGGCGAGCTCCTCGCGGCGCATCGTCATCGCCCGGCGGCCGAAGCCCTGGCGGTCGGGCAGCGAGGGATGCGCCCCGACCTTCACCCCGTGTCGCTTCGCGAGCCGCACGGTCGCGTGCATGTGCTCGAAATCGGAAGCGTGGAAGCCGCAGGCGACGTTGGCGAGCTGGATCCAGGGCATGAGCCCGGCATCGTCGCCCATCCGCCAGAGGCCGAAGCTCTCGCCCATGTCGCAGTTGATCGGGATCACGGCAGTCCCCCTCACGCGCGCAGGCTCGCCATCAGCCGCAGCCGGAGCTGGTCGGCGATCACGGCGAGGATCAGGAGGAGACCCAACACCACGGTCTGGAGATAGGACTCGATCCGGGCGAGGTTCATGCCGTTCTGCACGAGCACGATGAAGAGGGCGCCCAGGACCACGTTCTCGACCCGGCCGACCCCGCCCCTGAGCGACACGCCGGCGATCACGCAAGCGGCGATCGATTCGAGCGGCATCGAGGCGCCGATATTGGCCTCGCCGGTATCGAGCCGAGCGGTCAACAAGAGCCCGCCGATCGACGCCAAGAAGGCGCAGAGCACATAGGTCGTGAACAGGACGCGGCGGGTGTCGATGCCCGAGAGCCGCGCCGCCTTCACGTTGCCGCCCACGGCGTAGAAGGAGCGGCCGAGCCGGGTGCGATAGACGAGGACGAGCATGACGAGCACGAACAGGACGGTGACCAGGATCGGCACCGGCACGCCCAAAAGCTCGCCGAAGCCGAAGACCTCGCCGAACTCGCGCGGCATGCCGTACACCGGCACGCCACCCGTCAGATAGAGCGCGATGCCGAAGCCCACCGACGCCATGCCGAGCGTCATGATGAAAGGCGAGACCCCGAAAAGCGCGACGCCCAGGCCGTTGGCGACCCCGATGGCGGTGCCGGCCGAAAGGCCCGCGAGCGAGCCCAGCAGGATCGAAAGCCACGGCAGATCGGGGAAGGCCGCGTGTGCTGCGGCCATGGCCGAAGCGCCCACGACCGAGGTCAAGGCCAGGATCGTGCCGACCGAGAGGTCGAAGCCGCCCGTGAGAAGGGCGAGCATCTGCCCGAGCGAGACGATCAACAGATAGACCGCCTGGCGCACCACGTTGGTGAGGTTGCGCAGGGTCAAAAAATTCTCGGAGAGCGAGGCGAAGACCACGACCGCCACGAGCAAGAGAAAGGGCAGCACGCCGAGCCGCACGAACAGGCGCACGAAGAGAAGCCGCAGCCGTTCGCCGGGGCCGGGGGCGGCGAGGCTCGCGGCGCGCTCGGTCTCGATCATGCCGCCTCGCGCTCGAAGAAGTGCTGCAAGACCGCCTCCTCGCCGATCGCGGCACCCTCGAGCTCGGCGCGGATCCGGCCGCGATGGAAGACCAGCACGCGATGGGAGAGGTGGAGGATCTCCGGCAGATCGGAGGAGACGAGCAGGATCGCGGTTCCTTTCTCGGCGAGCTCGACGATCAGCCGATAGAGCGACGCGCGGGTCGCCATGTCGACACCCACGGTCGGCTCGTCCAGCATCAAGAGCCGCACCGGCCGGGCGAGCGCCCGGGCGAAGAGCACCTTCTGTTGGTTGCCGCCCGAGAAGAGCTCGACCGCGCGCTCCGGGTTCGCCGGCCGCAGCTCGATCCGCCGGGCGAGCTCGTGGGCGAGGCGGGCTTCTTTGAACCGGCCGAGCCAGGGCCCGGGCCCGAGCTCCGGCCGGTCGAGCGCGGCCATCGTCATGTTCTCGCGCGCGGGCCGCATCATCGCGAGCCCTTCCTCGCGCCGGTCGGGCGGCAGGTAGAGCACGCCCCGCGCCAGCATCGAGGCCGGGGCGAGCGGTTCGACAGGCGCACCGTCGAGCCACACGCGGCCCGCGGCCAAGGGCTCGACGCCGAAGACCGCGCGCGCGGCTTCCGACTTGCCGGAGCCGACCAGCCCCGCGAAGCCCAGGATCTCGCCCGCGCGCAATTGGAAGCTCGCGCCCAGCACGCTGCCGGAGCGGGTCGTGAGCTCTTGCGCGCGCAGCACGGGCGGCCCCTCGGGCACGGCCGGCAAGGGCGGGAAGATCTGCTCGATCGCGCGTCCGGTCATGAGCCGGACGAGCTCGTCCTCGCTCGTGGAGGCCGGCACGGTCGCGATCTTCTTGCCGTCGCGCAGTACGGTGACGCGATCGCCGATCCGGCGGATCTCGCCCATGCGGTGCGTGATGTAGAGGATGCCCACGCCCCGCGCCTTCAACTGATCGACCAGCGCCAGCAGGCGACGGGCCTCGCGCTCGGTCAAGGAGGCGGTGGGCTCGTCGAGCACGAGCACCTTGGGTGCCGTGCGGAAGGCCTTGGCGATCTCGACCATCTGCTGCTCGGCGCGGGCGAGCCCCTCCACCCGGGCGTCGGGGTCGAGCGGGAAACCGAGCCTTTCCAAGAGCTCGCGGGCGATCCGCCGGGCGGCACCGGGGTCGAGGAACCAGCCGCGGGCGGGCTCGTCGCCGAGCACGATGTTCTAGGCCACCGTGAGCTGCGGAACGAGCGAGAACTCCTGGAACACGGCCGAGATGCCGGCGGCGCGCGCCTCGTGCACCGAGGCGAAGCGGACGGGTGTGCCGGCGAGCCGGATCTCGCCCGCATCCGGCGTCTGCACGCCCGCCACGAGCGAGATCAAGGTGGACTTGCCGGCACCGTTCTCGCCGAACAGCACGTGGACCTCGCCCGCGCGGAGCTCGAGGTCGACCCGGTCGAGTGCCAACACACCCGGGTAGGCCTTCGCGACCCCGCGCAGCTCGAGGAGAGCCGGCTCGGCCACGCGCGTTCCCCCGCGCCGCGGCTCGGTCGGTGGTGCTCAGGGCACCTTGAAGGTCGGGCGGAAGTTCGCCGGAGCGAGGGTCGAGGTCGTGTCGAAGTCCTTGATGTTGTCCTGCGTCACGACGAACAGCGCCGGGCCCACGTGCTTCAGGTAATCTTTGCCCTCGAGGATCCGGATCGCCTGGTCGACCGCGATCCGCCCCTGGATCACCGGCGAGTCGGTGGGGGCCGCCAGGATCTGGCCGCGGCGGATGCCCTGATCCACACCCGGCGTGTAGTAATAGGAGACGATCTTGACCTTGTCCTGCAGGCCGCGGGTCCGCAGGATCGGGATCGCCGCCTCGGCCGTGACCGCCGTGCCGACGATGTAGGCGATGTCGGGGTGGGCTTCGAGCGTGTCCTCGACCAGCTTCGACTGCACCTCTTTGCCGGTGTCGCCGTACTTGGTCTCGATCACCCGGACGGCCGAGCCCTTGATCGCCTCGAGGAAGCCCTTGTTGCCGGCCTCGACCCAGCCGGCACCGGCCGGGCCCGGGAACCAGCCGACCTTGACCTCGGGGCTGCCGGCGGGATGGCGGCTCTTGAGGAACTCGCCCGCTTTCGCCCCCATCTCGCCGAAGGAGACGAGTGATTTGGCCGAGAGCTCGGGCGAGCTCATGCCGTTGATCACGTCGATCACCGGCACGTTCTTCTTGCGGATCTCGGCGACGAGATTGTTGAGGCCGTCGTATGAGATCGCGCCGATGATCACGGCGTTGGCACCGCCCGCGACGCAGTTCTCGATCTGGGCGATCTGCTTGGCGAGCTCGGTGTAGCCGCCGGCCTCGACCAGCTGCAGGTTCACACCCTGCCGGCGCGCCTCCTCGACCACGCCGTAATCGACCGCGAGCCAATAGGCGTCCTTCATGTGCGGGAAGGAGACGCACAGGTTCCAGGCCTTGGAGGCCTTGGGCAGCGGCACGTAATCGACCGTCTTTCTGGGGCTCGCCATGTCGAAGGGCGGGTCCCAGACCTCGACCTTGTAGGGGAACCAGTCGGCGGCCCGGCCTTCGGCGGCGATCCCGACCGCGACCAGTGCGAGCGCGGCAGCTCCCGCGCGCAGAGCGTTGCGGCGCATGTTCCACGTCCCTCCCACGGTCACTGCTTGCCGCCGGAACAGCGCCGGCGGCCGTCGCGTGCGTGCCGCACTCTTGCCCACCCTCACGCATTTGTGAAACAGGAAGTGCCGACGTCCCTTTTCGCTTTTTCCGAACGGTGTCCTCGAGCCTCACGCTTCGCCAGGTCCGCGCCTTCTTGGCCGTCGCCGCCGCCGGCCGGGTCTCGCGCGCCGCCTCCGAGCTCGCCCTTTCGGCCTCGGCGGTGAGCGAGGCCATCGCCGAGCTCGAGGAGCTGTTGGGCCATCGCCTGTTCGAGCGGACCGCGCGCGGCATGCGCCTCACCCCCGAAGGGGCCCGCTTCGTCGAGCACGCCCGCAACGTCGGGGCCGCGGTCGACGGTGCCCTGCGCGCCCGCCTCGCCCCCAAAGACGAGGTCGAAGGCCGCGTGCGGGTGGGCGTCACCTACACCGTCGCGGGCTACTTCCTGCCGGCCCATCTGGCCCGCTTCGCCCGCCTCTTCCCGAGGATCGAGGTCGAGCTCGTCGAGGCCCCGCGGCCCGAGATCGAGCGTCGGTTGGGCGAGGGCGAGCTCGAGCTCGGGGTGCTGTTGACCTCCAACCTCGTCGACCGCGCCCGGCTCGCGCACGAGACGCTGATCCGCTCGCGCCGGCGGCTGTGGCTGCCGACCGGCCACCGGCTCGCCGCACTCGCGACCGTGCCGCTCGAGGAGATCGCCAAGGAGCGCTACGTCATGCTCACGGTCGACGAGGCCGAGCTCACCGCCCGGCGCTACTGGGCGCGCACGCCCTGGATGCCCAAGGTCGTCTTCCGCACGAGCTCGGTCGAGGCGGTCCGCAGCATGGTCGCGGCCGGGATGGGGGTCACCATCCTCTCCGACATGGTCTACCGTCCCTGGTCGCTCGAGGGGCTGCGGCTCGAGACCCGTGACGTGGCCGAGCCCGTGCCGACCATGGACGTGGGCCTCGCCTGGCGGCGGGGTGCCGAGCTCGGCCCGGCCGCGCGGGCGCTGCGCGACTTCCTGGGCTACACCTTCAACGCCGCCGGTCAGAGCCTCGCCGGTTGATCGCGCGGCGCGGGCCCGCGCTCGCCCCCGGCCCCTTCCTCGGCCCCGGCCCCGCGCTCCACGGCGGCCAACAGCTCGCGCACGAGCGGGCTCGCGAAGCGCCGGCCGAGCTCGACCGCCCAGAAGGTCGCGACGTGCTCGGGCAGGGCACGCGGCAGCGCTCCACCAGCACCCCGGCGGCGAGCTCGTCGCGCACCACCACGGGCGGCAACAAAGCGAGGCCGACATCGGCCCGTGCCAAGAGCCGCATCGTCGCCATGTCCTCGACCTCCGCGGCGATCGTCGGGCGCAGCTCGAGCCGGGCGGCGAGCGCGTCGAAGGCGGTCCTGAGGCCGGTCTCCGCGGTCGGCAGGACGAGCGGCTCGCGCGCGAGCAGCACCGCGAGCGGGGCCGGTGCGGGCCCGAGCCGAGCGGGCGTGCCCACGAGGCTCGCCCCCATCTCGGCCAGGCGATGGACGACGAGCCGCGAGCCGCGCTCGCGCGGCGGGGCGAGGGTGGTGAGGACGAGATCGAAGGCGAGGCTCTCGAGCCCGCGCAAGAGCTCGGCCTGGCTGCCGATCCGGATCACGAGCTCGACATCGGGCCGGCCGATCACCGGCCGCAGGAAGCTCAAGAGAAAATTGCGCGAGAGCGTGGCGAGCGCACCCACCCGCAACGGCGCGCGCGCCCGACCGTGGCCGCGCAGCGTGGCCAGAAGATCCTCGCCCGTGCGGAAGATCACCTCGGCGTGCTCGAGCGCGATGCGGCCCGCCTCGCTCAGCACGAGGCCGCGGCCGCGGCGCTCGAAGAGCGGATGGCCGAGCCGCTCCTCGAGCGCGCCGAGCTGGGCCGACAAGGCCGAGGGCGAAAGGCCGAGCCGCTGGGCCGCGCGGGTGAGGTTGCCCTCGAGGGCCACGGCGCGGAACAGGCGCAGATGGTGGTAGTTGAGGGTCATCGTTCGATCGGATCGAACGAATCGAGCAAAACATTGTAATTTTCAAGAGGTCGCCGCGCGCGGATAAGGCTCGGCGGATGCCACCCTCGCGGAGCGAGCCCCATGAGCCTCGACCTCTTGCCGCTTGCGGCCCCGCTCTTGCCGGCCCTGACCGGCCTCGCCGGCCTCTTGCGGCCGGGTCCGCGACCGCACCCGATCCCGCTCCTGGCCGAAGCCGCCGCGGCCGCGGCCTTCCTCGTCGCGATCGCGAGTGCGGCTCTCTTGGCCTGGCGCGGTCCCGCCACGCTCGGCTTCGGCGAGGGCCCGCTCCTCTTGGCCGTCGGGCGCGATCTGCTCTCGGTGACGATGCTCTTGCTCGTGAGCTTCGTGGGCTGGGTGGTGATCCGCTACGCCCGGGTCCAGCTCGACGGCGAGGCGCGCGAGGGGGCCTTCGCCGGCTGGATGTCGCTCACGCTCGCCTGCGTGCTGCTTCTCGTCCAGGCCAAGAGCCTCCTCGTCCTGTTCGCGGCCTGGGTCGCGATCGGCGCCGGACTCGGCCGGCTCTTGCTCTTCTATCCCGAGCGGCCGCAGGCCCGGCGGGCGGCCCGCCAGGCCCGGCTCGTGGCCCGGATCGCGAACGCCGCGCTGGCCCTCGCGCTGCTGCTGCTCGCCTGGAGCTTCGGAACGGGTGCGATCGAGGCGATCGCCGCTAGAGCGCGCACGGGCGAGGTGCCGCAGGCGGCCCTGCTCGCCGCCGGGCTCTTGGCGGTCGCGGCGCTCGTTCGCACCGCGCAACTGCCCTTCCACGGCTGGATCGTGCGGGTGATGGAAGCACCCACGCCGGTCTCGGCCTTCCTCCACGCCGGGATCGTCAACATCGGCGGCTTCTTGCTGCTGCGCTTCGCCGATCTTCTCGTCCTCGCCCCCGGGGCGCTCGCGGCCCTCGTGCTCGCAGGCGGGCTCACGGCACTTCTGGCGAGCCTCGTCATGCTGACCCAGCCGGCCATCAAGACGGCCCTCGCCTGGTCGACGATCGCCCAGATGGGCTTCATGATGCTCGAATGCGGCCTCGGCCTCTGGCCGCTCGCCCTCCTCCATCTGATCGCGCACTCGCTCTACAAGGCGCACGCCTTCCTCTCGGCCGGCAGCGCGGTCGAGCTCGTCGCTGCCCAGCGCCGGCCGGGGCCGGTGGCGGTGCCCGGGGTGCGGGCGGTGGCGGTCGCCGCCGGCGCGGCCCTCTTCGTCTATCTCGCCCTCCTCCCGCTCCAGCTCCTCTTGGACAAGCCGATCCAGGCCGTCGTCCTGGGCGGGGTCCTGGTCCTGGGGGTGGCCTATCTCTTGGCCCAGGGTCTCGCCGATAGGGCACCCGCGGCCCTCGCCCGGCGGACCGCGCTCGCCTCGCTCCTGGCCGTCTTGGGATATCTGGGCTTCCAGAGCCTGGCGTCCTGGCTCGCCGCCGGCCTGCTGCCGCCACCGCCGGCACCGACCACGCTCGATGCCGCGCTCGTGGCGCTCGTCATCCTCTCCTTCGCGCTAGTGGCGCTCGCCCAGGCGACCCTGCCGCGCTGGGCCCATCACCCGGCCGCCGCCGGGCTGCGGGTCCATCTCGCCAACGGCCTCTATCTCGACGCGCTCGTCGACCGGCTGATCGGCGATCGGCGCGCATCGCAGCCGGCCGCCCCGTCGGCCCCCGTCCTCCCCTGACCGCCCCTGCCGACCCCGAGGAGATCGACCCATGAGCAAGCCCGAGATCGTCCCGCCCCGGCTGGGGGCCGTCCTGCGCGCCGCCGAGGCCGCCGTCCAGGCGCTGCCGCCCGCCTGGCCGCTCGACGCCACGGTCGCCGTCAACCCCTTCCTCGGCCAAGCGGACCAGACGCTCGCCCGGGTCGCGGCCCGGCTCGGCCGGGTCGCGGGCGTGCGGCCGGTGATGCCGCGCGCCTGGTACCTCGAGCGGATCGAACAGGGCTCGATCGCCCGCGAGGATCTCGAGGCGGCGCTCGCCGCCTGCGCCGAGCCGGGCCGGCCGGCCTCGCTCGAGGCGCTCCTGGCCACGGCGCGCGCCCCGAGCCCGCCGCCCGCCAAGCTCGCAACCGTGGCCGAGCTCGCCGCCGAGCGCTCCGGGGTCGACTGGCCCGAGCTCGTGCGCGAGCGGATCGGCGCCTGGGCGGCGGCCTTCTTCGACCGCGGCCAGGCCCTCTGGTCGCTGCCGCCCGGCCAGGACGCCTGGGCTTCCTGGCGGGCTTGGGCGAGCCGCGATCTCGTCCCCGAGATCATCGGCCTCGGCGGGTTCGCAGCCTTCGTAGCCGGCATCCCGGACCGGCCCGAGCGGGCGCTTCTGCGCGCTGCCGACACGCTCGCCATGCCCGAGGCCGCCCTCGAGACCTGGTTCCACGCGCTCCTTGCGAGCATCGCCGGCTGGGCGCAGCTCGCCCGGCGGCCGGGCTGGGAAGCCGAACGGGCGGGCGGCTTCGACGACACGGCCCTCGTGCTGCTCGCGATCCGCGCCGCCTTCGAGGAGGCTCTCTTCGTGCACGAACGGGCGCGGATCGCCGAAGCCTGGGCGGCCGTGCGGGAGGCCCACGCCGCGCCCTGCGAGCCCGGCCCTGCCGAGATCGTGGATGCGATCCTGCAGGAAGCAGCCGAGCGCGCCTTCCAGCGCCGGCTCGCGGCCGCGCTGCCGGCTCGCGCGCCGGTCGCGGGCCCGATGCGGCCGGCTCTGCAGGCGGTCTTCTGCATCGACGTCCGCTCCGAACCGTTGCGGCGGGCGCTCGAATCGCTCGATCCGGGGATCGCGACCGCCGGCTTCGCGGGCTTCTTCGGCCTTCCGCTCGCCCATCGCGGCTGCGGCTCGGATGTCGTCGAGCATCGGCTGCCCGTGCTCCTCGCGCCCGCGCTGTCGAGCCGCACCCCGGCCGCCGACGAGGAGGAGCGGCGGATCGGGGCGCGGGCCCTGCGGGCCTGGGGCCGCTTCCAGAAGGCCGCCGTCTCCTGCTTCGCCTTCGTCGAGGCGGCGGGACCGCTCTATGCTGGCCGGCTCCTGGCCGATGCGCTGCGGCGCGTCCGCCCGTGGGCAGAAGACCCCGCCCCGGTCTTCGACCCGCCGCTGCCGCGCGAACAGAAGCTGGCGCTCGCCCGGGGCGTGCTCCAGGCGATGGCCCTGCCCGAGCCTTTAGCGCCGATCGTGCTCCTGGTCGGCCACGGGGCGCGGGTCGCCAACAACCCGCATGCGAGCGCGCTCGCCTGCGGGGCCTGCGGCGGCCACCACGGGGCGGAGAGCGCGCGGCTGTTGGCGGCACTCCTGCAGGATCCCGAGGTCCGCGCGGGCCTCGCGGCCGAGGGCTCGGCGATCCCCGAGGACACGCTCTTCGTAGCCGGCTTGCACGACACCACGAGCGACCGTGTCGCGCTCTTCCTCGACCGGCCCGCGCCGGCGCACGGCGAGGCGATCGCGCGGGTGAAGGCCTGGCTCGAGCGGGCCGGGGCGCTCGCCCGGGCCGAGCGGGCTCTCGCCCTGCCGCGGGCGAGCGGGCCCGAGGATCTCCTACGGCGCGGCCGCGACTGGTCGGAGGTGCGCCCGGAATGGGGGCTCGCGGGCTGCGCCGCCTTCATCGCCGCCCCCCGCGGCCGCACCCGCGGCCTCGCGCTGGGCGGACGGGCCTTCTTGCACGAGTACGATTGGCGGCGCGATCCGGGCTTTTCCACCCTCGAGCTGATTTTGACCGCGCCCGTGGTCGTCGCCTCCTGGATCGCGCTGCAATATTACGGCTCGGTCGTGGCGCCTGCGCTTTTCGGCGGCGGCAACAAGCTCTTGCACAACGTCGTGGGCGGGATCGGCGTGCTCGAGGGCAATGGCGGCGATCTCAAAGTGGGCCTGCCCTGGCAGTCGGTCCACGACGGGGCGCGGCTCGTCCACGAGCCGTTGCGGCTCACCGTGCTCGTCGAGGCGCCGGTCGAGGCGATCCGCGCCGTGATCGCCCGGCACGAGGGGCTCCGAGCCCTGCTCGACCAGCGCTGGATCCATCTCCTCGCGCTCGACGAGGCGGGCGCGGTCGGCTGGCGTTACGTGGGTGGGCTCGCCTTCGCAGCCGAGGCCGCCTCGGTGCCGGCCCGTGCCGCCGCCTGAGCCGCGGGTGCCGGGGAGCGGGTCGCTGCCCGCTCCCCGGGCTCGGGGCGGAGCCCGTAAGGTTCGACCAGGCGCCAGAGGTGCTCGGGGATCATGTGCTTCATCTTGGCGCGGGCGGCCCGACGCAGATGCAGCACGGTCTCGAGCGCCTTCATCTCGACCCGGGTGCGGGCGAACTCGAGGCCCTTGGGGCCGAACCAGCGCTGCATCCGCCCCGCGATCGGCCGCAGCCAGTCCGGCATCCGCCGCAGGGGCAGGCCGCCCGCCGCCCGCGCCACGTTCTCGGCATAAGCCCGCACGGGGCCCGTGCGGCGGCCGCGGCTTTCCGGCTCCTCGACCAGGAGCTCCTCCCCCAGGAGCTGCACGAGCTCCTCGCCGCGCGGGTTGCGGACCAAGAGCCACTGGCGGCCGGAGCCGCCCATGTAGCCCACGGTCAGGTCCGAAAGCACGTTCGTGTAGTCGACGCAGGTCCGGCAGGTGAGGGGGAAGAAATCGGGCGGCAGCTTCGCGATCGGGAGCTCGAGGAACGGCACGAACCGCACGCGGCCGTCGGCATAGCGCAGCTCGACCCGATAGTCGGCGCGGAACTCGAGATAGGTGATCGTCTCGGGACGAGGGTCGAGCAGCGCCAGGAAGCTGTGGAAGCGCTCGGTCGTGGTGTTGTCGGAGCAGGGCGTGCCCACGACCCAGAGCTTCTCGAGCCCGAGCAGGGCCTCGATCTTGCGCAGCGCGTGCACCTGGCAGGGGATCCCGATCAGCGCCAGACGCCGCAAGCCCGCCTCCAGCGCCGGCTCGAGGAGGGCGAGCGTGGGGGCGTAGCCCATCCGCATGCCGCGGCAGGCGGCCATCCCCTCCGGTCGGGTGACGATCACCGGCCGCGGCCGCCAGGGATCGCCGGGTGTCGGGGCCACGGTGAGCACGGCCTGGGCGAGCCCGGTCTCGAGCAGCCGCTCGCCCAGCCGGGTGGCGATCCCGGTCCACTGCGCCCCGGCCCGCGGCTCGCGCAGGCTCGCCCGCAGCATCCGGCGGAAGGGCCCGAAATGGAGCTCGTCCGGCCGCGTTGGGTCGCGCGCACGGCCGTGCACCGCCGCTTCGGCGGCCGGGTAGTCGGGGGCGATGAACTGGCAGGCGCGGCCGCAGGCCTTGGCGATCCGCATCCGCGAGACGCCGCAATCGGTGCACAGGCCGCGCGGGGCGGCTGCGGCGAGCGGGGGCGTCCAAAGCGCGGGCAACCCGCCCGGCGGATCGCTCGCGCCCGTGCCCGCAAGCCCGCCCTCGGCCATCGGTTCAGGCGAGCAAGAGGTGGCGGCGGAGCGCCAGGAACTCGTCGATCGCACCGAGCAGGCTCGTCTCGTCTTCCTCCCGCAGCGGCAGCGAAAGCGCGAGATAGCCGCGCCGCGCCAGATAGTGGCCGCGCTCGAGGAGGTCGAAATGCAACAGGCGCTGCAGCCGCTCGCGCCGGAGCGGATCCTGGGCCGCGAGGTCGCGGCCCGAGCGCAGCGTGCCACCCTGGCAGTGGAGGGCGAGGATCGTGCCGCAGCCCGTGCACTGGAAGGGCACGCCGCGGCGCTCGGCGAGCGCGTTGATCTTTTCCTTGAGCCGCTCGCCGCGCTGGAAGTGGGCGTCCAGCACCGCGGGCGTGGCGACCTCCTGGAGGCCGGCGAGGCCGGCTGCCATCGCCAGCACGTTGTTGTTGAAGGTGCCGGCGTGCGGGATCGCCTGCGGCCGGCGCGGATCGAACTGGGCCATGATCGCGGCCTTGCCGCCGAAGGCCGAGAGCGTGAGCCCGCCGCCCAGATATTTGCCGAGCGTGGTGAGGTCGGGGGTGATGCCGAGCCGCGCCTGGAGCCCGCCCGCCGAGGAGCGCGAGGTCATCACCTCGTCGAAGATCAGGCAGATGCCGAACCGCGTGCAGGCCTCGCGCAGCGCCTGGAGGAAGCCCGGCTCGGCGGGCAGGGCGCCGGCTCCGCCCTGCACGGGCTCGATCAGCACGGCCGCGAGCTCGTCCGCGTGGGCTTCGAGCAGCGCGAGCGTGCCCGGCAGATCGTTGTAGGGGGCGAGCACCCAGGGGAAGGGCGCGTTGATCCGGTCGCCGCCGGGGGCGAAGTAGAAGACCCCGCCATGATAACCGTGGTCGAACACCATGACCGCGGGCCGACCGGTATAGGCGCGGGCAGCCGAGATCGCGAAGAGGTTGGCCTCGGTGCCGGAATTGCAGAAGCGCACGAGCTCGAGCGAGGGGAAGCGGCGGCAGAGCTCGGCTGCCAAGGGCCCCTCGAAGCGGTTGGGACCGCCCAGCGCGATACCGGCCTCGAGCGCCTTCTGGATCGCCCCCAGGATCACGGGGTGGCTGTGGCCGTAGAGACCGGCCGAATATTCCCCGAGCCAGTCGACATAGTCGTGGCCGTCGACATCGACCAGCCGGGCGCCGCGACCTTCGGCCAGGACCGTGGGGAAAGGCTGGAAGAAGAGAACCGTGCGGGTGTTGCCGCCGGGCATGGCTTCGAGGTTCTGCTCGAAGATCGCCCGGCTTTTCGGCCGGGCCGCGACGTAGCGGGCCTCGGCGTCGGCCACCGCCTCCTCGAGGCCGAGATTGGCCGTCTTCCGAGCCGGCCGTGCGCTCGCCATCCCGTCCTCCTCCCCTCGCTCGTGCCATCATGCGCGCTGGTGAGGGATCGGTCGAGCATCGCACGCGCACGGCTCCTTCGCGCCGGCACCCGCCCGCGTTGCAGAGGCCCTCGGCGAGGCCTAGCTTGGCCATAGATTCCGTGCCGAGGCGGGAGAGGGTCGGGCAGGTGGCGACGATCGTCGAGCGTGAGGTCGGGCAGCAGGAGCGCGCGGCGGCGGGCGAACCCCTGCGGCTCGTCCTGCCGATCGTCGGGATGACCTGTGCCGCCTGCGCGCGCCGCATCGAGCGGGCGTTCGAGGGAGCGCCGGGTGTCGCGAGCGTCGCCGTCGATCTAGCGCGCGAACGCGCGGAACTCGTGCTCCGTCCGCCCGCGCCGACGACCGCGGCGCTCGTCGAGCGGCTGCGCGCGGCCGGCTTCGATGTCCGCGAGCGCAGCACCCGCCTTCTCGTCCGCGGCATGACCTGCACTTCCTGCGCCGGCCGGATCGAGCGGGTCCTGCGCCGCGTGCCGGGCGTGCTCGACGCCACGGTCGACCTCGCGACCGAACGGGCCGAGATTCGCCACCTCGCCGAAGGCGTGCCCGCTTCGCACCTGGTGGCCGCCGTCCGCACGGCGGGGTTCGACGCCGTCCCCGAACGCAGCCGCGGGCTCGAGGCCGAGATCGCCGCGGCGGCCGAGCGCTCGGCCCGACGCCGCCACGCCGTGGCGCTGGTCGCAGCCGTCCTCCTCACGCTCCCGCTCGTCCTGCCGATGCTGCTCGCGCCATTGGGCGTGCACGCGCACCTGCCGCCCTGGCTCGAGCTCGCGCTCGCGGCCCCGGTCCAGTTCGTGATCGGCGCGCGCTTCTACCGTGCGGCCTGGGCGGCGCTGCGGGCCGGCAGCGGCAACATGGACCTCTTGGTGGCCCTCGGCACCACCACGGCCTACCTCTACAGCCTCGGGCTCTGGCTC
>JANWZN010000074.1 GCA_025054575.1 Geminicoccaceae bacterium | reverse complement strand
AGCGACCTCGACCGCGGCCGCGAGATTGGCGCCGGTCGAGATACCGCCCGGGATGCCTTCGCTGCGCGCGAGCAGGCGCGCGGTCTGGAACGCCGTCTCGGCCGCGACCTTGACGATCTCGTCGATCTCCCTGGTGTCGAGCACCGCCGGCACGAAGCCGGCGCCGATCCCCTGGATCGGGTGCGGGCCCGGCTGGCCGCCCGAGAGCACGGGCGAGGCCTCCGGCTCGACCGCCACCATCCGCAAGGACGGCCGCCGCGGCCGGATCACCTGGGCGCAGCCGGTGAGCGTGCCGCCGGTGCCCACACCGGCCACGATGACGTCGACCTTACCGTCGGTGTCGCGCCAGATCTCCTCGGCCGTCGTCCGGCGGTGAATGGCGGGGTTGGCCGGATTGTCGAACTGGCCGGCCATCACCGCCCCCGGGATCTCGCGCAGCAACTCCTCGGCCCGGGCGATCGCGCCTTTCATGCCCTTCTCGCGCGGCGTGAGCTCGATCTCGGCGCCCAGGAAGCGCAGCATCTTGCGCCGCTCGATCGACATCGACTCCGGCATCGTCAGGATCAACCGGTAGCCGCGCGCGGCGCAGACGAAGGCCAAGGCGATGCCGGTGTTGCCGGAGGTGGGCTCGACGATCGTCCCGCCGGGCCGCAGACGCCCTTCGGCCTCCATGGCCTCGATCATCGCGACCCCGATCCGGTCCTTGACCGAGGCCAAGGGGTTGAAGAATTCGAGCTTGAGGCAGAGGTCGGCGACGACACCCGTCTCCTTGGCGAAGCGGTGCAAGCGGACGAGCGGCGTGTTGCCGATCGTTTCCATGACGCTGTCGTAGATCCGGCCGCGCCCGGGCGGGTCGAGCCGGACGGGGGGCGGGGTTTCGCGCGTGGGCAGGTCGGCCATGGGGGCTTCTCCGTTCCGTCGCCCGCGGTGTTGCCGCAAGAAACTGCAGAACGCAAGTATCCTTTCACAAAAATTACGACAAGTTTCCGTAGAATAGCCTACGGGCTCTCGATCGCCTGCCGACGCTCGCCCCGGCTCATCCGGCGCCCGCCCTCGCGCGCAGGTCACGAGCGAGGGCCGAGAGGGCGCGCCCGGCGGCCGCTGTTCATCGCCGCCATCGACGGTGCGCGCGAGGTGAGGACCGTCCGCCTCAAGGGCCTCGACGGCGAGACGCTCTTGATCGAAGAGCTCGCCGCCGACGCCCGAGCCCCGACCCGCCCGCCGGCCGGGGGGCTTCCCCCGAGGATCAGACCTCGCCCTCGCGGGCGACAGTCCGGCTAGCCTGCGTTCCCACCTCCTCGCGCCGCGCCAACGCTCTCGTCAACTCCCGTGCGACCCGCCGGTCGAAATGCTCCCTTTGTCGTTTGAGCTGATCCGCAATCCTCGAGCCCAGGGATGACATAATTTCGTGCGCTCGCTTCGCATAACTATAAAACGTCCAATTTCTATACCCCCTTCGCCTCTCTTCCCAGTCCGTAACCTTGCCGAACCTCTGATATACCATCTCCTTTGGAAAGCGGGCACGCACCTGCTCCGACGTCAGCTGGGGGTGCGCGCGCAACCACCTCCGAACCGCTGATCTGATACGATAGGTCATTTTCCTGTAGTGTCCCGAAAGCGTCCTATCCCGAAGATAAACCTGCCTGCCATCGAAACGGAAACCGAGATACTCTAAACCGTTTTGCCCTTGCTCACCGGACACGAACTGGCACACGACGTGCTCATTTCGAAAACTGAAACGGTGAATCGACGTCTTCTTTTCTTTGATCTTTAATGTCACACAGTACTTCCGAATGGCCTTTGCCACAAGGATCGGCACCTTCCGCTGACGTCCCTTGTTGTCTGGCACCGCGATCAAAATGTCATCCGCATATCGCCAATATAACCCTTTCCGACGTTTTACGACCTTCGCCACAACACTATCGAATTCGAGCATGTACATATTCGAGAGCAGGTCTGATAGTGGACATCCTTGCGGAACTCCTCGCCCTGTTTCGTTCACTTGTATCACCCCAGGAACACCGGCGAGTTTGTCGCGGAATACGCGGCCGGAGCACAGGTGCTTCGGAAGTCGCCTTTTAGGAACGATGATCTTCTTTCCGTTGGGCAGCGTCTTGACCTCGGTCAGGCTGAGGCGACGAATACATTCGTTGTAGTCGACATACGCATAGCGTGTGGAAGCTCTGAATACACGAAAATGATCTTCTGGCAGACGCTTTGCGCCTAACAGCCGCTGCCAGTCCATTTTAATTTTGCAGTGATCGCGATTCTCGAAGAAGGATTCGATATCAAATGCAAATACCAGCGTATCGTATTCAGTTGCCATTTTTCTTATCGCGAGAAATGCGTCACGCGCGAAATGGATATTGTTTTTGTTGCCGCCTCGCGTCGGCCTTGATCCATCGCTAGCTTCGATGTGCTCGGGAATTCGCCGGTATGCTAGAACGACGTCGACCAAACCCAAATCTTTCAATTTGTTCTCGTATGACTGCGGCAGTATCCAACGATAATACATAAAGATATACGCATCTCTACGAGCGGCGTAACGAAGCGGTCGTTCCTTCCTGGCTCCTTCTTGTCCTTTCGGAGCAAAACGCGTGTAACGCTTGATATAGCTAAGGAACGGATAAAACCTGTGCCTAGCGACCCTTTCGGGATCCGTAGCGAGGCGGACGGCATCGTCACGCGAGATTGGTCCATCGAAGTGGGGATAATGTTTGAGTTGGCGCTCGGCGAACTCCCAACACAATTCTTTGTTGTCGTCTGCGAGAGATTGCGAGAGGGGGCGGGAGGTTCCGGCTTTCACCGATTGGCCGGGCGTGCCTACCCGATCCTCCCGCCCCGCACCGTTTGGAAGTGGCACTTGCTAGCGCCTCGCGTGCTACGCTACGGCCTGGATCCGCTGGACCCGGGTCGGCAAGCGACGCCACGGTACCGCCAGAGGAGAGAGAGAGATCGTGATGAGGTTCTTCACCAGGATCGCTCTTGACTGGCGGAGCCACGAAACTCCGCGGCCCCGGCCTCAGATGCCGGGCCGCGGATAGCGATAAATGGGGAACGCGACGGCGCGAATTCAAGAGGGGGAGGTGAGCCCCCTACCGCTCCCCCCGCCGCCACGGCTTCATGAGCGCGCGGGGATAATCCGCCCGCCGCGCCGCCAGGAGAAGCGCCGCGATCGAGAGCAGATAGGGCACCATCAAGAAGAGCTGCGAGGGTACCACCCCGCCCGCGAGCGTCTGCAGCCGCAATTGCCAGGCATCGAAGGCGCCGAACAGAAGCGCCCCAGCGACCGCCTTCAGCGGCCGCCAGGAAGCGAACACGGTGAGCGCGACGCAGATCCAGCCCCGCCCGCACACCATCCCGAAGAAGAAGGCGTTGAAGGCGCTCATCGTGAGAAAGGCACCGCCCACCGCCATCAGCGCCGAGCCCACGACCACCGCCCCGTAGCGCAGGGCCGCGACCGACAGCCCCTGCGCCTCGACCGCCGCCGGATCGTCGCCCACCGCCCGGATCGCGAGCCCCAAGGGCGTGCGGGCGAGCACGAACGCCAACAGGAGGGCCGCGCCGATCGCGAGGAAGGTCAACGGGGTCTGCTGGGCGAGCACCGGCCCCAGGAGCGGTGTGCTCTCGAGCCAGGCCCAGCCCACGGGCGCGAAGGGCTCGATCCGGGGCGGCTGGGTGAGCGTCGGGAACGCCACCCGATAGGCGAAGTGGCTGCCGGCGGTGGCCAACAGCGTGATGCCGAGCCCGGCCACGTGCTGCGAGAGGGCGAGCGTCACCGTGAGGAACGCGTGCAGGAGCCCGAAGACGGCACCGGTCGCGGCGGCGACCGCCACCCCCGACCAGAGCGAGGCGCCCAGATAGACGGCGAGCCAGCCGGTCATGGCGCCGGCCACGAAGATGCCCTCGATCCCGAGGTTCAAGACCCCCGCCCGCTCGCCGAGCAACGCCCCGAGCGTGCCCAAGAGCAAGGGTGTCGCGATGCGGATCGCCGCCACCCAGAACGAGGCCTGGAAGAGGATCTCGAGCGCCTCGCTCATGCCGGGCCCCGGGCGAAGCGGAGGCGATAGCGCATCAGCAGCCCGCCCGCGAGCACGAAGAGCAGCGCCAGGGCCACGACGAGATCGGCGAAATAGGAAGAGATGCCGAGCCCGCGGCCCATCGTGTCGGCGCCCACGAACACGGCCGCCACCAGGAAGGCGGCCGGCACCACGGCCAAGGGCGAGAGGCCGGCGAGCATGGCGACGACGATCCCGGCATAGCCGTAGCCGGGCGAGAGATCGGCCGTGAGATAGCCCTTGAGGCCGGCCACCTCGCCCGCCCCGGCGAGCCCGGCGAGCGCCCCCGAGAGCATCGCGACCGCGAGCGTGGTCCGCGCCACCGGCAACCCGGCATAGGCCGCGGCACGCGGATTGTGGCCCACGGCGCGCACCGCGAGGCCCCAGACGGTGCGAGCGAGCACGAGCTGCAACAGGAGCGCGAGCAGGAGCCCGAGCAACAACCCGGCGTGCAGGCGCTGCCGCTCGACCAGGCGCGGCAGCATCGCCTCGTCGAGAAGCGGCGGCGATTGCGGCCAACCCAGGCCCATCGGGTCCTTCAAGGGCCCCTCGAGCATCATCTGGACGAAGAGCGCGATCACGAAGTTGAGCAGCAGCGTGGTGACGACCTCGTCGGCGCCGGCTCTCACCTTGCCGAGTGCGGGCAGGAGCGCCCCCAGCGCCCCGGCTATCGCCCCGGCCGCCAGCACGAGCGGCACGAGCAGCAGGGGTGGCCCCTCGATCGCACCGCTGCCGAGCGCGACCGCGGCCATCGCCCCCAGATAGAGCTGCCCCTCGCCGCCGATGTTCCAGAACCGGGCGCGAAAGGCGATCGCGGCGGCGAGCCCGGTCAACAGCAAGGGCGTGGCCCGGGTCGCGGTCTCGGCCATGGCGAAGGTCGAGCCGAGTGCGCCCTCGACCATCAGCCGCAGCACGGTCAGGGGTGCGATGCCGATCGCCCAGAGGACGGCGCTCGCGACCAGGAGTGCCGCCGCCACCGCTCCAGTGGGGGCGGCGACGGCGAGCCATGCCGGCGTGGCGGCGCGGGGCTCGAGGCGGATCACGCGGCCACCTCCGCCGCCGGCAGCCCGCCCTCGTGCCCTGCCATCAAGAGCCCGATCGTCGGCACGTCGAGCCGCTCGCTCGGGAACGGACCCGCGAGCCGGCCGCGATGCACCACGGCGATCCGGTCGGAAAGGCCGAGCAGCTCGTCGAGGTCCTCGGAGATCAACAGCACCGCCGCGCCCCGCTCGCGCGCCTCGAGCAACCGTTCGTGGACGAAGGCGGTCGCGGCGACATCCAGGCCGCGGGTCGGCTGGTCGGCGAGCAAAAGGCGCGGCGCGCCGTCGAGCGCCCGGGCGAGCACGACCTTCTGCATGTTGCCGCCCGAGAGCAGCCGCACCGGCACATCCGGTCCGGGTGCCCGGATGCCGAACGCTTCGATCGCGCGGCGGGCCCGCGCCCGCATGGCCTTGCGGCGCAGGAAGCCCAAGCGGCTGGTCTCGGGTGCCGCGAGCCGCTCGAGGGCGAGGTTCTCGGCGAGATCGAGCTCGCCCACCACCCCGTCGCGCTCGCGGTCCTCGGGGATCCGGCCGACCCCGGCGCGCACCGCGGCGGCCGGGCTCGAAAGCGCGGCCGTGCTGCCGAGCAGCTCGACCCGCCCGCGCTCGGGCCGCAACAGGCCCGCGACCAGGGCCGCGAGGGCAGCCTGGCCGTTGCCCGAGACCCCGGCGATGCCGAGGATCTCGCCCGCCCGCAGCTCGAGCGTGACGTCCTCGATCCGGTCGCGACCGCTGCCGGCACCGACGCCGTCGAGGGCGAGCACGACCTCGCCCGGCGGGCGCGGCCGGCGGATCGGCTCGCGCACCTCGCGGCCGACCATGAGGCGGGCGAGCTCGGACCGGCTCGTCCCCGCGAGCGGCCGGTCGGCCACTTTCCGGCCCTGGCGCAGTACCACGACCCGCTCGGCCACCGCCTCGACCTCGGCGAGCTTGTGGGAGATGAAGATCACCCCCCGCCCGTCGGCGGCGAGCGCCCGCACGGTCGCGAACAGCCCCTCCGCCTCCTGCGGGGTCAAGACCGCGGTCGGCTCGTCGAGGACCAGCACCCGCGCCTCGCGGTAGAGGGCCTTCAAGATCTCGATCCGCTGTCGGGCGCCGACGCCGAGCTGGCCGACCGGTCGGTCGAGCTCGACCTCGAGGCCCATGCGGCGGGCCAGCTCCTCGATGCGCCGGCGGGCCCCGGGGGGAGCCGGCCGCGGCCGCCACCAGGCCTCGGTGCCGAGGACGATGTTCTCGAAGCCCGTGAGATTGTGGGCGAGCGTGAAATGCTGGTGGACCATGCCGATGCCGGCCTCAAGCGCAGCCTCCGGCCGGCCCGGCGGCAGGGCCACGAGCCGTCCCTCCTGGTCGGCCACCAGCACTTCGCCGGCATCGGCCGCGTAATGGCCGAAGAGGATGCTCGTGAGCGTCGTCTTGCCGGCGCCGTTCTCGCCCAACAGCGCCAGGATCTCGCCCGCGGCAAGCTCGAGGTCGACGGCCTCGTTGGCCACCACCTCGCCGAACCGCTTGCTGATGCCGCGCAGCCGCAGGAGCGGGGGGCGCGCCCGTGCACCCCCCGCGGCCTGCCGCGCGGCGGGCCGCTCGGCCTCGGCGGTCACGCTCAGATCGTGGACTTGGGCTCGGCGTCGTTGACGTCGACGCGGAACAGGCCGTCCAGGATCTCCTTCTCCTTGGCCCGGACCTCGGCCACCACCTCGGCCGGCACGAGCTTCTCGTCGACGACGAGGCTCGCCCCGCCGTGCGCCATGTAGGAGTAGATGCCGTAATCCTGCGGTTCGAAGGTGCCGGCGATCACGTTGGCGATCGCCCGGTCGATGGTCGGCTCCATGTGCCAGAGGGCGGAAGCGAGGATCACGCCCGGATATTGCGCAGAAGTGTCGATCACGTTGCCGATCGCCTTGACCCCGCGCTCCTTGGCGGCGTCCGAGACGCCGAAGCGCTCGGCGTACATGATGTCGGCGCCGCGGTCGATCATCGCGAAGGCGGCTTCCTTGGCCTTGGGCGGGTCGTACCAGCTGTTGATGAACGTCACCATGAACTTGACGTTCGGATTGACCGCGCGCGCACCGTTCATGAAGGCGTGCATCAGCCGGTTGACCTCGGGGATGGCGTAGCCGCCGACCATGCCGATCAGGTTCGACTTGGTCACCCGCCCGGCGACCATGCCGGTGAGATAGGAGGGCTCGTGGATCCAGTTGTCGAAGACCGAGAAATTGGGCTTCGAGGGCCCGAAGGACGAGCCCATGAGGAAGGCGACCTTGGGATAGTCCGCGGCGGCCTTGCGGGCGGCGCGCTCGACGCCGAACACCTCGCCCACGAGCAGATCGTTGCCCTCCTCGGCGTATTGCCGCATCACCCGCTCGTAGTCGGTGTTGGCGACGTTCTCCGACCATTTGTAGGTGATGTCGCCCCGCGCCTTGGCGGCGTTCAGCGCCTTGTGGATGCGCGAGACCCATTGCTGCTCGACCGGCACCGTGTAGATCGCCGCGACCTTGATGGGCTTGGCCTTCTGCGCGGCAGCCGGCCACGGCAGGCCGGCCAGCGCGAGGCCGCCGCTCGCGAGAAGCAGCGTGCGACGATCGAGGGCAGCTGCACGGTTCGTGGTCACGGCTTCTGATCCTCCCGGTCGGTTCGCGCGCAACCCCGCGCGCCGCGGCGGGATCGAACAACAACCGTGCCAGCCCCGGCAAGTGCCAGCCTCGGCGCCTCAAAGCGGACCACGCTGGCGAATCCGGCCGCCCGAGACGGGCACCGCATCGGGACGGATCGGGCCCGACGAGCCCGACGGCGGCCGCGGCGTGCAGGTCGCGCCGAGGATCTCGCTCCCTGTCCCGCGCCCTCGTCGGGGCGAGGCGACGCTGAGGCCCGCGGCGCGGCCGTGGACGGGCGTTGCCGCCAGGCACGGCCCCAGCTTGCTCGCGCCCCGAGACGCAGGGTCGGCGACGTCGCGGCCGGTCGCCCCGACCCTAGCGGGACTCGCGGTTCTTCTGGATCTGGTCGTAGACGAAGCCGCCGGCGGCGCCGGCTGCGGCACCGGTCAGCGTCTTGGCGACGAAGCCGCCGGTGATGAGACCCACCGCCGCACCACCCGCAGCACCGACCGCGGCACCGGTGAGCGTGCGCTCGCCGGTCTTCTGGTTGACCTCGCAACCCGTCAGCAACGCGACGGCCGCGAGCGCGGCCAGCGTCGCGGGGATTTTCGTTCGAGCGCCCATCTCCCTCTCCTGCTTCACGACTTCTTGCGCGCCGCCCCGGCCCGGGCCGGCTGCTCCGGGCACGGCCAGGTCGCGGCCATCGCCCGCCAGAACCCGTCCACCGGCGGCTCGTCGAGATAACGCGGATTGGCCCGTGCCCATTTCACGAAGGCCGAGCGGATCTCGTCGGCACTCGGGGCGGCCGGCGCGCAGGCCCAGGGCTTGATCGCCCCGGCGTCGACCAGCTTCTCGTAGAGCAGGCCGGTGCCGGCGATGAAGCCTTCGCAATAGCTGATCCGCGCATTGTAACGTGGCGCGCCCGGCTCGGTCCCGCACAGCTCGAGGAGTGCTCGGGTCGTCTCGAGCTTGGGGTCGACCGGCTGTGCCCAGGCACCGCCGGCGATTGCGACGGTCGCAGCCGCCGCGCAAATCGTCCTTTTCACCATCCTGCCCCTTACCTGCGCCACTTCGCGCTCTTGTCCCCCGAACCGGGCCGGCTGTCAAAGCCGCGAACCGCGGCCGCTCAGAAGGTCCGCTGCCAGCGCAGCCAGCGGTCGCGGTCCATCGAGGTCACGACCACGCGACGCACCCCGCGCTCGCCGTGCAGGTCGAGGGTGACGTCGATTCCGGCGGGCCCGGCGCCCCAGAGCTTGCGATAGAGCTCGGCCATCGAGCCGACCCGCTCGCCGGCCAGCCCCAGGACCAGATCGCCCGCGCGGACGCCGGCGCGCTCGGCCGGCCCGCCTTCCGCCACGCGGACCACCCGGAGGTGGGCCCCCTCCTCGCGCAGGGTGAGCCCGAGCCAGGGACGCGGCGGGCCCTGGCGACGGCCGAACGCCAACAGCTCGCCCAGGATCGGCCGCAGCAGGTCGATCGGTACGAACATGTTGCCCGGCGATTCGATGCCCTTGCCGACGGCGTCGGTGACGAACAGCGAGCCGATGCCGACCACGGCACCCGTCTCGTCGATCAACACCGCACCGCCGAACTCGGGATGCGGCGGGCGGGTGAAGAGCGCCTGCTCGAGCAGATACTCCCAGTAGCCCGCGAACTCGCGGCGATCGACGAGCGAGACCTGGCGGCCGTCGAGCCGGCCCACCCGGCTCACCACCAGAAGCGGCGTCCCGATCGGCAGGCCGGTGCCGCTGCCGAGGGGCGCGGGCGCGGCGCCGAGCGGTCCGAGCGCGCGGACCAGCGCGAACCCCGATTCGCCGTCATAGGCCACGAGCTCGCCCGGAACCGTACGTCCCTCGGCCTGGATCTCGATCCCGCTCGCCTCCAGAACGAGATAACCGATCGTGAGCACGAGGCCGGCCGCGTCGATCAGGACGCCGCTGCCGGTTCGTTCGCGCCCGAGGGTCACGATGCTGCGCGCCTCGGGATGGGCCTCGGCGCGGATCCCGACCACGGCGCGGGCGCTCTCGCGCGGCCCGGCTCGGGCCGTGCGTCGAGGGCCGAGACCGGCGAGCCCGAGCCCGCCGGCGGCGGCGAGCCCACCCATCATCCTGCGACGCCCGGTGCGGCCGGTCATGGCGTTTCTCCCCGGGCGCGGGGCGGCGGCGCGCCTTCCCCGCGACCCGATCACCCTATAGCACGGTGCGGCCGGCGCGTCGCGTCCGCGCACGGGAGCCCCGCTCGATGATCGGCCCGCTTCGCAGTCGTCTGTTGGATCTCGTCATGGGCCATCCCGCGCTCGTGGAGCTGCGGCGGCGCACCCTCGCCCGGGCGGGCGGGCTCGTGCTCGAGCTCGGTGTGGGGACCGGCCGCAACCTGCCGCTCTACCGTCCGCCCGTGGCCCGCGTCTTGGCGATCGACCCCGATCGTGCCCATCTGTCGCGCGCCCGGACCCGGGCCGCGCACGCGAGCGTGCCGGTCGGCCTCGTTGCGGCCACGGCCGAGGCCTTGCCCTTCCCCGACCATGCGATCGAGGCGGCGGTCTCGACCTGGTGCCTCTGCTCGATCCCCGATGTCGAGCGGGCGCTCGCCGAGCTCCACCGCGTTCTGCGACCGGGTGCGCCTTACGCCTTCGTCGAGCACGGGCTCTGCCCGGAGCCCGGGATCGCGCGCTGGCAGCACCGGCTCACGCCGATCTGGCGACGGATCGCCGGCGGCTGCCGACTCGATCGGCCGATCGCGTCGTTGATCGCGCGGGCGGGCTTCGTGGTCGAGCGGCTCGAGACCGGCAAGCTGATGCCCGGGCCGCGGCTCGCCGCTTGGACCTATCTCGGCCTCGCCCGCGCGCGCGAGGCTTGACCGCGGCCCGCGGCTACTCTTGGAAAGCCGAGGTCGGGCGGGGCGATCCCGCCCCCGATCGGAGGCGTGGGCCGATGCGGCGGATCACGGTCGCAACCGTGCAGATGGCGATGGGACCCGAGCGCGACGCCAATGTCGCGCGGGCCGAGGCGCTGGTGCGCGAAGCGGCCGGCAGAGGTGCCGGGCTCGTGCTCCTGCCCGAACTGTTCTCGATCCCCTATTTCTGCAAGGATCAGGACCCGGCGCATTTCGCGCTGGCGGCACCGATCGAGGGCCATCCGCTCCTGGCCAAGATGAGCCGGCTCGCAGCCGAGCTCGGTGTGGTGTTGCCGGTGAGCTTCTTCGAGCGGGCGAACACCGCCTACTTCAATTCCCTCGCGGTGATCGACGCGGACGGCCGGGTGATTGGCGTCTACCGCAAGAGCCACATCCCGGACGGGCCCGGCTATCAGGAGAAATATTATTTCAACCCCGGCGACACCGGCTTCAAGGTGTGGTCGACCCGGGTGGGGTGCATCGGGGTCGGCATCTGCTGGGACCAGTGGTTCCCCGAGGCCGCCCGGGCGATGGTGCTGTTGGGCGCCGAGCTGCTGCTCTACCCGACCGCGATCGGCAGCGAGCCGCACGATCCGACCCTCGACAGCCGCGAGCACTGGCAGCGCGTGATGCAGGGCCATGCCGCCGCCAACATGGTGCCGGTGGTGGCCGCCAATCGGATCGGCCGCGAGGTCGGCGCGAGCTGCACGGTGACCTTCTACGGCGGCTCGTTCATCACCGACAACAAGGGCGCGCTGCTCGCCAGCGCCGGGCGCGACGTCGAGGCGGTCCTGGTCGAGAGCTTCGATCTCGACCGGCTCGCTCTCGAGCGCGCCGCTTGGGGCCTGTTCCGCGACCGGCGGCCCGATCTCTATCTGCCGCTGCTCACCCTCGACGGTCAGGAGGGCGGGCCCTGAGCGGCACCCTTCAGCCGAACCGTACCCTTCAGGTGACGGCGTCGATCTCCTCGGCCGTGAGCTCGCCCGGCACGAGGGTGACCGGGATCTTGAGCCGCCGCAGATTGCCGAGCAGGTAGGAGACCACGGGACCGGGGTTGCTCGTCCCCGAGGCGGTGGCCAGCACCAGAAGCGAGATCGACGGCTCCTCTTCGATCAGGGCCAAGAGTTCCTCGGCGCGCGAGCCCTCGCGGATGTAGATGGCCGGCATCGTGCCGGTCTGCTCGAAGACCCGGGCGGCGAGCGTCTGCATCCGCTGTTCCGCCGCGGCCCGGGCGTCTTCTTCCATCAATCGGCCGACCCCGAGCCAATGCTGGAACTCGACCGGCTCGATCACGTAGAGGAGGGCGACGCGCCCGTTGGTGTGCCGGGCGCGACGGCAGGCGAAGCGGAGTGCGTTCGCCATCTCCTCGCTGTCGTCGACGAGCACGAGAAAGACCCGCTGCTGCTGCGGCGGCCGCGGACCGCGTCGACCGGCCGTTCCCTCCTCGTCCATGCCCGAGCCTCCCTTCCCCTCCGCGGTGCTCAGGCGCGCTGGAAGGCGAGGCTCGCGCCCCAGCCCGCGCCGACCGCGATCAGGACCGAGAGAAGTCCGTAGAGCGCCGCCTGGTTGCGGGCGAAGAAATAGAGCTCGGCCTCGATCCCGACCTTGGAGATCGCGAGCGCGCTCGATTGCGCGCCGGTGACGACGCCGTCGCGGATCTCGAGGACCTGGACCTGGTAGCTGCCCGGCGGGACGTTGGCGGGAAAGGCGAGGGTCGTACGGAACAGCCGATCGCCCAGAAACACGATCTTGCCGACATCGGCCGCCCACAGACCCTGCCGTTGCTTGTTGCGCACGAGCGCGGCTTTGAACGCGGCGATCTCGCGCTCGTCCCGGCCGGCAGCACCGATCGGCTCGAGCGGCTGATCGTCCGGTCCCAGCTGGTAGCGGGCCCGCTCGGCGGGCGGGACGAGCTGGTCGAGCGGCTTGCTCGCGGCGACCGCGAGATAGCCGGGCACGGCTCGGAAGCGGAGTTCGGCGGTGTTGAGCCAGATCGGCCCGACCCGGCTCTTGCGGCGGACCGCCTGCTCGACGAGCGGGCCGCGGACCAGCACCACGACGTCGGCGCCGGGCTCCTCGAGCGCGCCGAACAGGAGCACCTCGGTCCCGGCGAAGGCGGTGGTGATCGCGATCAGCCGGTGCGAGAGGTCGGAGACGAGACCGACGGCATGGGCCGGCCGGGGCAAGGACGCAGCCGCGAGCCACAGCGCGAGCCACAGCAGCGCCGCTCGAGGCGGCTGGAGCCGGCGCACCGCGGATCGGCCGGCTGGGGCCGTCAGACGCGCGCCCCCGCGCCGGCCGCAGCGGCGACGGGCTTGCTCTTCTCCGCCGCCGAGGGGGCTGAGCAGTAGAGATCGTAGAGGGTGCCGAGCACGGCCGTCACTTCGGGCGAGGCGATCGAATACCAGATCGTCTGGGCTTCGCGCCGGGTCCGCACCATGCCGTCGCGGCGCAGCCGCGCCAGATGTTGGGACAGGGCCGACTGGCTCAGGCCGACGGCGCGAACGAGCTCGCCCACCGAGCGTTCCCGCCCCACCAACTGGCAGAGGATCAACAGTCGATGCTCGTTGGCGAGCGCTTTCAACAAGCGGCTCGCCGCTTTCGCGTTCCGTTGGATGTCCGCGAGTTCGATGCCGTCCACGACCGCCGCACCCCCGAGGCCGGGTGACCGCCGGCGATCACCCCGCAGACGAGGATAGGCCGTGCGCGACAGCGCCGCCAGAGGGGGAAGGCCGCCGGCCGCTGCGAGCCGGTCGCTCCTGCCCTGCTGCTCCTGCCGGTGCCGGGCTCAGCCGCGGCTCAGGGGTGCGGCGCGGCCCGCGCCCGCCGCAGGCCTCCGCGCGCTCGCTCGCGATCGCAGCACGTCGAGTGTCGGTGCGAGCCGCCCGGTCTCGAGCCAGCGCAGCGCCCAGATCGCGCCGAGCACGATCCCCCCGGTGGCGAGCAGCGAGCCCGCGCCGAGAGTCGAGAGGCCTGTCAGGCCCTGGCCGATCGTGCAGCCCATCGCGAGGCTGCCGCCGATGCCCATCAACGCCGCGCCGAGGAGATGACGGCCGAGATCCGCGGTCGAGGCGAAGCCCTCGAGGCGGGCCGTGCCTCGGGCGATCGCGACCGCCGCGGCCCCAAGGAGCGTGCCCGCGACCAACGCCGGAGCGAACGCGTTGGCGGCACTGCCGGTCGCCACGAGCCACAGGCTCTGGGCGACCGGGCCGACATAGCCGAGCGAGGCCGGCTCGACCGTGGCGAACGGGTCGGCGGCGAGCCAGCCGGTGAGGAGCCAGCCGGCCGGCACCAAAAGGCCGAGCGCGAGGCCGGTCGCCATCTCGCTCGGCTGCGCGCGCCAGCGGCGGTCGGAAAGACACCAGGCGGCGAGACCGAGGGCGATCGGGATCGCCAGCGCGATCCGCGCCGCTTCGGCCTCGAGCCCGAGCAGCGCCGCGACCGGCCGCCACAGCGCCTGGCCTTCGGCCAGCGGGAGAGTCGCCACCTCGCGCAGAAACCGGTGCACGGGGGCCAGGAGGCCCAGCTGGGTCGCCGAGGCGGCGAGCGCCATGACGGCCAGCACGACCCAGGCCTTGAGGCTGCCCGCCGCGGCGCGGACCAGGGCACGGCTCGCGCATCCGCCCGTCAGCACCATCCCGAACCCGAACAAGAGCCCGCCCAGCAGCGCGGGCCCCCAGGCGAGTCCGGCTGCCAGGTATCCGGTCGCGTCGAGGTCGACGAGGCCACCGGCCGCCAGGAGCTGGGTCGAGAGGATCGCGACCGCGATCGCCAACAGCCAGGTCTTGAGCCGCCGGCTGCTGCCGAACAGGCGCAGATCGGCGAGCGCCCCCATGATGCAGAAATGGCTCGCCTGAACGAGCGCACCGAAGGCGAGGCCGAGCAGAAGGCCGCCCAGGACCAGCACCGTCGCTTCTTCCGCTGCCGCGATCACGGTACGGTCTCCGCTTCCCCGCCCAGCGCCCTAGGAACATATGCCCGATAGTCGGCGACGTCAATCGGCAGCGCCGCGGCGGGCTCGGCCAAGGTCGCGACGAGCCGGCCGGCGACGAGCCAGCGGGCGGGATCCTGTGCCGCGCCCGCGACCCGCACCTCGTAGTGCAGGTGCGGGCCCGTGCTGCGCCCGGTGTTCCCGACGAGCCCGATCGCCGCCCCGGCCGGAACCCGTTGACCGACCCGCACGAAGGTGCGCGCGAGATGGGC
>JANWZN010000073.1 GCA_025054575.1 Geminicoccaceae bacterium | reverse complement strand
AACGCCTCGACCTGGGGCCTGATGCTCACCGGCAAGCTCATCGCCCTCGCCGAGGACACCCGCCGCAGCTTCGGGGCCGCCCTGAGGCGCCTGGTCGGGCGCGCCGGCGAGCCGATCGAGCAGCCTCGCCAGCGCCTCGCGGTCGAGCGGCGGGCGGCCGCGCAGGGCCGAAAGGTCCGGATCGCGGGCGAGCGTCGCATCGCCCAGGAGCGCCCAGACATCCACCGCCTCGCGCGCGCCGCGGACGACCACCGGTTCGAGCTCGACCAGGGCGAGATCGGCGGCGCCGCGCGCCGTCTCGGCACCGAGCAGGATCGGGACACCCAGCTCCTTGGTGAGTGCTTCGAGCCGGGCCGCGACGTTGACCGGTCGGCCGAGCGCGGAATAGGCGAAGCGCTGCTGGCTGCCCATGTTGCCGATGTGGCAGGGGCCGGAATTGAGGCCGATGCCGACCCGGATCCGCGGCCAGGGCCCCTGCCCTCGCGCGGTCTCGGCCGAAAGCGCGCGATCGAGCCGGTCGACGGAGGCGAGCACGTCGAGGGCGGCCAGAGAGGCGCGGCGGGCGTGCTCGGGATCGGGCAAGGGCGCGTTCCAGAACGCCATCACGGCATCGCCGATGAACTTGTCGATCGTCCCGCCGCGCGCCTGGATCGCATCGGCGATCGCGGTCAAGACCCGGTTGACGAGCAGGGTCAAGCGCTCGGGCGGCAGCCGCTCGGCGATGCCCGTGAACTCGCGCACGTCGACGAACATCACGGTCGCTTCGCGCAACTCGCCGCCGAGCCGCAAGGCCGTGGGATCGGCCGCGAGCCGATCGACCATGGGGGCCGAGAGATAGCGGCCGAACGCGG
The DNA here is from genome assembly GCA_025054575.1 of Geminicoccaceae bacterium. Taxonomy (GTDB): domain Bacteria; phylum Pseudomonadota; class Alphaproteobacteria; order Geminicoccales; family Geminicoccaceae; genus JANXAZ01. Next base: position 14,009 of record JANWZN010000073.1, on the reverse strand, counting down.
TCCGGATGGCTTTGCGGCCGGCCTCTTCGCGCGCGTAGTTGGCGAAGACGAGGACCAGGTAGACGGAAAGGCCGGCGAGTGCGGGGAAGCTCGCGTCGACCAGGAGCCTCTGCTCGAGGAAGAGCAGGAACGAGCCCGCGGCCAGGACCGCGGCCAAGAGCGCGCCCAAGACGAGCGTGGCGAAAGCACCGAGCCGCGGCACGAGCGCCAGCACCAGAAAGCCCACGACGAGCGCGAGCGCGAGCTCGAGGCCGAGCGCCCCGGGCGGACGCACGAGATCGGTGCCGGCCAAGATGGTCTCCAGCAGCTGGGCGTGGATCTCGCTGCCCGGCACCGCCGCCGCCACGGGCGTGGCCTTGACGTCGAGCAGGCCGGTGGCCGAACTGCCGAGGATCACGAAGCGGTCGGCGAGCGGTGCCGCGGCCGCCGGATCGGCCAGGAGGTCGAGAGCGGACAGCCGCCGGCGCGGATCGCGCGCGGCGAAGCGGATCGCCTTCAAAGCGTTGCGGTCGGTGACGATCCATCGGCCGCCGACCGCCACCGCCTCGATCCCGGCCGGGCCCGTGCGCACGAGCAGCGTGCTCTCGCCGGCCGCGACCCGCAGCATCTCGAGGACCAGCGCCGGGACCACCACCTCGCCCGCCCGCACGAGAAGCGGCACCCGGCGGACGAGATTGTCGAGTTCGGCCGGCAGGCCGATCGAGCCGCGCCCGGCCGCGGCCGCCTCGAGCTCGGGCAGGTTGGCGAGAAGGGCGGGAAAGGCCGGCAGATAGGGCCGCGCCGGTCGGCCGAGCTCGGCGAGCGGACTAGCGGGGGGCGGCGGGCCCGCCGCGCCCCCGGGGGCGGGCTCGGCGAGCGGGACCAGCGCGAGGACGACGGGCCCCTCGGCGATCGTGCGGGCGAGCACGGCATCGTTCTCGGGCAAGGCACGCAGCTCGCGACCGAGGCCGGGGGCGAGCCGCTCGAGCCGGGCGGCGATCGCCGACCAAGAGAGCCGATCGGGCTCGGCCAGGAGGATGTCGAGGGCGAGCGCCTTGGGCCGCGCGGCGAGCACGCGGCCGACGAGCTCGGCCAAGAGATCGCGCGGCCAGGGCCATTGGCCGTGCGCGGCCAAGGCCGCTTCGTCGATGTCGACGACCACGGCCGGGAAGTCCCGCTCGATGCGGGGGGCGGTGCGCTGGAACGAATCGAACACCTGCTGGCGCAGGACCACGAGCGGGACCGGGTCGAGGATCCGCAGTGCCAAGAGCGCCGCGAGCAGCAGGAGGGCGGCGAGCTCGGGGGCCCGGGGAGCCCGGAGCCGCCGAGCGCCGCGGAGGACCGCGGCCGGATCGGCGGTAGGTACCATGGGGCGCTCAGCCGGCGATCGCGCCGCGCCGCCGATCGGCGACGGCGAACACATAAGACAAGCACGTTCGACATCTGCTAGAAAGGTTCATTCGGGGAGGCGCCCATGAACGAGCCGACGATTCCGGCAGGGACCGGGTTCGCCCCGCCCTCCGCAGCGCCGATCGTCCTCGCGCAAGCGAGCCCGGCGCCGAGCCCGGTCGCTCCCGGGCCGGCCGGCGGCGGCAAGCCGATCGGCAAGATCGAAACGGCCGAGGGTGCGGTCCGCAGCGCGGGTGCCGCGGGCGCGGTGCTGCGGCCGGGCGCCCCGGTCTACGAGCGGCAGGTGATCGAGACCGGCCCGGACGGGCGGGTGCTGATCCGCTTCGAGGACGGCACCACCCTCTCGGCCGGCCCGCGGGCCCGGCTCGTGCTCGACGAGCTCGTCTACGACCCGCAGGCGGGGCAGGCATCGTTCGTGATGTCGGTGCTCAAGGGCACCTTCTTGTTCGTCTCCGGGCTCATCGCCGGGGCCAACCCGGAAGGGGTCGAGGTCCGCACCCCCGCCGGCACGATCGGCATCCGCGGCACCGCCTTCGGCTGCGTGGTCGACACGGGCACGGTCTGCGTCCTGCTGCGCGACCCGAACGGCGAGGTCGGCACGATCGCCTTCCGCAACAATGCCGGGCAGCGCGTGGTCGACGGGCTCTACGAGAGCGTGGGCGCGCGCGACGCGCTGAGCCCGCCCTCTACGGCCCGGCTCGGTGCCGCGGAAGCGCGCGAGCTTCTCCTGCCCGGCCTCGAGCGCAGCCTCGCGATCGAGCCCACGGGCGGCCCGGGCGAGGGGCTGCGGACCGGCGGCGGGGCCGACTTCGCCACCTTCGGCGGGGGCGAGGGCAGCGGGATCGCTCGGCTGGGTGCGATCGGGCCGCAGGATCCGACCGGGCAGGGCTTCGAGCCGCGCGGCGAGGGCACGAGCCCAGCGCGGCCGGACGAGGGGCCGGCCACGAGCCTCGCGGCCGCCCGCGAGATCACCCATCAAACACTCGTGCTCGCGCCCGGCACGCGCGATTTCGGCACGACGATCGCGCTGCCCACGCTCGCGGACGGTGTCGATCTGTTGCAGGGACCGGCCTTCGACCGCTTCGGCCTGGCGCTCTTCGGCGATCCGCGCGCGCTCACGGTCGAAGAGCGGCTCTCCCACGTCGATCTTACGCTCACGGGCTATGGCGCCGCGTTTGCGAGCAGCCTCGGCGCCTACGTGATCGACGCGCAGGGCCGGATCGGCCCGCCGGTCCTGATCGCAGGCGACATCAGCGAGGTCGCGATCGGCACGAGCTTCCGGCTCGATCCGTCGGGGGCGGGCCTGCGGCCCGGCGAAACGCTCGGGCTCTTTCTCGTGGCCGACGGGGCCACGCTCAGTCCGATCCTGGACAGCGGTCGCGCGATCGAGCTCGCCTTCCGCGAGAGCGTGCCGGGCGGGCTCGTTCCGGGTGTCGCGGACATAGCCGACGAGGGCCTCGTCCTCCTCGCAGCCGCCGGCGGGCGGGCGGTGGCGATCGCGGGCGCGGTCTGGCACACGGCTGCGCACGTGGGCGGGCTGCCGCTCGCGGGCGCGCCGGTGACGAGCCGCGGGCTCAACGCCGACGAGCCCGGGCCGGGCCTGCCGCGGGCCGCCGACGGCGGGCCGATCACCCAGCACCACCTCCTCGGGCTCGGCGGCGAGGGGCGGCTCGTGCTCGGCTTCGAGGACAGCCCGCTCGCAGCCGGCGACCGCGATTTCCAGGACGTGGTCCTCGAGCTCGCCTTCCCGCCCGCGGTCGTGGTCGCCGCGACCGACGGTACGTTCCGCTTCGGCTTCGCCCTCGACAGCCGCCAGGGGACGATCGACGGGCTCGAGGTCGAGATCGCGCAGGGGCCCGAGGATGCCCGGCTCGTGCTCGGCCCGGGCCTGGCGCTCGCGGCCGACGGCGAGGTGCTGATCGCGGGGACGGAGAGCGGGGTGCGCCTGGTGGCCGACAGCGGCCGGGCGCTGCGCTTCGCGGCCCTGCCGTCGGTGCCGGCCGAGCGGATGGCGGCGATCGCCGACGGGCTGGCACTCGACGGCACGGGCGGACCGCCGGCGGCCGGCAGCTACGCGGTCCGGCTCGCGGCGAGCGCGCAACCGGGCGAGCCGGGAGAGCTTCTGGTCCGCTTCGTGGTGCCGGAGGCGCCACTCGTGGGCAGGGCCGATGTCGGGGACGTGCTGCGCGGCGGCCAAGGGCCGGACGTCCTGTTCGGGCTCGGCGGCGACGACCGGCTCCTGGGCGGGGCGGGTGCCGACGTGCTCGTGGGCGGCCCCGGCCGGGATCTGTTGACGGGCGGCAAAGGTGCCGACCTCGTCCGGCTCGGGGTGGTGACAGCGCTCGACGCACCCGGTGCGGAAGCGGACGGGCCCGACCTCTTCCTCGACTTCCGGGCCCGCGACGGCGATCTCGTCGATCTAGCACCCTTGCTCGCGGGCAGCGGCTTCGATCCCGCGCGCGCCGACGCGTTCGTGCGCTACGTGCGCGATCCCGCAGCGGGCGCGGTCGAAATCCAGGTCGACCCCGGGGGCCTCGGCGGGGCCGGCGGCTGGCAGACGGCGCTCGTCGTGGCCGGGACGCTCGATGCCGGGCTCGTGGCCTCCCGCACGCTCACCGAGGCCTGACCCCTGCGCCTCACTCGACCGTGACACTCTTGGCGAGGTTGCGCGGCTGGTCGACGTCGGTGCCCTTGGCGACGGCGGTGTGGTAAGCGAGGAGCTGGATCGGCACGGCGTAGAGCAAGGGGGCGACGAACGGATCGACCGCCGGGAGCTCGACCGTGCGCCAGGCGAAATCGCCCAGCCGGTCGATCCCGGCGCGGTCGGAGAAGAGCACGACCCGGCCGCCGCGGGCGCGCACTTCCTGCAGGTTCGAGGCGGTCTTCTCGAAGAGTTCGTCGGTGGGGCAGACGACGATCACCGGGACGTCCTCGGCCACGAGCGCGATGGGCCCGTGCTTGAGCTCGCCCGCGGCATAGCCCTCGGCGTGGATGTAGCTGATCTCCTTGAGCTTGAGGGCGCCCTCGAGGGCGATCGGGTACATGGCACCGCGGCCGATGTAGAGGACGTCGCGGGCGGAGGCGATCTCCTCCGCGATCGCCTCGATGGCGCGGCCCTGCTCCAGCACCTGGAGCATGCGCGCGGGGATTTCGTCGAGGGCTTTCGCGAGCTCCGCCTCGCGCTCGGCCGGCAAGAGGCCACGGGCGCGGGCGGTGCCGATCGCGAGGCAGGCAAGCGTGGCGAGCTGGGTGGTGAAGGCCTTGGTCGAGGCGACGCCGATCTCGGGGCCGGCGAGCGTGCGCAGAACCCCGCTGCTTTCGCGCGCGAGCGTGCTCTCGGGCACATTCACGATGGCGAGGGTCGGATGGCCCATCGCCTTGACGTGGCGCATGGCGGCGAGCGTGTCGGCGGTCTCGCCCGATTGCGAGACGAAGATGCCGGCCTGCCCCGGCACCAGGGGCCAGTCGCGGTAGCGGAACTCGGAGGCGATGTCCCAGTCGACCGGCAGCCGGGCGAGCTTCTCGAACCAGTATTTGCCGACGAGGCCGGCATAAGCCGCCGTGCCGCAGGCGCAGATCAAAAGCCGCGGCAGTGTGGCGAGGTCGAAGGGCAGAGCGGGCAGCGCGATGCGGTGGGTGGCGGGATCGGCGAAGGAGCGCAGCGTGTCGCCGATCACCGCCGGTTGCTCGACGATCTCCTTTTCCATGAAGTGCCGGTGGTTGCCCTTGCCGATGAGCGCGCCCGAGAGGGCCGTCTGCAGGATCGGCCGTTCGACCGGCCGGTCGTCGGGGCCGAAGATGCGGGCACCCGCGGTCGTGATCAGCGCCACGTCGCCGTCCTCGAGGTACTGGATGCGGCGGGTCAGAGGGGCGAGGGCGAGGGCGTCGGAGCCCACGTACATCTCGCCTTCGCCGTAGCCGATCGCGAGCGGAGCACCCTTGCGGGCGGCCACGATCAGGTCCTCGCGGCCGCGGAAGAGAAGGGCCAGCGCGAAGGCGCCCGTGAGCCGGCGGATCGCCGCGCGCGCCGCCTCTTCGGGCGGCAGGCCGCGGGAAGCGAGCTCGACCACGAGATGCGGGACGACCTCGGTGTCGGTCTGGCTCTCGAAGCGGTGGCCTTTGGCGACGAGCTCGGCGCGCAGCTCGGCGAAGTTCTCGATGATGCCGTTGTGGACGATCGCCACCCCGTCGACGAGGTGCGGGTGCGCATTGTCTTCGGTCGGCGCGCCGTGCGTCGCCCAGCGGGTGTGGCCGATGCCGGTGGTCCCGGGCAGCGGCTCCTCGGCGAGCCTCTTGGCCAGCTGCTCGAGCTTGCCCGAGGCGCGCCGGCGCTCGATCCGGCCGTCGACGAGCGTGGCGATGCCGGCGCTGTCGTAGCCGCGATATTCGAGCCGGCGCAGCGCGTCGAGGAGCAAGGGGGCGGCCGGTTGGCGGCCGATCACGCCGACGATCCCGCACATCTTCTGCCTGGTCCTCGCACGATGAAGGCCCGGACGAGCTTAGCGTGCGCGCGCTCCGACCGCGAGCGATCGCGCGCGACGCGGCGGCTCAGTCGTAGCCGGGTGTCGCTCGATCGCCCGGCTCGGCCCCCTTCGCGGGAAGTGCCAGGCGGATCGGCCCCTTGGCGGTCGCGGGATCGACCGGCCGGCCGCGTTGCGTGACGAGAAGTTCGCCCGTTTCGGCGAGCCGGGCCGCGACCGCGCGGACGGCCGGCATCAGCGCCCGCCAGGCGGCTTCCTCGGCGGCGAGGCTGCGCGCGATCTCGGAGGGACAGAGGCTCTTGCCGGGGCCGCGGGCGGCGACCGCTTCGCGGATCGCGGCTGCGATGCGCTCCGCCGAGATCGGGAGCAGCGCGCCGTTGCCCGGGGACTGCGGGCTGCTATGTTGGGGCCGGGAAGAAGAGCGGGTCGGGTCGGCAGGCGCCATGGACGGGTCGCGAGCGATGGGCGGAGCGTTGCTCGTCCTGGTGTTGGGCACGCTCTGGGTCAAGGCGAACGTGGCCGGGGTCTTGGCACCCCTGGCCCGCTGGTTGCCGTTTTGAGCGCGCCGCGGCCGAGCTCGCGGCGGATCGGCGGGGCCGGCGGCGCGGTCCCCTCGACCGCCGCCGGCGCCGGGGCGGGCCCGCGCCGCGCCTGGATCCCCAAGATCTTCGCGGTGCTCTTCCTCTGGCCGCTCGTGATCCGGCTTCTGGGCTTCGACGGGCTGCCGGCCGTGGCGATCGTGGTCGGGATGGCGCTCTTCTGGCTCGCCGCGATGCTGATCGAGCGCGGTTTCGCGGCCGAGGCCGAGCTCGCCGGCCGCCGGCTCGCGCAGGCCCCCAAGCTGCCGGCCAAGCTTCTGGGCTCGGCCGCAGCCGCGGCGGCGGCTGCGATCGTCGGCCTCTTCGCGACCCCCGGTGGGCCGCTTCTCGCCGCGGTCTATGCCGGGCTCACCTTCCTGGGTTGCCGGCTCGCCTATGGCAGCGATCCGCGCACCGACCGCGACGCGGTCGCGCAGGCCGCGGGTCGGGCCGGCATGAAGCCGGCCGAGGTGCTGGCCGTGCTCGACGAGGCCAACGAAAAGATCCGCGGCATCGAACAGGCGGCCGCGGGCCTGCGCTCGCGCGAGCTGCAGGAGCGGATCGCCCGGATCGCGGCGCGGGCGCGGGCGGTCCTGGCCGAGCTCGAGAAAGATCCCAAGGACATCTCGCGCGCAAGGCGGTTCCTCGTCACCTATCTCGACGGGACGCGCGACGTGATCGCCAAATATGCCGAGCAGCAGCACGAGGTGGCGTTGACCTCACTCGGCGAGAATTTCCGCCGAGTGCTGGATACGATCGAGAAGGTGTTCGAGGAGCAGGTCGAGGTCTTGAAGCGCGACGACCGGCTCGACCTCGAGGTCCAGCTCGAGGTGCTCGAGACGCAACTGCGGCGCGAAGGCGTGCATTGACGGGGGAGGCCGGCGGGCGCGGCGCCCGGCCCGTCGTGACGGTTCGAGGAGAGGGAGAGGATCGATGAGCAGCACCGAGCCGCAGAGCCCGCCGCCGGTCCCGCAAGCGCCGGCCGCAGCGGCCCCCGCCGCAGCGCAGCCCGCCGGGGAGACGCCGGCCGAGCGGCTCGGCACCGCGATCGCCACGCTCGGCGCGGAGGTCGTCCAGGACCTGCAGATCAAGCTCGACGGGCCGATCGAGCAGCAGATCCGCAACGTGCTCGCCGAGCTCGACATGGGCAACACGAGCTCGGTGATCTTCTTCGGGGCCAAGGCGCAGCAGCAGCTCGCGACGATCTCCGAGCAGATGCTCGAGAAGGTCAAGGTCAAGGAGGTCGGCCCGGCGGGCGATCTGCTCACGAGCATGGTGCAGAAGCTCAAGGAGTTCGAGATCCCGGACGTGCAGCCGGGCGAGAAGCCGGGGCTGCTGGCCCGGCTGTTCGGGATCAAGAGCGAGATCGAGACGTTTCTCGGGCAGTACGACGAGGTCAAGGCCAAGATCGAGCAGATCACGGTCGAGCTCGAGAAGCACAAGACCAAGCTCTTGACCGACGTCACTTATCTCGACAAGCTGTACGAGGCCAACCTCGAATATTTCCGCACGCTCGAGGTCTACATCGCTGCCGGCCGAGCCAAGCTCAAGGAGCTCGACGAGCAGGTGATCCCCGCGCTCGCCAAGAAGGTCGAAGCGAGCGGCGACATGGTCGAAGCGCAGAAGCTGCGCGACATCCGGAGCGCCCGCGACGACCTCGAGCGGCGCGTGCACGATCTCTTGCTCACGCGCCAAGTGACGATGCAGAGCCTGCCCTCGATCCGGCTCGTGCAAGAGAACGACAAGTCGCTCATCACCAAGATCAACTCGACGATCGCCAATACCGTGCCCTTGTGGAAGCAGCAGCTCGCGCAGGCGATCACGATCTACCGCTCGGGCAAGGCCGCAGAAGCGGTCAAGGCCGCCTCCGACCTCACCAACGAGCTGTTGCGCGCCAACGCCGAGAATTTGCAGAAGGTCAACGTCCAGGTGCGCGAGCAGGTCGAGCGCGGCGTGTTCGACATCGAGGCGGTCAAGCAGGCCAATGCCACCTTGATCGCCACGATCGAGGACAGCTTGCGGATCGCCGACGAGGGCAAGAAGCGCCGCGCCCAGGCCGAGCAGGACCTGATCAAGCTCGAGGACGAGCTCAAGCAGGCGCTCGCGGCGGCCTCGGCGCGGGCGCAAGCGGCACCGGCTGCGGCCGGGGCCGCGAGCTGAGCCCGGCGCGGGTCGAGAGGAGAGCGCCCCCTTGGTCTTCAAGAAGCTTCTGGGCGAGTTCGTCGACGTCATCGAATGGCTCGACGATTCGCCGGATACGATGGTCTGGCGCTTCGAGCGCCACGGCAACGAGATCAAGTACGGTGCCAAGCTCACCGTGCGCGAAGGGCAGATGGCGGTCTTCGTCAACGAAGGCGAGATCGCCGACGTCTTCGGGCCCGGGATGTACGAGCTCTACACCCGCAACCTGCCGATCCTCTCGACTCTGCAGGCCTGGCCGCACGGCTTTCAGAGCCCGTTCAAGGCCGAGGTCTATTTCTGCTCGACCCGCGTCTTCACCAACCTCAAATGGGGAACCAAGAACCCGGTCATCCTGCGCGATCCCGAGTTCGGGCCGGTGCGGTTGCGGGCGTTCGGGACCTATGCGATCCGGATCAAGGATCCGGCCGTCTTCTTGCGCGAGGTGGTCGGCACCGACGGCCATTTCACGGTCGACGAGATCTCCGACCAGCTGCGCAACCTGATCGTCACCCGCTTCGGCATGGTGCTCGCGGGCTCGGGCATCCCGGTGCTCGATCTCGCCGCCAACACCGAGCAGCTCGGCCGATACGTGGCGGGCAGGCTCGCCCCCGAGTTCGCCAATTACGGGCTCGAGCTCGTCACGCTCCTGGTCGAGAACATCTCCTTGCCGCCGGAGGTCGAACAGGCGCTCGACCGGCGCACGGCCATGGGTGTCGTGGGCGATCTCTCGCGCTACGCCCAGTTCCAGGCGGCGGAAGCGATGCGCGCGGCGGCACAGAACCCGGCCGCGGCCGGCGCGGGCCTCGGGCTCGTCGTGGGCCAGGCGCTGGGCGGCCAGGTGGCGAGCCCGTGGGGTGCGCGCCCGGCGGAGCCCGCTGCGGCACCGCCGCCACCGCCCCCTCCCCCGCCGCCCGCCAAGCTCTGGCACGTGGCCGAGGGCGGCCAAGCGACGGGCCCCTTCCCGACCGAGGAGCTCGCGCGGCGCATCGCGGCGGGCACGCTCGAGCGGACGACGCTCGTCTGGTCGCCGGGGATGAAGGATTGGCAGCCGGCGGGCCAGCTCGCCGAGCTCGCCCCGCTCTTCGCGCAGGTGCCGCCGCCCGTGCCGGGCGAGGCTTGAAGCGGACCGTGTCCTAGCCGATGCGGGCCGGACCCTGGGGCCGCCGCGTCGAGACCGACGCGGGCAGCGGCGGTGGCGCGCTCGTCAGCACCCCGGCACCACCGACCTATGTCTGCGAGCAGTGCGGTGCGGTGCTCGCCTTCGAGCCCGGGGCGCAGACCCTCACCTGCCGCTATTGTGGCCACGAGAACCGGATCCGCGCGGTCGAGCGGGCGGTGGTCGAGAACGAGCTCGATCCGGTCCTGCGCCGGCTGCCCGACGAGCCCCCGCTGCCGCCGCCGATCCCGCGCAAATGCGCCCAGTGCGCCTACGAATTCACCCTGCCGGCGGGGCGCCACGCCGGCGCCTGCCCGTCTTGCGGCAGCCCGTCGGTGGCCGATCCGACGCCCGCGCGCGCGGTCGCACCGGACGGTGTCTTGCCCTTCGTGATCGCCGAGCCGGACGGAAGGCGGCTCGTCCGGCAATGGCTCGAGGGCTTGTGGTTCGCGCCCTCGCGGCTCGCGAAGGAGGCGCGCACGGGCAGCCGGCTCGAGGGGCTCTACGTGCCGCACTGGACCTTCGACGCCTCGAGCCGGAGCTATTTTCGGGGCCGGCGCGGCGACGTTTATTACGAGACCCGGTTCGTCGAGCAGGTCGTGAACGGCCGGCGGGTGCGCCGCGCGGTGCAGGTGCCGAAGATCCGCTGGACGCCGGTCGAGGGACGCCTCGCGCGCGACTTCGACGACCTGCTCGTCGTGGCCGGCCAGGAGCTGCCGGAGCGGCTCGTCGAGCGGCTCGAGCCCTGGGATCTGCAGGGGCTCAAGGGCTATGCCGCCGATTATCTCGCGGGCTTCGCGAGCGAGCTCTACAAACGCTCGGTCGCGGAAGCGCACGAGGCCGCCAAAGCGCAGATGCGCGCGGTGATCGAGCAGGACGCGCGGATCGCGATCGGCGGCGATCAACAGGTGATCGAGCAGCTCGACATCCAGCTTTCGAACGAGACCTACAAGCTCGTCCTGTTGCCGATCTGGGTCGCGAGCTTCAAGTTCTTGGGCCGGGACTATCGGGTGCTGGTCAACGGCCGCACGGGCGAGGTCCACGGCGAGCGGCCGTGGAGCATCTGGAAGATCCTCGCGGCCGTGTCGCTCGTGCTGCTGCTCTTGGCCGGGCTCTTCCTGCTCGGCCAGGCGGGTTCGGGCGGGCTCGATTTCTAGGGGCCGCTCGCGCGCCGGTTGCGCGGCAGGCCCTCGATCTCGAGGCCCAAGAGCGGGATCTTGACCCGCAAGGGCACGGGCTCGGGTGGTCGCCAGTCGCGGGCCCGGTAGAGCACGAGCTCCTGATCGGGAAGCGGCCGGTAGGGGACGGCGCGGATCGGCACGCGGTCGAGCTCGAGGAAGCGATCGGAGCGCAAGACCCGCTCGAAGCGGGCCATGACCGAAAGATCGGTCCAGAAATCGGCCTGCGCGACGACCATGTCCACCCCTTCGCGCGCGAGCCGCTGGGCGATCTCCTCCTCGCTCGCGAGGTTCTCCTTGACCCCGAGCGTGCGGCGCGCCTCGACCTCGAGCAAGAGCTTGTCGGCGCGCAGGACGGCCAGATCCTGGCGGCCGCTGGCCTTGAGCCAGAAGACGAGGGTGCCGTCGCGCTCGCCCGCAACCAGCACGGTGGAGCCGGGCCGGGCGAGGGCGGCGGCCGTGGCGGCGGCATCGCGGTAGCCCGTGATCGCGGGCGGCCGGGCCAACAGCAGGCCCTGCAAGAAGCCGACGACGCCAAGGAGGAGGGCCAGGCGCCCGGCCCAGGGGGCGGGCACGGTCCGCGCCAGCGCCACGAAGCCGAGGGCGGCGATCGGCGGCAGGAGATGGAGGCCCTGGCGGTCCTCCTTGAGGGCGGTGAAGGAGAAGAAGAGCCAGGCGAAGAGCAACCAGCCGAGCAGGAAGGGAAGCTCGCGGCCGAGCGAGGCGTCGCGCAGGAGCACGGGCGCGCGGAGCAGGAAGAGGATCGCTACGAGGACGAGCGCCACCCCGCCCATCCGCGGCAGCTCGAGCAAGTAGAACACCCAGCTCGCGAGCTCGCTCGGCTGCAGGACGAGGTCGCCCGCACCGGCGAGGTTGGCGAGGTTGTGGCGGCCGAAGAGGGCCTGGTGCACGAACCAGGGGAGGACCAGGAGGCCGAGCAGGAGATGGGCGCGGCGGACGGAGCGGTCGCGCAAGGCCGTGGGCCCGAGCGCGAGCCAAGCGGCCAAGGGCAGCAGCGGGAGCGCGTAGACGGCAGTGAGCTTGGTCCAGATCCCGGCCGCCAGCGCCGCGGTGCCGGCCCACAAGTGCCGCGGCCGCTGCTCGCGCAGCCAGGCGAGGAGGCAGGCCGCGGCGAGCGCGGGGAAGGCGGCGGAGGGGATCTCGAGCATCACCTGGCGGGCCCAGAAGGCGATCGCCGGGGCGCCGAGGACGAGGAGCGCGGCCCCGACAGCGCCCGAGGGGCCCAAGAGCGGGCGCAGGATCGCCGCCACGGCGAGGCCCAGGACCAGGGCATGAAGGGCCACCGGCAGGAGGCTCACGCTCTCCGAGACGCCGAAGAGGAGCACGAAGGGCAGGCTCGCGAGGTAGAAGAGCGGTGGATAGAAGAAGACGGTGAGCGCCGGCCAGGTGAGGTAGTAGTCGAACACCCACTGCACGGGGTGGAAGAGCGGCAGCTCGCGCAGCGCGTCGGCCAAGAGCACGGCGTTCATCGCGTGGCGCGGCGCATCGGCCCACAAGAAGCCGTCCGGTGCCGGGGCGGTCCACCAGAGGGCGAGCACGGCCGCTGCCACGGGCAGGGCACCCGCCGGCCGGCCGGCGCGCTGTGCCGTGGCGCGCAGGGTCGCGCTCAAGGAGCGAGCGAGTAGAGGTCGGAGGGCTCGGCTACGAGATCCCAGCCGAGCCGCACGCAGACCAGGAGGACGAGGATGGCGAAGAGCACGCGCAGCTGTTCGCCGCGCAGCGCCGTTCCGACCCGCGCGCCGAGCTGGGCGCCGACGACACCTCCCAGGATCAAGAGCACGGCCAAGACGATGTCGACGGTCTTGTTGTTGTAGGCGTGGAGGAAGGTGGTGAGTGCCGTCACGAAGGCGACCTGGAGGAGCGAGGTGCCGACGACGATCCGGGTCGGCATGCCGATCAGGTAGATCATGGCGGGGATCATGACGAACGCACCGCCGACGCCGAGTACGGCCGCCAGGAGCCCGACCACGGCACCGACCGCGAGCGGCAGGAGCGCGCTGATGTAGAGGCGCGATTCGGTGAAGCGCATCTTCAAGGGCAGGCGGTGCAGCAAAAGGTGGCGGCGGGCGCGCTGCGGCGGCCGGGCGGGGGCCTGGCCCGAGGCCAGGAGCGCGCGCGTGCTCTCGATCAGCATGAGGGTCCCGACCACGGCCAAGAGCAGCACGAAGCCGAGCGCGATCACGGTCTCGATCTGGCCGATACCGAGCAGCCAGCGGAAGACGAGCACGCCCGCAGCCGAACCGACGAAGCCGCCGGCGGTGAGCACGAGGCCCATCTTGATGTCGACCGTGCCGCGCTCGAGGTGCGCGAGAACCCCCGACACCGAGGACGCCAGCACTTGCGGCGCGGCGGTGCCGACCGCCACGGCCGGCGGGATGCCGATGAAGATCAGCAAGGGCGTGATGAGGAACCCGCCGCCGACGCCGAACACGCCCGAGAGGAAGCCGACGCCGGCGCCGAGCGCCAACAGCAGGAGGAGGTCGACCGAGAGCTCGGCGACCGGGAGATAGAGATCCATTGCGCGGGTGGCCCGCCGGCAGGTTTGCCCTCCCGACAAGCCGCCCTACCCGGCTTGTCAAGACGAACCGGCCCCCGGGTGCGGTGTTCGCCGGGCGAGCGTGGCGCCGGACCCACGGCGGGCTCCTTCGGGCCCGGGGCGGATCGGGCGCCTAGCGGCTGGCCGGGGCGAGGTCGCCTTCGCGGGCGAGCCGCCGGATCGCAAACGCGAAGGCGTCGACCGTCCGCTCGATCTCCTCGGGCCCGTGGGTCGCCGAGGCGAGCATCGCGAGCTGGCCGCTCACGTCCACACCGGCCACGAGCAGCGCCAGGCGCAGCCGGTGGACGAGCCGCGGCGGGCGGGTCTTGAGTTCCGCGAACGGGATCGCGAGCGGGTCGAAGGCCGACGGATCGATCGGCCGTCCTTTCGGATTGGGGAAGAGATGGACGCCCGAAAAGGTGCCGTAGGCGGCCCAGGGCACGCCTTCGCGGGCGAAGAGCGCGTTGAGCCGGGCACGGAGCTCGGCCG
>JANWZN010000072.1 GCA_025054575.1 Geminicoccaceae bacterium | reverse complement strand
GCGGCCGCTCGCGCCGCGGGCTTCGGGCGAACGGCCGCGGCCCGACGTGCTCCTCGTCGGTGGAACCGGCTTCATCGGGCGGGCCACCGTCGCGGCGATGCTCGCCTCCGGCCGCGCGGTCGCGGTGCTGGCGCGCTCCATCACAGACCCGCCGCCGCCGCTCGACGACCCCCGCGTCGTCTTGCACTGCGGCGACGTGCGCGATCCGGACGCGCTCGCCCGCGCGCTTCGGGGCGTGCGCGCGGTGGTGAACCTCGCCCACGCCGGCGGGGCCGAAGAGCCGAGCGAAATCGAGCGGGCGATCGTCGGCGGAGCGGAGACCCTCTGGAACGCCGCCGCAACCGCCGGTGTCGGCAGGCTCGTCCAGGTGAGCTCGATCGCAGCCCTCTATCTCGGTGATCCGGCCGCGGTCGTGACCGGGGCGACACCGGTCGACACCGATCCCGGGCGGGCCCCCTACGCTCGCGCGAAGGCGCTGGCTGAAACGCGGCTGCGGGAGCTCGCGGCGGCGGGTGGACCCGAGCTCGTGATCCTGCGGCCGGGGCTCGTCGTGGGCGAGGGCACGAGCCCATTGCATCCGGGGCTCGGTAACTTCAATCGACCACAGCATTGCTCGGGCTGGAACCGCGGCGACAATCCGCTGCCCTTCGTCCTCGTCGAGGACGTCGCGGCGGCGATCGTGGCCGCGATCGACACGCCCGGGATCGGCGGTCGGGCCTACAACCTGGTAGGCCCGATCCGCCCGAGCGCGCGCGCCTTTCTCGACGACCTCGCCCGAGCGCTGGGCCGACCCGTCCGCTTCCACCCGCAGCCGGTCTGGCGCCAGCAGGCGGTCGAGCTCGGCAAATGGGCGATCAAACGGATCGGTGGCCGCCGGGTGCCGTTACCGAGCCTGCGCGACCTTCGCTCGCGCGGGCTCGTGGCGCGGTTCGACACGAGCGACGCGGAGCGCGAACTGGGCTGGCGCCCGGTCGCCGATCCCGAGACCTTCCGGGCGCGCGCGATCCTGGTCCATGCGAGCGACCACGCTTGAGCGAGCCGTGCCGGCGCCGGCAGGAGACCGCCCGCGACGGCTCCTGCACGTCTTCGCGACCTTCGCGGCCGGCGGCCCGCAGGTCAGGTTCGCCCGCCTTTCGCGTCTCTTGGGCCACGATTTCGCGCACACCGTGGTGGCGGTGGACGGGGTGAGCGAGGCTTTGGCGCTGTGCGATCCCGGCCTCGTCCGGCTCCTCGCCGTACCGCGCGGACGGCACGGCCTGCCGAGCCCCGCCGATCTCGCGCGGCTACGCCGGATCCTCGCGGTCGAGCGGCCGGATCTGCTGATCACGGTCAATTGGGGCGCGATCGATTGGGCACTCGCCAACCGCTTCCGTCCGCTGTGCCCACAGCTCCACATCGAGGAGGGCTTCGGCCCCGAGGAGACCCCGGAGCGACAACTCGCACGGCGGATCTGGACGCGCCGGCTGGCGATCGGCGGGCCCACCCGGCTCGTCGTCGTCTCGCGGACGCTCGAGCGGGTGGCGCGCACGGTGTGGCGGATCCCGGAGCAGCGGCTCGCGCGCGTGCCGAACGGGATCGCCGTCGCGCGTTACGCGACCGCCCGGCCGGTGGCGCCACCTCTGCGACGGACGCCCGAGGAGGTCGTGGCGATCGCGGTCGGGGGCTTGCGGCCCGAGAAGAACCCGGCGCGGCTCCTGCGCCTGCTCGTTGCACTGCCCGATCGGCCGCCGGTGCGGCTCGTGCTGGTCGGGGAGGGAGCCGAGCGGCCCGCCCTCGAGCGGCTCGCTGCCCCGCTCGGCGATCGCGTGCTGCTGCTCGGTGCGCGGCGTGACGTGCCCGAGCTCCTGGCCGCTTCCGATCTGTTCGTGCTCGGCTCCGACACCGAGCAGATGCCCTTGGCACTGCTCGAGGCGATGGCCGCGGGGCTGCCCGTTGTCGCGACCGCCGTGGGCGACGTCCGCGACATGGTCGCCGAGGCCAACCGACCGTTCGTGCTGCCGCCGACCGACGAGCCGGCTCTGGCACGAGCCCTGGGCGTGCTCGCCGCCGACCCGGTGCTGCGCGCGAGCCTGGGTGCGGCCAATCGGGCGCGGGCGCGCGCCGCTTACGACGAAGCGCGGATGGTCGAAGCCTGGCGAGCCTTGTTCGCCGGGATCTGGCCGCCGCCCGAGCCGGCCGACGTCGCATGAGCTGGACCGCGCGCGAGCTGTTCGGCGCGGTCGAGCTCGTCGACTGGCCGGGACCCGAGCGGCCGCGGCTGCACATGGTAATCGACACCGAGGAGTCGTTCGATTGGCGCGGGCCGTTCCGGCGCGACGCTCGCGATCTGCGCGCCCTGCGTGCGCTGCCCGGCTTCGTGCAGCGGCTCGAGGCCTTCGGGCTCGTGCCGACCTGCGTGGTGACCTGGCCGATCGCCGTCGAGCCGGACGGCCGCGCGATCCTCGGCGAGCTACTGGCGGCGGGGCGGATCGCGCTCGGTGCGCATCTGCATCCTTGGGTGACGCCGCCCTACGAGGAGCCGCTCGGGTCGGCGACGTCCTACGCCGGTAACCTGCCGCCGGCGCTCGAAGCGGCCAAGCTCGCGCTCCTCACTGAAAGAATCGGCGAGGCCTTCGGCAGCCGGCCGACGGTCTACAAGGCCGGCCGCTACGGGCTCGGGCCGGCGACCGCCGCCAGTCTTCTCGAGCTCGGTTATCGGATCGACACGAGCGGCTACCCCAACCGCGACCTCGGCGCCGACGGCGGCCCGGACTTCCGCGCGATGCCGGACCGCCCGTTCCGCTTCGGCCCCGGCCGGAGGCTCCTCGAGCTGCCGATGAGCTGTGCTTGGATCGGCGGCCTCGGGACGTGTCGGGGTGCGGCACGGCTGGTCGAAGCCCCGCCTGCTCGCCGGTTCCGTCTCGGCGGCATCCTGGCCCGCCTCCGCCTTCTGGAGCGGGTGACGCTCACACCAGAGGGCTTCACGGCGGGGGAGCTGCGCCGGCTCGCCCGCGCGCTCGTGGCGCGGGGGCACCGGGTGTTGTGCCTGTCGCTGCACAGCCCGTCGCTGGCTCCGGGCAACACCCCTTATGCGCCCGACGTGTCGGCCTGCACCGCCCTGGTCGACCGGGTGACGGGCGTGCTCGAGACCGTGCTGGGCGAGCTCGGCGGCACACCCGCGACCGCCCGTGGGCTGCTGGCCGAAGCCGAGGCGACCGCGGCTCCCGAGTCGGGCAGACCGTGTCTCAGTCCCGCAGACGGTGCAGCCGGATCAGATCGTAGAGGGTCGGCCGGCTGATGCCGAGCAGAGCAGCGGCTTGGCTGATATTGCCCCCGGTCCGCGCGAGCGCGCGTTGCAGGGCGGCGCGTTCGGCCCTTTCGCGCACAACCCTGAGTTCCAGCTCGGTATCGTCGGCCTCGACCTCTCCGAGATCCAGGTCGGCTACGGTGATCTTGCGGCCCTCGGCCAACAGGACCGCCCGCTTCAAGCGGTTCTGCAGCTCGCGGACGTTACCCGGCCAATGGTGGTGATCGATGGCGCGCAAGGCCGCTTGGGTGAAGCCGGCGATCGGCCGGTCCTGCTCGCGCCGGTAGACCTCGAGTAGGTGCCGGGCCAGCAGCACCGCATCGCCGGGCCGCTCGCGCAGCGGCGGCAGGGTGACGATGATCTCGGCGAGGCGGTAGTAGAGATCTTCGCGGAAGCGCCCTTCGACCATCAAGCGGCGCAGATCGCGGTGGGTCGCGCAGACGATCCGGACATCGAGCCGGATCTCTTCGCGGCCACCCAGGCGCTCGATCACCCGCTCCTGCACGAAGCGCAACAGCTTGGCCTGGAGCTCGACCGGCAGATCGCCGATCTCGTCGAGGAAAAGCGTTCCACCGTGTGCGAGCTCGAGCCGTCCCGGCGTCTGCTTGAGGGCGCCGGTGAAGGCGCCGCGCTCGAAGCCGAACAGCTCGGCCTCGAGGAGGGTGGGCGGGATAGCGGCGCAGTTGATCGCGACGAAGCGACCGTGCCGGCGTGGCGACAGATCGTGGAGCGCGCGCGCCATCACCTCTTTGCCGGTGCCGCTTTCGCCGAGGATCACGACGCTCGCCTCGGCCGGCGCGACCCGTTCGATCACGCGGCAGGCGGCGCGCAGTCCCGGGCTCTGCCCGATCACGCCGGGCAAGGACGGGCTCGCCGGCTCCTCGAGCGAACGACGGATCTCCTCTTCGAGCTCGCTCACGAAAAAAGCGCGCTCGAGCAGCGTGGCGAGCGTCTCGACGTCGACGGGTTTGCTGTAGAAGTCGAGCGCTCCCATGCCGATTGCGCGCAGGGCGTGCTCGCGGCCCTCGCGGCCGGTCATCACGACGATCCGCGTCGTCGGCCTGGCCCGCTGGATCTCCTCGAGCGCGGCGAAGCCTTCGGCTACGCCCGACGGATCCGGCGGCAGCCCGAGGTCGAGCAGGACGACCTGCGGCGCACGAGCGCGAACCAGGGCCAACGCCTCGGTCCGATCGCTCGCCTGCAGGAGCTCGTAGGCGCCGAGCTGCCAGCGCAGTTGGCGCTGGAGCCCTTCGTCGTCTTCCACCACGAGCAGGCGCCGGGCTTTGCTCATGCCGCCATCTCGAGCCGCGGCAGATAGATCCGCGCCGTGGTCCCCTGCCCCGGCCGGCTTTCGACCTCGAGTCGGCCACCGAGGCTCTCGACGAGATCACGGGCGGCCACGAGGCCGAGGCCCAGACCGTTGGGCTTGGTCGTCGCGAACGGCCGGAAGAGACCCTTGCGCGCGATCTCCGGCGGTAGACCAGGGCCGCCGTCCTTCACCTCGATGATCGCCATGTCGTTCTCGCGTCGCAAGCCGAGTTCGACCGGCCCCCGCTCGCGGGTCGCCTCGAACCCATTGTCGACCAGATGGCGCAGCGCGGAAAGCAGGCGCTCGCCGTCGACCCGAGCCGAGAGGCTGGCCGGTGCCTGAACCAGGCGCGGCCTTCGCCCCGGCCGCGAGCCGCGCGCCTCGGCCAACAGGCGGACGAGGTCGGTCGGCTCGGCCGAGCCGCCGAGGCCGTCCTCCCGCAAGCGCTCCAAAAGCCGCCGCAGGCGGCCGACCGTCTCGTCGAGCGTACGCAAGAGATCGACCCGGAAGGCCGGATCGTCGAGATGGCGGCGGGCGTTGGCGGCGGCGAGCCCGAGTTCGGCCACGACGTTCTTGAGGTCGTGGGTCAGGAACGCGAAGCGCCGGCTGAAGGCGGTGAATTGGCGCGACTCGGCGAGCGCTCGCGCGGCCCGGTCCTCGGCGAGGTACGAGGCCGCCTCGCGCGCCAGGATGCGCAGCAAGCGTCGCTCGGCCGGGTCGAGCATGCGGCCGGCACGCGGCTCGGCGAGGACGAGGAGGCCCATGAGCGCGCCGCGGTGAACGAGCGGCAAGACCAACCAGCCAGCCGGCGGGCGGGGCAGCCAACCGGGCCAGCCCGCCGGCCCCGGTGCGGCTTCGAGCCGGTCGAGCTCGAGCGGCCCGTCGAGGCGTGCGAGTTCCACCGCGAGACCGGGCGCCTCGACGATCGGGCTGTCGGGTCGTGGCAGGTTGCGGATCGCCAAGAGTTCGTAACGGTCCTCGCCACGGTGCAACCAGATGGCACCGCCGGTCGCATCGACCGCATCGGCGACGGCGCGGATCACCCGGACCGGAAGCTCTTCGGCAGCGGCCTCGCCGGCACCGGCCACAGTCTCAAGGAACCGCATCCATTCGCGCTCGTAATCGAAGCGTTCACCGGTGATCCGGCCCAAGAAACGGCGTCCGGCCGCGCGCACCGTGCCCGAGGCGACGGCAAGAGCGAGCGCGAGGATCGCAAAGAGCGCGCCCGCCAGCACGAGGCCCGTCCCGAGGCCCGGCAATCGACGCTGCAGCTCGAAAGCGAGCCAGCCGACGGTGGCGGCGTAGAGGGTCACGAGCCCGGCCGCGAGGCCTCCGGCCGCCATGCTGCGCGGCCGCGGTGTCCCCACCGACTGCTCATCGATGCGGCGCAAGGAGACGAGCACGAGCGGGGCCACGAGCAAGGTGAGGATCGCCTCGGCCGGATCGAGGCTCTCCGAAAGTACTTCGGCGCCCGCCAACACCGCGGCACCAGTGGCCAGGTCGAAGGCGAGAATCGCCACGACCGCCGCCAGGAGATATTTGAGTTGCCAGAAGCGGTCCTCGTCGAGGGCCCGCAGCACGAGGGCCAGTACCAGGAACCCGGCTGCTGCGAAGCCGACCTCGAGCACCGCGCGCAGTCGGCCGGGCGCGGGCTCGATGGCTGCAAGGGCGATCGCCACGGCCGCCAACAAGAGGATCGTGCGCCGTGTCGCCGGCCCGAGCCCGGCCCAGAGGCCCGCCCCGCGCCCGATCCAGCTCGTGAGCGCGACCATCCAGGCGAGCGGCTCCAGGAGTTCGGCGAGAGCCGCGAACTCGGCCGCTTCGGGCCGGCTGCGGACGACCGCACTGGTGGCGGCCGCGAACGCCGTCGCGATCAGTGCCGCCTCGAGCCGCGGGTCGCGGGCGCGTTCGTGTTCTCCTAAAAGGCGAACATAAAGGAGCCATATCGCCGCGAAAGTGGCCGAAGCGGCCAACCACGAAAGGACGGGCAGGCTCGGCGCAGCCGGCATGCGGCTCAGCGGACCCCGTTGCCCCAGACGATCACCCGCAGGGTCTGGGCGAGGATGAGGAGATCGAGAAAGAGGCTCCAGTTCTTGACGTAATAGAGATCGTATTCGAGCTTCGCCCGCGCGTCTGCGAGATCGGCGCCGTAGGGATAGTTGAGCTGCGCCCAACCGGCGAGGCCCGGGCGCACGCGATGTCGTTCCGGGAAGTAGGGGAGGGACTCGGTGATCTGCTCGACGAACACCGGCCGTTCGGGGCGCGGCCCCACGAAGCTCATTTCGCCCTTGAGGATGTTGACGAGCTGGGGCAACTCGTCGACGCGCGTGCGCCGCAACAGACGGCCGACGCGGGTGATCCGCGCGTCTTGGATCGCCGCCCAGCGGGGCCCGTGGCGCTCGGCGTCCACTCGCATGCTGCGCAGCTTCAGGATCTCGAACGGCTCGCCGTTTCGACCCATCCGCGTCTGGCGATAGAAGATCGGGCCGCCGTCCTCGAGCTTGATCGCGAGCGCCGCGAGGGCGAGCACCGGTGCGACCAGCACGAGAAAGGTCGCGGCAAGGGCGATGTCGAACGCGCGCTTGGCGGTCGCGTCGAGCTTTCCCTGGCCGAACCCTTCGTTGAACACGAGCCAGCTCGGCTCCAGCCTGTCGAGATCGACGCGACCGGTCTCGCGCTCGCAGAAGTCTTGATACTCGCTGACCCGCAGGCCACCGAGCCGGCAGCGCAAGAGCGCCCGCATCGGCAACCGCCCGCGCCGCTCGCGGGCGGCGACCACGACCTCGTCGACCTCTTCGGCGCGGCAGAGACCCAACAGCCATTCGTCGTCGTTGGCCCGGTCGACATCGAGCGGCAGGCACAGCGCCCGAGCGACGCGGAAGGGGGGAAGCCCGAGCTTCGCTTCGAGGGCGTGCAACGCGGCGATGCCCTCCTGGTCGCCCAAGACCAGGATTCGGCGCCGGAACGCATCGCGGTCGACGAGCCACAGGAAGATCCGGCGCACGAGCAGGACGGCGACGAAGCTCGTGGGCATCGCGATGAGGAGAGCGGAGCGCCAGATATCGAGCGGCCGCACGAGATAGACGATAACGGCGAGCAGCACGAAGCCGAGAGCGAAGGCGGCGAGCATGCGAATGGCGACAGTCCGCATGTCGCCCACTGCGGCGCGCTCGTAGAGACCGATCGAGAGGAGGCTCGCCATCATCACCGCGGTGTAGGAAAAAGCCGGCGCCCCGTGGGCCATCAACTCGGTGGCGATCAGATCGGCATTAGCGTAACGTGCGAAGTATCCTACGTAGAAGGAGGTGAGGAACAGGGCCGCTTCGATCAACCCCAAAGCAACAAGTCGAAGCTCCACATGATGCCGGAAGATACGCATCCGAGCCCTTTTCCCGCACCGGCCGACAATTCCACGGTTCCCGCCTCGCTTCCCCAAGGATAGCATCTTCGCGGTTCGGTCAACTCCTGTTGAGGTTGACGCGGCATCGGATATGCGGGTCGGAAAGGACGAGCGGTGGAGGATCTCGGGAGACGGGTGGCCGCAGGCGCGGCCTGGATGGTGGCGCTTCGCTTCGCCTCGCGGTTCCTGGGTGTCGCGAGCATGCTCGTGCTCGCGCGGTTGCTCACGCCCGAGGACTTCGGGCTGGTCGCGCTGGCCACGACCGTAGCGGCGCTGATCGACATCGCGAGCGAGTTCAACTTCGATCTCGCCTTGATCCGCGACCGCGGCGCCGGCCGCGCCGAATACGACACCGCCTGGACGCTCATCATTCTCAAATGCGCGGCACTCGCCGTCGTACTCGCAGCACTCGCCGCCCCGGCCGCCGCCTTCTTCGACGACGCGCGGCTCGAGGCGATCTTCTGGATCCTCGCGGGCTGCGTCCTGTTCGAAGGGTTCGGCAACATCGGCACGGTCGATTTCCGTCGCGATCTCGAGATCGCCAAAGAGTTCCGCTTCCATCTCTTCGGTCGACTCGCCCAGGTCGGGGTCGCGGTGTCGCTGGCTTTCTGGTTCCGCGATTGGCGCGCGCTCGTTGCCGGGATCGTCGCGCGCTACGTGGCCCTCTTCGTGGCGAGTTGGACCATGTCGGCCTATCGGCCGCGGCTGTCGCTGGCCCGCTGGCGCGAGCTCGTCCATTTTTCGAAATGGGTCCTGGTCAACAACGGGCTCGGCTATCTGCGGGAGCGGATCGATCAGCTCGTGGTCGGCAAGTTTCTCGGCCCGGCGCCCCTGGGCCTCTACGCGATGGCCCAGGAGATCGCGGATCTACCGACGAGCGAGCTGGCCCAGCCGGTCGCACGCGCCGCCTATCCGGGCTACGCCCGGATCGCCCACGAGCCGGCCCGGCTCGCTCAGGGCTATCTCGATTCGCTCGCGATGCTGCTCGCGGTGACGCTCCCCGCAGCGGTCGGCATCGCGCTCTTGGCGGATCCCCTCGTGCGGGTCCTGTTGGGCGCCAAGTGGCTCGAGACCGTGCCGCTGATCGGGGCCCTCGTGCTCTATGGGGTGCTGCGCACTGCTTCCACCCTGGCGGGTCCTCTCTTCCTGGCGATGGGCCGGGTGCGGATCGAGCCGGCGCTTCTCGCCCTCTACTTGGCGCTGCTCGTGCCGCTCCTGTTCGTGCTCGTCGAGCGGCTGGGGCTCATGGGCGCGGTCGTGGCGCTGACGATCTGCGCCGCTGTCAACCTGGTGCTCACGCTCCTGATCGTGGGCCGGCTCCTCCGGCTTTCGCTGCGGCGGGTCGCGGGCGCCGTGTGGCGAACGACGGTCGCGACGGCGATCATGGCAATGGTCGTCGGCTGGCTCGAACGCCAGCTCGGCGATCCGGTGCTCGAGCTCGCCGCCGGAGTCGGTTGCGGTGCCCTGAGCTACGGCGCGATCCTGTTCGCATTGTGGTGGGCGGTGGGTCGGCCGGCCGGCGCCGAGCGGACGCTCCTGGCCCAGCTCGCGGCCCTTCCTGTCGGGGGATCGGTCGGCCGGTTGCTCGCGGTCGCCCGTCGATGAGTGCGAGGGAACGCACCGACCGGCCGATCCGCAGCCTGGTCGTCTCGGGTCTCTACCCGAGCCGCACGCGGCCGACCTTCGGGATCTTCGTCGAGAACCGATTGGTGCGGCTGGCGGCGAGCGGCAGCGTGCTGCCGACCGTGATCGCGCCCCTGCCCTGGTGCCCGCCCGGTCTCGAGGTTCGCCCGGACTGGCGGGACCTCGCCGCCACGCCGAGAGAGGACGTCCGGCACGGGATCGAGGTGCTCTATCCCCGCTATTTCCACCTGCCCAAGCTCGGCGTCCCGGCGCAGCCGTGGATGGTGTTCCGCGCGCTCTGGAGCGCGGTTCGTCAACGGCTCGCCCGCGGTGACCGCTTCGACGTGATCGACGCACATTACGCCTACCCCGACGGGGTCGCAGCGGCGTTGCTCGCCGACCGGCTCGACTTGCCGCTCGTCGTCACCGCTCGCGGCACCGATCTCTCCTCCATCGCTCGGGAGCCGCTGCCGCGCCGCTGGATCCGGCGGGCGATCGGCCGGGCGCAGGGGCTCGTCGCCGTCTGCGCCGCGCTCGCGCGGGTCTGGGAGGAATTGGGCGCCGAGCCGAGGCGGGTCCGGGTGCTGCGCAACGGCGTCGATCTCGCCCTGTTCCGCCCGCTCGATCGGGCAGCGTTGCGGGCCGAGGCCGGACTCGAGGGCCCCGTCCTGCTGACGGTGGGGCAGCTGATCGAGCGCAAGGGCGTCCACCTGGTCCTGGACGCGCTCGCAGGCCTGCCCGGGGTCACCCTCCTGGTCGTCGGTGACGGGCCCGAGCGAGCCGCGCTCGAGGCCCGCGCGGCCCGGCTGGGGGTCGGCGGCTGCGTCCGCTTCCTGGGCACGGTTCCGCACAGTGAGCTCCCGCGCCTCTACAACCTGGCCGACCTTTTCGTGCTCGCCTCCTCGCGCGAGGGCTGGGCGAACGTGCTGCTCGAGTCGATGGCGTGCGGCACGCCCGTGGTCGCAACGGCGGTGTGGGGGACGCCCGAGGTCGTGGCCGCGCCCGAGGCCGGCCGGCTCGTGGCCACGCGCAGCGCCGAGGCTCTGCGCTCGGCGATCGCCGCTCTCCTGGCCGATCCGCCGGCACGGCAAGCGACCCGCGCGTACGCCGAGGCGTTCGGCTGGGAGCCCACGACATCGGGCCAGATCGCGCTCTTCGAGGAGGTTCTGGGCGAATGGGCGGTTCGGAGGGGGCGAGCGGCTTGAGGATCCTGTATCACCACCGGCTCGCGTCCAAGGATGGTCAACTCGTCCACGTCGACGAGCTCGTAGCGGCGCTGCGCCGGCGCGGCCACGACGTGACCGTGCTCGCCCCGCCGCTCTACGAGGAGCGTCCGTTCGGCGCCGCGGGCGGCATCGTCGACCGGCTCAAGCGGCTGCTGCCCGCCGCTCTCTACGAGCTCTTGGAGCTCGGCTACGGCCTTCTCGCAGCCTTGCGCCTCCTCCTCGCGGTGCGACGGGTTCGGCCCGACCTGGTCTACGAGCGCTACAGCCTGCACACGCCGGCGGGCGCTCTCGCCCGGTTCGCAACGGGCGTTCCCTACCTGCTCGAAGTGAACGCGCCCCTGGCCGAGGAACGAGCGCGCTTCGACGGGCTCGCCCTGCCCCGGCTCGCGCGCGCGGTCGAGCGGCGGATCTGGCGCGCAGCCGATCGGGTGCTCGTGGTCACCGCGGTGCTCGCCGAGCGGGTGCGTGCGGCCGGGATAGCCTCCGAGCGCATCGTCGTCACCCCGAACGGTGTCGACCTCGAGCGGCTCGACGCGGCGGCCGATCGGGACCGGGCGCGGCGCGCGCTCGGGATCGGTCGCGAACTGGTGCTCGGTTTCGTGGGCTTCGTGAAGGCCTGGCACGGGCTCGATCCGGTCCTCGACTGGCTCGCGAGACCGGAGCGGGCGAACGCGCTCCTGCTCGTCGCCGGTGAGGGGCCGCACGCTCCGGCGCTGCGGCGCCGCGCGGCCGAGCTCGGGATCGAGGCCCGCGTCCGCTTTCTCGGGGTCGTGCCGCGCGAGCGAGTCCCGGAGGTGGTGCGCAGCTTCGACATCGCCCTCCAGCCGGCGGTGGTCGATTACGCCTCGCCCTTGAAGCTGGTGGAGTACATGGCGCTCGGCCGTGCGATCCTCGCCCCCGACCGCCCCAACATCCGCGAGATCCTGACCCACGAGCGGAACGCTTGGCTGGTGGTGCCGGAGGGTCTGCTGGCCGGGCTCGACCGGCTGGCCGACGATCCAGCGCTCCGCGCCCGGCTGGGTGCCGCCGCCCGGGCCACCGTGTTCGAGCGCGACCTCACCTGGGACGCCAACGCCCGGCGGGTCGAAGCGCTCGCCGCCGGGCTCGGGATCAGCAAGGCAGCGGCGGGCGGATCGCTCGGCGAGGTCGCTCCAGGAGCGCGCTGACCACGGCATCGAGCGGTGCCAGGGTCGCCGACCAATCGTGGCGGCGCCGGACGTAGAGGCGGCCAGCGGCACCGATCGCGCGGGCGCGAGCGGGCTCGCGCAGAAGCGCCGTGATCGCTTCGGTCGCCTCGAGAGCGCCGTCGGCGACCAGGAAGTCGCGACCGGGTTGCGCGTGCAGCCCGGTCGCCGCGGCCGAGGAGGCCACGACCGGCTTGGCCATGGCCATGGCCTCCAGGACCTTGTTCTGGACGCCGCGCGCGATCTGCAAGGGTGCCACGGCGAGGTCGGCATGGCCGAGCCAGGGCCGCACGTCCGGCACGCGACCGATCACGAGGAGGTCGGGCGGATCGGCCAGGCGTTGGACCGAGCGGTTCGGCTGGGCGCCGACGATCGCGAACCGGACCCGGCCGATCGTTCGCCGAAGCCTCGGCAGGACTTCGCTGGCGAGCCAGCGAACAGCCTCGACATTGGGCGCGTAGTCCATCACGCCGGTGAAGACCAGGCGCGGCGGACCGGGCTCGCCCCAGGGGTCCGGGCCCGCCCGCTCGGGCGCGAAGAAATCGGCATCGACGCCGTTTTCGAGCACCGCGACGCGATCGCCGGTCTCCGGGGCCCGCTCGACCAGAAGATCGGCTTCGGCGCGCGTGACGAGGAAGGTCTTCGAGGCTGCGGCCACCGCGCGCCGCTCGAAGACCAAGAGGCGATCCGCTTCGCGCGCGTAGAGCCGGCGCCTGGGTCCGCGTCCGCTCGCAGCGAGGGCGCGCCACTTTTCGCTGTCGCAGTCGACGAGATCGAGAAGCCACGGCAACGGAGACGGTGGATCGAGCAGGAAACGCGCGCTCTGGCCGGAGAAGGCGAGCGCGAGATCGCAGCTCCGCAGCCGTTCCCGCACCCAGCCGTGCATCGCCGGGTCGGCGTAGGCCGCGACCGAGAGCGGCTCGCCCGCTACCAGCCCGGACAGCGCACGGCGAATCAGCCGCGGGCGGCCGAGCGGCCGCAAGAAGAGCTCGGCGCAGAGACCGGAGAGATTGCGGGCCCCGTCCCGGTCCGCAGGATCGTCGACGAACGCGCCGAGCCGGACTCGGTGGCGGGCCGCCAGATGGCGCAACAGGTGGAACGAGCGGATCTTGTCGCCTTTGTCGGGCGGCCAGGGCAGCCGATGCGCGAGGAACAGGATGTCGGCCAAGGCGCTCAGCCGATTTGCCGCGCAGCCCAGGGGCCGAGCCTGTTGGCCAGCCAGCGCGGCAGGCGCTTCCAGAGGTTCACGAGCCTGCGGTTGCCCTCGCTGCGCGGATCGAGATCGGGCGGCGGGCGGCCCTCGGGCGACCAGTGCGCATAGACCACGGGCGTGGCCTCGCAACCCCAGTGACGCTTGAAATCCGCGTGACCGCTACCGACCCTGCTGCGGCCGAAATCGAAGATCCGGCAGCCGCGCTCGACCGCCCGCCGCATCAAGGCATCGTACATGAAATCGTGCGCAGCGAGCTTTCTCGCCGCTTCCACACTGCCGGCGTAATAGGGAAGCACGCTGTCGCGGAAGAAGAAACTCAGCACGCCCGCAATCGGTCTCGCGCCCTGCAGGACAATCATGACCTCGCAGCGTTCGCTGAACAGTCTCTGCAGGGTCGCGAACCAGGCGAACGGCAGAACGGGCGTGCCGAGCCGGTGGACGCTGTCCGCATATACTGGAAAGAAGCGCCGGCAATCGGCGTCGATCGCGACGGCGAGACCCAGGCTGCGACCCTTGCGGATCATGGTCCGCTGATTGCCGCGCAGCCCCCGGAAATTGACCTCGGGGTCGGGATCGAGCTCGCGCCGAAAGAAGAGTTGCTTACCCGTGATCGGAAGCCAGCCGGGTCGATCGGGCGGTGGACAACGCAGCTCGAGCCGACCGAAGCGGCCCTCCCGGCAACGGTTCTCCGCGGCCTCCACGAGCGCTCGTGCGACTTCGGCGTCACGCGCGAGCGGACCGCCACCGACGGTGAAGCCGGTCGAGATGAGCGCGCGGCCGAACAGCAGCCCCTCGACCGCGACCAGCGGCAAGACGCCGACGATCCGTCCGGCCCGCTCGGCGAGGAGGTAGGGCGTGTGGTGACCGAGGGCCGTCGCGATCGCCTCGCCCCAGGGCCAGAGATGGAACAGCGTGCCTTCGGGATGGGCCAGCACGAACTCGTCCCATGCCGCGCGGTCGGCGGGGTGGGGCCGCCCAACCCGGACACACCCCGGCGCGGTGACACGCCCGCGCCCGCCAGCGCCGGGTGGACCCGGTCGAGGCGGTCGAACCGCACGCGGGCGAGCAGGCGGCGAAGTCTCGCTTCGGATCGTTCGAGACCTCGATATTGGCGGAGGCGCGTGAGCGGATCGAGGCCAACCGGTCGTGGCTGCTCGGGATCGATCTCCCAGGGGTGCAGGTAGAAGACCACCGGCGCCGTGCCGCTGCGCTCGGTGCGGACGAACCCGTAGCGGGTCCAGGCTTCGGGCAGCAACCGGAACCACGCCCCACCGGCGAACGGTAAGCCACCGACGAGGCGGGCCGGAAGCGTACTCACCGGTATCTCGATGATCCCGTCATAGTGGGCGGGGCTGCGGGGACCCGAGGCGCTTAGATAGCTCCAAGCGCGCACCGGATGGCTGCTCGAGCTGTACCGGTGCCCGGTCTCGGCAAGCACGGCATAGGCCCAGGCGGTGGACGGCCCCAGCGAGAAGCTGGGGGCCCGATAGCCGCGCACTTCGACGCCCGCGGCATTTTCGAGGACCGCCTTGGCGCGCGTCACGTCGGCGCGGAACGCCTCGCGGTCGAGGCTCGACAGCGGCGCGTGGCCGTAGCCGTGGCTCGCGACCTCGTGGCCGGCCTCGACCAGCCGACGAACGAGGGTCGGCTCGCGCTCGGCGATCCAGCCGAGCACGAAGCAGGTCGCCCGCGCTCCGACCTCCGCCAACAGGTCGACGAGACGGAGCGTGTTGGCGACGACGCGGCTCTCGAGGCTCGGCCACGAGTCGCGCGGATAGAAGCGCGCCAAGGCCAAAGCATGGAAATGCTCCTCGAGGTCGATCGTGAGGGCGTGGACCGGT
>JANWZN010000071.1 GCA_025054575.1 Geminicoccaceae bacterium | reverse complement strand
ATGTCGAAGCGGTGCTGGTCAACATCTTCGGCGGGATCATGCGCTGCGACGTGATCGCCGAGGGCGTCGTGGCCGCGGCACGCGAGGTCAACCTCAACGTGCCGCTCGTCGTCCGCCTCGAGGGTACCAATGTCGAGCTCGGCAAGCGCATTCTCGCCGAGTCGGGCCTGTCGATCATCCCCGCCGACGACCTCGCCGACGCCGCGCAGAAGGTCGTCGCCGCTGTCCGAAAGGGCGATTGATGTCCGTCCTCGTCGACGCCGCGACCAAGGTCATCTGCCAGGGCTTCACGGGTGCCCAGGGCACCTTCCACTCCGAGCAGGCGATCGCTTACGGCACCCGCATGGTCGGTGGGGTGACGCCGGGCAAGGGTGGCGAGACGCATCTGGGGTTGCCGGTCTTCGACACGGTCGCCGAGGCCAAGGCGGCCACCGGCGCCGACGCCTCCGTGATCTACGTGCCAGCCGCCTTCGCCGCGGATGCGATCCTCGAAGCGATCGACGCCGAGATCCCGCTCGTCGTCTGCATCACCGAAGGCATCCCGGTGCTCGACATGGTTCGGGTCAAGCGCGCGCTCGCCGGCTCCAAGACCCGGCTCGTCGGTCCCAATTGCCCGGGTGTGATCACCCCCGGCCAATGCAAGATCGGGATCATGCCGGGACACATCCACACGCCCGGCCGGATCGGCATCGTCTCGCGCTCGGGCACGCTCACCTACGAGGCGGTGGCGCAGACGACCAAGCTCGGGCTCGGCCAGTCGACCTGCGTCGGCATCGGCGGCGACCCGGTCAAGGGGATGGAGTTCATCGACGTTCTCGAGCTGTTCCTCGCCGATCCGCAGACCGAGGGCATCATCATGATCGGCGAGATCGGCGGCACGGCCGAGGAGCAAGCCGCCGAGTTTCTCGCCCGTGCCCCGATCAAGAAGCCGGTCGCCGGCTTCATCGCCGGCCGCACCGCGCCGCCCGGGCGCCGGATGGGGCATGCCGGGGCGATCATCTCGGGTGGCAAAGGTGGCGCGGAGGAAAAGCTCGAGGCGATGCGCCGGGCGGGGATCCGCGTCGCCGAGAACCCGGCCATGATCGGCCGGACCATGCTGGAAGCCCTGCGGGCTTGAGCGGCGAGCGGCCCGGTCGGCGCTCGGCCGGGAAGGGCGAAACGAACCGGAGCGCGTCCGAGGAGACGAGGCGAGCCATGGCGACGCGACGCGAGCTCGAGCAGACCTCCTTCCTCTATGGTGGCAACGGCGCCTTCATCGAGGAGCTCTACGCACGCTACTTGGCCGATCCGCAGAAGGTCGATCCCTCCTGGCGTGCTTATTTCGACGAACTCGGGCCCGACAATCGGGAGATGTTCGAGCGCGCCCGCGCTGCGATGGCACCCCGCGAGCGCGAGCTCCGGCTGGTCGTCGATCGCGGCGCGGCTGGCGCACCCGCCGCAGCGATCGCGCCCAGCCTCGATTCGCCGGCGATCAAAGCGCTCGTTCGTGATCATCTGCGGGTCATCATGCTGATCCGCGCTTATCGCGTACGCGGCCACCTGATCGCCAAGCTCGATCCATTGGGATTGACCGGGAACGACTATCACCCGGAGCTCGATTGGCGCACTTACGGCTTCACCGAGGCCGATCTCGACCGCGAATTCTACCTCGATTACGTGCTCGGTCTCGAGAAGGCGACGCTGCGGAAGATCGTCGAGGTCCTCCAGCGGACCTATTCGGGCCCGATCGGTATCGAGTTTTTGCACATCCAGGACCCCGAACAAAAAGCCTGGATCCAGGCGCGGGTGGAGAACCCTGCGACCTTCGCCGACGTGTCGGCCGAAGAGAAGCGCGAGATCCTCGAGCAGCTGACGCTGACCGAGGCGTTCGAGCAGTTCCTCCACGTCAAGTTCCCCGGCACCAAGCGCTTCGGGCTGGACGGCGGCGAGAGCACGATCCCCGCGCTCGAGACGATCATCCGCACCGCGGCTTCGCTCGGGGTGGAGGAGATCGTCCTCGGCATGGCCCATCGCGGCCGGCTCAACGTGCTCGCCAACGTCATGGGCAAGCCCTACGCCGCGATCATCTCGGAGTTCCAGGGCGCGGCGGTGCAAGACCGTTTCCTCGGCTCGGGCGACGTCAAGTACCATCTCGGTACCTCGACCGACCGTGTCCTGCCCGACGGCAGGACGATCCATCTCTCGCTGACCGCCAACCCCTCCCATCTCGAGGCGGTCAATCCCGTGGTGATGGGCAAGGTCCGTGCCAAGCAGCGCCAGCGCGGCGACACCGCCGAGCGGTCACGGGTGATGGGCCTGTTGATCCACGGCGATGCCGCCTTCATCGGCCAAGGCGTGGTCCACGAGTGCCTCGAGATGATGGAGCTCAAGGGCTATCGCGTCGGCGGGGTCGTGCACCTCATCATCAACAATCAGATCGGCTTCACGACCAGCCCGCACGCCTCGCGGAGCTCGCCCTATCCTTCGGACGTGGCCCGCGGCGTCCAATGTCCGGTCTTCCACGTCAACGGCGACGACCCGGTCGCGGTCACCCGGGTCGCGCGGCTGGCGAGTGAGTTCCGTCAGCGGTTCAAGAAGGACGTCGTGATCGACCTCTGGTGCTACCGTCGGCACGGGCACAACGAGGGCGACGAGCCGTCCTTCACCCAGCCGATCATGTACCGGCGGATCGCCCAACATCCGACCGTGCGCCAGGTCTACGCCCAAACGCTCGAGCAAGAGGGGGTGCTGAAGCCGGGCGAGGCGGGCGAGCTGCTCGCCGCCATCAACCGTCAGCTCGAGGCGGCGCACGAGGCCGCCCGGAGCTACAAATCGAACAAGGCGGACTGGCTCGAAGGTGCTTGGAAAGGGCTGAAGCGAGCCCCCGAGACCTACGAGCGCGGTTCGACCGCGGTCCCGATCGAGAAGCTGCGCGAACTCGGCGAGAAGATCACCGAGATCCCCGACAGTTTGCGGATCCATCCCCGCCTCAGGCGGGTCATCGCGCAACGTCGCGAGGCGATCCGTACGGGCGAGAACATCGACTGGGCGACCGCCGAGCATCTGGCGTTCGCGACGCTGCTGGCCGAAGGCTTCGCTGTTCGCCTCTCGGGCGAGGACGTGGGCCGCGGCACCTTCAGCCAGCGGCACGCGATCATCTACGACCAGGAGACCGAGGAGCGCTACGTCCCGCTCCAGACCATTCCGGCCAACCCGCAAGACTTCGAGTGTTTCGACAGCCACCTGTCGGAGGAGGCTGTCCTCGGCTACGAGTACGGCCACAGCCTTGCCGACCCGAACTGCCTGACGATCTGGGAGGCGCAGTTCGGCGACTTCGCCAACGGTGCCCAGGTCTATTTCGACCAGTTCATCAGTTCGGGCGAGGCCAAGTGGCTGCGCATGTCCGGCCTCGTCTGTCTCTTGCCGCACGGCTACGAGGGGCAGGGACCCGAACACAGCTCGGCCCGGATCGAGCGCTTCCTGCAGCTCTACGCCGAAAACAACATGCAGATCTGCTATCCCTCGACCCCGGCGAGCTTCTTCCACGTCTTGCGTCGCCAGCTCCATCGCGACTTCCGCAAGCCTCTGATCTGCTTCACCCCGAAATCCCTGCTGCGACACAAGCGCTGTGTCAGCACGCTCGCCGAGATGGGGCCGGGGACGAGCTTCCATCGCGTGATGTGGGAGACCGCCCCCTCCGCGGCCGACCGCGCGGTCGAGCGGGTGATCCTGTGCACCGGCAAGGTCTATTACGATCTCTTCGCGGCCCGGGAGGAGGCGGGGCTCGAAGGCAAGGTGGCGCTCGTGCGGCTCGAGCAACTGGCGCCCTTCCCCGAAGAAGCGCTCACCGCCGAGCTCGCCCGCTATCGGCCGGAGGCGACCTACGTCTGGTGCCAGGAGGAACCGCGCAACATGGGCGCCTGGTTCTTCGTGGCTCCGCGGCTCGAGAACATCATGGAGGCGCAGGGCAAGGCACAGCGCAAGCCGATCTATGCCGGTCGCCGACCGTCGGCTGCGACCGCCACGGGCTACCACGCCGAGCACGAGCGCGAGCAGCGCCAGCTCGTGGCCGAGGCCCTGGGCCTCGCCCGGGCGTCCTGAGCGGCGGCCGCATCGCCCGAGCGCCGAGGAGAACCGCGCATGAGCATCGACATCAAGGTTCCGACTCTCGGCGAGTCGGTGAGCGAGGCGACGATCGCCCGCTGGCTCAAGCAGCCGGGCGAGTCGGTCGCGGCCGACGAGCCCCTGGTCGAGCTCGAGACCGACAAGGTCAACCTCGAGGTACCAGCACCCGCCGCGGGCGTGCTCGAGGCCATTCTCGTCGAGGCCGGCAAGGACGTGGGCGTCGGCACCGTCATCGGGCGGATCGCCGAAGGCGCCGTCGCCAGGGCTGCGCCGAGCGAACCCGCTCCGGCACCGGGGGGGGCCGCTGCGGGGGCGGCGACCGAGGTCCGGGCCGGGCCGGCCGCGCGCAAGGAGGCGGCCGAGGCCGGTGTGGCGCTCGCCGCGGTGGTGGCCTCGGGTCCCAAGGGCACGATCACGCGGGAGGACGTCCGCGCCGCCGCGGCGGCGGCGGCGATCCACGGCGCCGGGGCCGAGCCCGCGCTGAAGCCCGTCGCTCCCGAGATGCCTGCGCCGACGCCCGTCGCTCCCGCCCGTGCCCCCGCACCGCCCGTCCCGGGACGGCCGGTCCAGCCGCGCGAGGAGCGGGTGCGGATGACCCGGCTGCGCAAGCGCATCGCCGAGCGGCTCAAGGAGGCCCAGAACACGGCCGCCATGCTCACGACCTTCAACGAGGTCGACATGAGCGCGGTGATGGCCCTACGCGAACGCTACCAGGACGCGTTCACGAAGAAGCACGGGGTCAAGCTCGGGTTCATGAGCTTTTTCGTGAAGGCGTCCATCGAGGCCTTGAAGGCCTTCCCGGCCGTGAACGCCGAGATCGACGGCGAGGAGATCGTCTACAAGCATTACTACGATATCGGTGTCGCCGTGTCGACCGATCAGGGCCTGGTCGTCCCGGTGGTGCGCGATGCCGATCAGCTCTCGATGGCCGAAATCGAGAAGAGAATCGCCGATCTCGGCAAGCGTGCGCGCGAGGGCCGGCTCGCGATCGAGGAGCTCCAGGGCGGTACCTTCACGATCACCAACGGCGGCATCTTCGGCTCGCTGTTGAGCACGCCGATCCTCAACCCGCCGCAGGTCGGCATTCTGGGGATGCACAAGATCCAGAAGCGACCGATGGTTATGGACGACGGCGCGATCGAAGCTCGGCCGATGATGTATCTAGCCTTGTCTTACGATCATCGGATCATCGATGGCCGCGAGGCGGTCTCGTTCCTGGTCCGCGTCAAAGAATGCATCGAAGCACCGGAACGGATGCTGCTCGAGGCTTGAGAGAGCCGGTCGGCGTCGAGGATGCCGAAGCTCAGCCCTGCAGAGTCCGCGGCAGCCAAAGGGCGAGGTCGGGAAACGCGATCAGCAGGCCGATCGCGATCGCCTGGAGAACGATGAACGGCCAGACGGCGGCGTAGATCTCCTGGAGGCTGATCTCGGGCGGGGCGACACCTTTCAGGTAGAAGCAGGCCGGCCCGAACGGCGGCGAAAGGTAGCTGATCTGCATGTTGAGGCAGAACAGAACCCCGAACCAGACTTTGTCGTAGCCGAGACTCTCCACGATCGGCACGAAGACCGGCATGGTCAACAAGAGCACGCCGATCCAGTCGATGAAGCAGCCCATGACGGCGAGAATGACCATCATGAGCAAAATGACGACCCAGGGCTCGTAGGGCAGATAGCCGATCGACTGGCGCATGTAGGCGATGCCGCCCAAGAGATTGTAGACCCCGATCAAGGCCGTGGCGCCGAAGGTGAGCCAGAGAAGCAGACCACAGGCTGCCATGGTCTGACGCGAGGCATCCTGCAGCATCGACCAGGAGAGCTCGCCGCGCAGCCATGCCGCAGCGAGCACGCCCAGAACACCCATGGCCGCGGCTTCGGTCACCGCCGCGAGGCCGAGATAGATCGTTCCCAGGACCGAGAACGCGATGCCGAGCGGCAGCACGAGGCTCTTGAGCATCGCGAGCTTGTCGGAAAGCGGCATCGCCCGCTCGGCTTCCGGCAGCGGCGGGCCCAGGGACGGGTCCAGCCAGCAGCGGCCCGCGACGTAGACCATGTAGAGAGCGGCCAACAGCAAGCCGGGTACGACGACCGCGAGAAAGAGATCGCCGATCGAGACGTTCGCGGTGAGCCCGTAGAAGACGAGGACGATCGAGGGCGGGATCATCGTGCCGAGCGAGCCACCGCCGCAGACGATCCCGATCGCCAGCTTCTTGTCGTAGCCAAGCCGCAGCATCTGCGGCAGCGCTACCAGACCCAACAGGATCACTTCACCGCCGATGATGCCGGTGGTGGCGGCCATCAGCACCGCGGCCACGAGCGTCATGATCCCGACACCGCCCGGTGTCCGCCCCGCCCAGACGCTCATTGCCCTGTAGAGGTCGCGGGCGACTCCGCTGCGATCCATGATCGTCGCCATCAAGAGAAACATCGGGACCGAAAGGAGGACGTAATTGGTGACGAAGCCGTAGATCCGGCTCGAGATCAACAAGAGCGCATCGAAGCCGTAGAAGGCGAGGGTGAAGCCGACCCCGACCGCACCGAGCGCGAAGGCCATCGGCATGCCGATCGCGAGGAGCGCCACCAGCGCCCCGACCATCGCGAGCGTGATCGCTTCGATGCTCAAGGTGCCGTCCTGCCGACCGGCTGGCGCAGCAATTCGACGAGGTGGGCGGCGATCTGGGCCGCGAGCAGGGCCGTGCCGAGGAAGAAGCAGCCGCGGACGACGACCGGCATCGGCACGTTCCAGGCGTGCCCGCTCATCTCCGTGATGAGCAGGGACTCGAGCGCCTGGGCACCGGTGAACCAGGCCAGCACGAGGAGATAGAACAGGGCCAAGAGCAGCCCGAGCGCGTCACAGACCCATCGCACTCCAGCGGGCAGGAGATCGTAGATCGCCGTGATCCGGATGTGCTCGCGCCGTGCCTGCGCATAGGCTCCGCCGAAGAGAAAACAGGCGACGCAGAGCATGGTCGTGAGATCGTGCACCCAGATCGTGGGTGCCGCGAGCAGGCTCGAGGCGACGACCTCCCAACCGGTGAGGAGAGCCGAGAGCAAAAAGAGCCAAGCGAGTGTTTCGCCGACCCGACGCGACAGGCGCTCGACCCTGCTGCCCGGCGTCGGGGTCTCGGCCATCCTCGATCCCGGGGCCGTTGCGACCGACTCGTCGGCGCCCGCGGTCCCCGCCCGTGGGGCGGGTCAGAGGAGCCCGGTCTTCTGCATGTAGGCGACGTAGCTGTCGAAGACCTTTCTCGCCATCGGGCTCTTGCCGGCCCACTCCTCCCAGACCGCGCGGGCGACCTCGCGGAGCTCGCGCCGCTCTTTGGGCCCCCAGGCGATCAGCGTGGCCGGATCCCGCTTGGCGACCATCTCTCGATCGAGCTTCTCGTTGGCCTCGAGGCTGTAGCGATTGAACTCGACCGTCTCCTCCAAAAGCAGCTTCTTGAGATCGTCGGGAAGCTTCTCCCAGATGTCGAGCTTGAGCGTGACATCCGAGGCCGGCATCGAGTGGATACCCGGATAGATCGCATAAGGTGCGATCTTGCCGTAGCCCAGCTGATCGTTCATGCCGAGCGTGCCCCAGTCGGTCGCCTCGATCCGGCCGCGCTCCAGCGCCGTGTAGACCTCCGTCCCGGGCAGGGTGATCACGCCGACGCCGAGCCTGGCCCAGATCGCGGCGCCCATGCCCTCGGGCGCGCGCATCTTGATGCCCTTGAAGTCTGCGATCGAGCGGATGGGCTTCTTGGTCGGGATGGACTCCATGCCCCAGAGCACGGGCCCGAGATAAAACGAGCCGAACCTGGCGTAGAGTTCGCGCGCGAGCTCGTTGCCGCCACCCTCGTAATACCATCCGACGAGCTGTTGCGGGTTCTCCCAAGCACAATTGAGATCGGCCAGGAGTGCGAAGGCGGGGTCCTTGCCGACATAATAACCGGTGCCCCCGTTGGTACCCTGGATCACCCCGGCGCGGACCGCATCCAGCATCTCGCCCGGCGGGACGACGGCGTTGACCGGCAAGGCTTCGACCTCGATCCGGCCGCCGGAGCGCTCTTTGACGCGCGCGGCGAAGCGCTCGAAGGCTTGCTGGTTGACCGTGTTCGGCTGCCAGAAGCTCTGCCACTTCCAGCGATATTCGGCCGCCGCGCGGCCTTCCCGCGCGAGCGCGAGCGAACCGATCGCCAAGCTCCCGACCACGAACGACCGCCGTGTCGTCATCCCAGCCTCCCGTTCCAGGTTCGATCGGCTCACATCGCCGCCGCCTGTTCCTTGGCCTTCTCGGTCCCGCGGTAGAGAACCCGGTTCAGCCGGTCCATCACCTCGTCGTAGTGGGCGATCGCCGCCGGATCGAGATCGGCGGCAGGCCGCTCTTCGGGCTCGAAATGGCCGTAGCGATCGGTGCCCCGCACCAGGGTGGCGCTGTCGGTGCGGCCGACGACCTGGCGCACATAGGTCGGTATGTAGCGGATGACGAAACCGATGCGCCGGTCGTCGGAGCGATTGGCCTCCGAGCCGTGGATCAACTTGACGTGGTGGAGCGACATCTCGCCCGGTGCGAGGACGTCGAACACCACTTTCGATTCGTCGACCTCGACCTGCACTTCCTGGCCGCGCGAAAGCAGGTTCTCGGGGGCGAAGGTGTCCTGGTGCGGCAGGACCTCGCTCTTGTGGCTGCCCGGCAGGAACTTCATACAGCCCGACTCGATCGTGGCCGGCGAGAGCGCCACCCAGGCCGTCACGATGTCGGCCGGGTCAAGGCCCCAGTAGGTCAAGTCCTGGTGCCAGGAGACGTAGGCCGGATCCTTGGCTTCCTTGTTGAAGAAGCCGGAGGACCAGCAGAGGATATCGGGTCCGATCACGTCCTCGACCGCATCGAGGATGCGCGGATGCCGGATCAACTCGTCGCAGAAGGTGTAGACGAGGTGCGACTTGGTCCGCAGGAACTGCGCCGTTCGCGGATGGCCCTGCCGCTCCGCCGCCTCGAGCCGCCGGCGATAGCCGAGCGCTTCCTGCTCGCTCAGCACCCGGATCGGGAACAGATAACCGTTGTCATGATAGGATCGGATCGCGTCCTCGCTCAACAGCTTGCCCATCTCGGATTCTCCCGCAGGCCCCGGCCCCCGAAGGAGCGCTGCATGCCAAGGGTGACCGCGCCTCAC
Organism: Geminicoccaceae bacterium; assembly: GCA_025054575.1. Lineage (GTDB taxonomy): Bacteria > Pseudomonadota > Alphaproteobacteria > Geminicoccales > Geminicoccaceae > JANXAZ01. Next base: position 5,909 of record JANWZN010000071.1, on the reverse strand, counting down.
GCCACCTCGACCGGACGCATCAAGATGGCCATCCGTTGCGCCCGCAGACGCTCGTGATAGGCGAGTTGCTCGGGCTCGAGATCGGCCCTGGGCCGCCGCTCGAGCTCGAAATAGCCGAACCGGTCGCGGCCGCGCACGAGCATCGCGCTGTCGGCAGCACCCACGACCTGGCGAACGTGTGGCGGAAGATAGCGGATCGCGAAGCCGATCCGGCGGTCGTTCGAGCGGTTCTCGAAGCTGCCGTGGAAGATCTTGACGTGATGCAGCGACATCTGGCCGGGCTGCAGCACGATGTCGACCGCCTTGGCTTCGTCGACCTCGACTGCGATTTCCTGGCCGCGCGAGAGGAGATTGTGCGCGGCGAAGGTGTCGCGATGCGGCACCACCTCGCGTCGATGCGTGCCCGGCACGACCCGCATGCAGCCCGACTCGGGCGTCGATGGCGACAGCGCGATCCAAGCGGTGGCGACCTCGTCCGAGCCCAGGCCCCAATAGGTGATGTCCTGGTGCCAGGAGATGTATTCGGGCGTGCCGGGGCTTTTGATGAACAGGACCGACTCCCAGCAGAGGATGTCCGGCCCGATCACGTCCTCGACCGCATCGAGAACCTTCGGGTGGTGGACGAGCGCATCGGCCCAGAGCATCGTGAGATGTGGCTTGTGCCGGAGCTCCTTGGGCAAGGCACCACCGAAGCGCGCCTCGTGGGTCTCCAGAGCGCGGCGGAAGGACGCCGCCTCGGCGGCGGACAGAAGCGGGATCGGGAACAAGAAACCCTGCGCGCGATAGAACGCGATGTCCTGCTCGCTCAGGACCTTACCCACCTCGGGCCTCCCTGCTCGGCCTCGTTCGCTCGTGTTAACGTCAACATAGCGTGCTCGGCCCGCGGCGACCAGTGCGGGAACGGAACCAGCGCCCGCGCTCTTCGCAGGAGGAGCCGGGATCCGGGCCACCGCTGTCACGCGCCGATCGGGGGCGCCGGTGAGCCCGGCGTGGGCGCCGTTGCTCTAGCGAGGTGGGCAGAAGGGGTGCGCCGCTTGCCCGATCGGCGAGCGATCCGCGCGGCGTTCGGTTGAAGGAACCGCGAGGGGGATCTAGCCTGGCGCTCGGTATCGTGGAACGCGGATGCGCGATGGCGGAGCTCGCCGCACTCGACGATGCGACGCTGCGCGCTCGGGCGCACGCCGCGGGTATCGAGCCCTCCTGGGAAGACACCGGCGGACGCCGGCACCTCGTGCCCAGGCCGACCCTCGAGGTTCTGCTCCGCGCCCTCGGGCAAGCGGAAACCGTCCCGTCGCCGGCGGTCGGAGCGCCCGAGGGAGGACCGGCGTACTCGCTCGAAGCGGCCGGGATCGCGCGGGCGATCGGTGTCGCCTGCCGGGTCTACGGTCTGCGCTCCGATCGCAATCTCGGGATCGGCGATCTCGAGGACGTAGCGCGGCTGGCCGAGGTTCTGGCGCCACTCGGTGTCGACCTGCTCGCCCTGTCGCCCTTGCACGCCCGCTTCGCGCTCGAGCCCGAACGCGCGAGCCCTTACGCACCCGCGAGCAGGCGCTGGATGGATCCGCTTCTGATCGCGCCCGACCGCGCCGCTGCGATGCTCGATCTGCCGTGGCGCCAGCCGCAGGAGGCCGATCGGCTGCGCGCGGCCGACCTGATCGACTACCGAGCCGTCGCCGCCGTCAAGAGCGCTGTCTTGCACGAGGTCTGGCGAGACTTTCGGCGGTGCCATCTAGAGCCCGAGCCGAGCGAGCTCGGCCACGCCTTTCTCGGGTGGCGGCAGGCGCAGGGCGAGCCGCTCGAGCGGTTCTGCCGGTTCGAAGCGATCGCGATCGACCGGGCGCGGGCGACCGGCCGGGTCGAGCCCTGGTGGCAATGGCCGATCGCGCTGCACCGGCCCGACCGGCCCGAGGTCGAAGCGCTCGCGCGCGGGCCGCTCGCCGAGCTCGTCGCGTTCCGCGCCTTTCTGCAATGGCTGCTCGATCGGCAGCTCGACGAGGCGCAAGCGCGGGCGCGCGCCGCCGGCATGCGGCTCGGGCTCGCGACCGACCTCGCCGTCGGCGTGACCCCGGACTCGGCGGATGCCTGGGCCTTCCCCGAGGCGGTTGTGCGCGGTGTCTCGATCGGAGCGCCTCCGGACGGGTTCGCACCCGACGGCCAGTGCTGGAACCTCGCGCCGATCTCGCCGCACGCGCTGCGGGGCGGCCGCGGCGAGCCGCTCTCGGGCGATCTCGACGCGGCGATGCGGCATGCCGGCATGGTGCGGATCGACCACGTCATGGGCCTGTCGCGCCAGTTCTGGGTTCCCGATGGCGCCCGCCCGAGCGAGGGCGCTTACGTGCGCTTTCCCGAGGCCCTGCTCATGGCGCTGGTCGCCGAGCGCTCGCGCTCGCGGCGATGCCTCGTTCTCGGCGAGGATCTCGGGACCCTGCCGACGGGGTTCCGCGAGCGATTGGCGGCGGTGGGTCTGCTCTCCTCGCGCGTGCTGTGGTTCGAGCGCTGGCCGTCGGGCCTGTTCAAGGCCTCGACCACCTATCCGCGGCTCGCGATGGCGGCCGTGAGCACTCACGATCTGCCCACGGCTCGCGGCTGGCTCGTCGGCCGGGACATCGATTGGCGCGAACGGGTCGGCCAGCTCGCGCCCGCCGCTGCTACCGAGGCCCGTGCAGAACGCGTGCGCGATCGGCGCATGCTGCTCGACGCGCTGGCCTTCGAAGGCTTGCCGGTGGATCCGGACGACGAGAGCACGATCGTGCTGGCGCTGCACCGCATGCTCGCGCGCTCGCCGGCTGCGCTGCTCTCGGTCCAGCTCGACGATCTCTCGGGCGCGCTCGAGCAGGCCAACCTTCCGGGAACGATCGACGAGCATCCGAACTGGCGACGCCGTTGCCGCCTCGCGATCGAGGCGATCGCGAGCGACGCCTTCGCCCGCGCGCTGCTCGAAGCCGCGCGGGCCGAGCGGGGATGAGATCGGAGCTCCCGGGTTCGGCGGGCCGCGGCACGGTCGAAGCGGGCCGCATCGCCCGCGGTGCTGCTTGGGCCACGCTCGAGGTCTGGGGCGTGGAGCTGCTCCAGCTCCTGTTCTTCACCCTGCTCGCGCGGCTGCTAGGCCCGGGGCCTTACGGGCTGGTCGCCCTCGCCATGGCGTTCGTGATGGTGCCGCAGAACCTGATCGTTCACGGCGGTTGGACGGAGGCCGTCGTGCAGCGCCCCGTCCTCACGCGCGAGCACATCGACGCATCGATCGTCGCCTTGGTGCTCGCGGGCCTTGCGAGTGCCCTCGTTCTGCTCGCAGCGGCCCCCCTGGCGGTCAGGATCCTCGATCTGCCGCCCCTCGGCCCGGTGCTGGCGACTCTGTCGATCTGTCCGCTGCTCACGAGCTTGATGGTGGTTCCGGCCGGGCTTCTCCAGCGCGAGCTGCGGCTCGCACCGCTGACCTTGCGCTCGCTCGTCGGCGTGAGCCTCGGCGGTACGCTGGCGCTCGGGATGGCGATGACGGGGATGGAGCATTGGGCCCTGGTCGCCAACGAGATCGTTTGGCCGCTCGTCGGCGCCGTTTTTCTCGGGATCGCAGCCGGGCACCGGCCACGGCTCGCATGCTCCCGCCGCCACCTGGCGGAGATGGCGCGTTTCGCCGCGCCGATCACCGGCGAGCAAGCAATCGTTCTCGGCGAGAGCTTCCTGCCTCGGCTCGTGCTCGGCCTCTCGGCCGGCCCGGTCGCGGTCGGTGTCTGGGCGCTCGCACGCAAGCTGCTCGATCTCTCCTCCGAGCTCGTCGCCCGCCCGGCGATGCGGGTCGCCCTGCCGGTCCTGGCCGCGCGCGCGGACGACAGCGCGCAGCTGGCTCGCGGACTGGGGCTCGCCTTGCAGATTAGTACCCTGTTCGCCGTGCCGGGATACGCTGCAGCGTTCGCTTTCGGACCGGAGCTCGTCGGGCTCGTCTTCGGCCGTTCCTGGACCCCGGCCGGCGAGGCCCTCGCCGTCCTGGCCCTGGCAGGCCCGGCGCTCGCGGCGAGCATGCTCCTGGGCACGGCGTTTCGTGCCGTCGGCCGACCCGGCCTCGTGGCGCGCGTCGCGCTCCTCGGTGTCGTCCTGTTGATACCCCTCTTGATCGTGTCGTTGCCCTTCGGTGTCAACGGCGTCGCTACGGCGTTCGCGTGCCGGGAGTGGCTCCTGTTCGCCGTCCGGCTGGGGCTCGCGCGGCGGGTCCTCGCGGTGCGCCCCTGGACCCTGCTCGCCCCCCTCGTCCGCGTCGGTGTCGCAGGCGTGGCGATGATCGTGGCGATGAAGGTCGCGGGCGATCTGCTGCAACCGGCCGGGGCGCCTCTTCGGCTCGCGCTGGGCCTCGCGATCGGCGCCGTCGGCTACGTCGCGGTTCTGCTCCTGGTGGCCCGAGCGCTCCTCGATCCGCTCGGGGATACGATCGGGCGGGCGTTGCGTCGTCCGCGTGGCTGACGCTGCGAACCGCGAGGCTCGTGGCGGGATTTTTTCGGCGAGAACGGTCGGGCGCGATCGAGGATGGCGGGCGCGCGATGGAGAACCGACGGGAGCACTCGGCTCCGCGCCGGCTCGTCGATCAGCCGACAGCCGGGTATCGGGATGTCGTCGGCTTCGTTCCAAACGGCTGGAAGATCCATTCGCCGCTTTGGCGCGAGGAGCGCTCGATGCGCGCGGTCGTCGCGAGCGCGCCGGCGGCCGAGCGAGGGACGCGCACGACCGACGTCGGCGCGCAGTCCTCGAAACGATCGAGTCGCAGGGAGGTCGCGTGGTTACGGCGGCCGGGTCGCCGGATCGTTGTCGGCGGGCCCGTCGAAATGGCCGGCTGCCGCACCGAACAGCTGTGCTTTGAGACGCTCGGCGCGGCTCACGGCGCCAGGCCAGAAAGAGTCGGCGAGCTCGGCCAGCACACGCGCCGCATGCCAATTGACCAGCCACCATCGCAGGAGCACGCCGCCGCAGCGCAGCCGCTCTCCGGTGGGCATCGCCTCCCGACGAACCAATCGCCAATAGGCTCGATAGAGCTCGAGCGCAGGCGGCAAGTGGCCGCTCGCCTTCGGGTCGTGCCAGGCTCGTCGCTCGCGCGTGCTGATCCGCGCTCGAGTATAACGCTGGCTGTGTTCGCGCATCTCGACGAGGGCCGGCTCCAGTTGGATCATGCGACCGCGCAGCGCGAGCTGGGCCAAAAGCGCCCGGTCGGCGCCGTGGAACGTGCCGTGCAGGAGCGAGCCCTCGAGCGCCGAACGGCGGATCAGGCCGAAGAAGTCGACGCAGCTGTGCGAGCGCAGGACGAGCGCGGCGAAGCGCTCCGACGGTCGCTCGGCCGCGGCGAGGGCGAGCGGGCTCCGATAGGTGCCGATCGGTTCGCCGCGCTCGTCGATGTAGTCGACGGTGGTGTTGCAGAGGACGACGCTCGGGTCGGCCTCGAGGACCGGCACGGTCGCCGCGAGATAGCCCGGGCGCAGCCGGTCGTCGTGCGCCAGCCACCTGAAGTAGCGCCCGCGGCTCTCGGCGAAGGTCCGGTTGTAGTTGCGTGCGGCACCGATGTTCTCGGGATTGCGCAGCACGCGCACGCGCCGGTCCGTCCCAGCCCAGTCGCGGCAGATCTCGGACGTTCGGTCGGTCGAGGCGTTGTCGGAGATGACGAGCTCGAGATCGCCCATCGTCTGGCCGAGCACCGAGCGGATCGCCTCCTCGAGGAAGGCCTCGCCGTTGAAGACCGGCAAGCCGATGCTGACCAAGGGGCGCGTTTCGACCATGGCTCGTCCGTTCGCCACGCGGTCTCGCACAACGACCGCATGCGGCAAGTAGCATGGTGGCGGCCCGCTGTCGTGGAGCAGCCATCCTCACGAAACTGCAAAGCACCCGCCTCCGGCACCGGACTGTTGCACCGCGGCTGCGGTCGGTGCCGGCGG
>JANWZN010000070.1 GCA_025054575.1 Geminicoccaceae bacterium | reverse complement strand
GACCGGGATCGTCTTGCCGTCCTGAGCCGCGATCCAGCTGCCGTCGACGTAGCAGCGCTCGCGGAACAGCTCCTTGTCCGCGAGCCGGATGCGAACGTCATCGAGCGCCGTGGCCATGCCCCTTTCCTCCCCACGATGACGCCGAAATCCGCGGCCCCCTTGCGGGCTGCGCCGCGGCCGGGCCCGGCGGTCGCGCAGCGGCTGCGACGACGACCGCCGGCCGGCTCACTCCTCGACGGTGCGGTCCTCTTCGAGCAGGGCCATCGCCACACCGCCCACGCCGGCCCGCTCGCGGATGGCCTTTTCGAGCTCGGCCGCGGCTTCGGGGTGCTCCTTGAGCCAAGCCTTGGCGTTCTCGCGACCCTGGCCGATCCGCTGGCCGTTCCAGGCGAACCAGGAGCCGGACTTCTCGACGAGGCCGGCCTTGAGCCCGAGGTCGATGAGCTCGCCGGTCTTCGAAATGCCCTCGCCGTACATGATGTCGAAATCGACCACGCGGAAGGGTGGGGCCACCTTGTTCTTGACGACCTTGACCCGGGTCTGGTTGCCGATGACCTCGTCTTTTTCCTTGATCGAGCCGATCCGGCGCACGTCGAGCCGAACGCTGGCGTAGAACTTGAGCGCGTTGCCGCCGGTCGTCGTTTCCGGGCTGCCGAACATCACCCCGATCTTGGAGCGGATCTGATTGGTGAAGATCAACATGCACTTGGAGCGGCTGATCGAGGCGGTGAGCTTGCGCAGCGCCTGGCTCATCAGCCGCGCCTGCAGGCCCGGCAAGGACTCGCCCATCTCGCCTTCGAGCTCGGCCTTGGGCACGAGCGCGGCGACGCTGTCGACGACGATGACGTCGATCGCACCCGAGCGGACGAGCGTATCGGCGATCTCGAGCGCCTGCTCGCCGGTGTCCGGCTGGGAGATCAGCAGGGTATCGAGATCGACACCGAGTTTTCTGGCGTAGCTCGGGTCGAGCGCGTGTTCGGCGTCGATGAAGGCACAGGTCCCGCCCTGCTTCTGCGCCTCGGCGATCACGTGGAGGGTGAGGGTCGTCTTGCCGGAACTCTCGGGGCCGAAGATCTCGATCACCCGGCCTCGCGGCAGCCCGCCGACGCCGAGCGCGATGTCGAGTCCGAGCGAGCCGGTCGATACGGTCTCGATCTCGACCGGTCGGTCGGAGCGGCCGAGCCGCATCAGCGAGCCTTTGCCGAACGCCCGCTCGATCTGGGCGATCGCGGCATCGAGCGCGCGCTGGCGATCGCTGCCTTCGCGGCGGCTCGTGAGGGCTTCGGCCATGTCGGATCCTCGATTGCGATGGAGCGTGTGTCCTCCACTATAGAACCGGGCCGCCGAGCGGGCAAATGCCGCGGCGGCGCTCAACCGCGGCGCGCTGCCAACGCCCGGGGTACGAGCACGAGCCCGATCGCGGCGAGCACGAGCAGCAGGGCCGCGAGCTCCCGAAGGCCCACGGGCTCGCCCAAAAGCCAAGCCGAGCTCGCCACCCCCACGACGGGGATCGCGAGCGTGCTCAACGAGGCGGCGATCGCCGGCAACAACCGAACGATCCGCAGGAACGTCGTGAAGCAGAACACGAGTGCCACGAACACGACGTAGAGCAGTGCCAGCACGCCCTCGAGCGAGACCCGCTGCGGGTCCGGCCAGGCTCCGAGCCAGAGCCAGACGAGCAGGATGGGGACCCCGCCGGCCAGCAGCTGCCAACCGGAGAGCGCCATGGTGCCGATCCGCCAATCATAGGCCTTGGTGGCGACGGTCTGGACCGCCCAGACGAACGCCGCCGCCAGGATGAGCAGCGCGCCCAAGGGCTCCTGACCGACCCGGGCGAGGTCCGGTCCGATCAGGACGGCGAGACCAATCGTGCCCAGCACGAGTGCCAGACCGAGCATCGCCGTCGGCCGCTCGCGGAGAAAGACGATCGAGAGCAGCGTCGCCCAGATCGGCATGGTGAAGGCGATGATCGCAGCCCGGCCGCCGCCAACCCACAGGAGCCCGTAGGCCGTCAGCATGTGCCAGAGCGTGACCCCGGCGAACGAGATCGCGAGGTGCGGCAGGACGAGCCGCCGCTCGAGCAGGATCGGCTCACCGGCGAGTCTCGCGAGGATCAGGAGCGTCGCCCCGGCGCCGAGCACCGAGATCACCCGAAAGGTCCACGGCTCGAACTCGCGCACGGCGAGCTTCATGGCCGGCCAGTTGGCACCCCAGAGGATCGTCACCGCGACGACCAGAACCGCGAGGGTCGTCGGGCTCGCTCCCGATGCCGCCGGGGTCGAGGTGCCTGCCGCCGCCGTGCGCATGCGCGCGAAAACCTCCGAAGGGCCCCGTGCCGGGGGTCGAACCTAGCGATCCGGCCCCGATGGCGGAGGGGCCTGGGACGCGCGGCTGCGATGCGTCGAGGAAGGAAGCCGGCTCAAAAGTCGGTGCAGCGACCGCCCCGTTCCCAGTCGCCGTAGCGGGTCGGTTCCGGCCCGCTCGGTCCGCCGATCTCGCCCGGCGGCTGGACCGAAGCTCGGGCCGGCGGAACCGAGACCGTGCCCGGCGCCGGCGGCTCCGGCAGCCGGTTCGGGCTCGCTCGCTCGGCCGGCGCCTGCGCGGTCTCGCTCACTCCTGCATCACCTGCTGCTTGGCGATCGCTTCGCATTCGTCGAGGTGCTTCTTCAAGAGATGATCGGACAGGCTCTTGCCGGCCTTGGCCAGATCCGCCTTGACCTTGGTGAAGATATCGTCGTCCCCCGGCAGATCGAAATCGGCCATCACGACGTCCTTGGCGTAGGCCAGAGCGTCATCGCCCTTGAGACCGAGATGCTCCTCGGCGAGCCACAGGCCGAACAGCTTGTTGCGCCGGTTCCGGATCTTGAACGCGAGCTCCTGCTCGTGCTTGAATTTCGATTCTTCCGCGCGCTCGCGATCGGAGAACGTGTTCATCGGCTGCGGCCCCCTTGGTCGCCCGTCGTCAGCCCCTCATATAGGGGGCGGGGAATGCACCCGCCACCGTGCATCACGTCGCGAGACGCGTTCGATCTTGTGCACCCTCGTTCTTCTCCGCCGACCCGAGCATTCTTGGCCGGTGCTCCTCGCCGCCAACCGCGACGAGCTCGCCTCGCGCCCGGCGCGCCCGCCCGGCCGGCACTGGCCCGATCGTCCGGAGGTGCGGGCCGGGCTCGATCTCGTAGCCGGCGGGAGTTGGCTCGGCGTCAACGACTGGGGCGTCGTCGCCGCGGTTCTCAACCGCGTGGGCACGCTCGGGCCGGCCAACGGCAAGCGCTCTCGCGGCGAGCTCGTGCTCGAAGCCCTCGACCATGCCGACGCGCGGACCGCGGCCGCCGCGCTCGCGGACCTCGATCCGACCGCCTTTCGGCCGTTCAACTTCGTGGTCGCGGACGCCCGCGATGCCTTCTACGTGCGGCACGCGGGTGACGGTGCGATCGGCGTCGCCAGGCTGCCGCCCGGCCTCACGCTTCTGACCGCGCGCGAGCCGAACGATCCGGGCTGTGCCCGGATCCGGCGCTATCGGCCGCTGTTCGCGCAGGCCGCGGCTCCCGACCCGGAGCGCGGCGACTGGTCCGACTGGCAGCTCCTGCTCGCGAGCCGGGCGAGCGCCACGGGCGACCCCCGCGATGCGCTCTGCATCGTCACCGAGGGCGCATACAGCACGGTGAGCGCGAGCCTTTTGGCCCTGCCGGCACGGCCCGAGCGCGCGCCCGTCTTCCTGCACGCCGAGGGGCGCCCGGGCGAGGTTTCCTTCCGCCCGGTCGAGGGCTGAGGCGCGCGCCCGACGCGGCGGTCACCGCCCCGTCAGCAGCAGAATCTTGCCGATGTGCGTGCTCGTTTCCATGAGCGCGTGCGCCTCGGCCGCCCGCTCGAGCGGGAAGGTCCGGTGGACGGGGACCTGCAGCCGACCTTGCGCGAAGAGTGGCCAGACCCGGGCTTCGAGCGCCCGGGCGATCGCCCCTTTCTGCTCGACCGTGCGCGGCCGGAGCGTCGAGCCGGTCCAGGTGAGCCGCTTGATCATGAGCCGGGTGAAATCGGCGCTGATGGTCGAGCCCTTGAGCCAAGCGATCTGGACGATCCGTCCTTCGATCGCCGCCGCCTCCATGTTGCGCGCGACGTAATCGCCGCCGACCATGTCGAGGATCAGATCGACGCCACGTCCGCCGGTCGCCTTCTTGACCGCGGCCACGAAGTCCTCCTCGCGATAGAGGATCGCGAGCTCGGCCCCGAGCCGACGGCAGGCCACGGCCTTCTCGGCGTTCCCCACGGTCGTGAACACCGTGGCACCGAAGGCTTTCGCGAGCTGGATCGCGGTGACACCGATCCCCGAACTGCCGCCGTGGACCAGGAAGGTCTCGCCCGCAGCGAGCCGGCCGCGCTCGAACACGTTCGTCCAGACCGTGAAAAAGGTCTCCGGCACGCCGCCGGCGACCTCGACCGGCACCCCAGGCGGCAGCGGCAGCGCCTGCTGCTCCGGCACGACGCAGTATTGGGCGTAGCCGCCGCCCGCTACCAGCGCACAGACGAGATCGCCCTCGCGGAACCGGCTCGCCCCCGGCCCGCGGGCGACGACCCGGCCGGCGATCTCCAGGCCCGGCACGTCCGTCACACCGGGCGGTGGCGGGTAGCCGCCCTGGCGTTGGAGAATGTCGGGACGGTTGACCCCGGCGCTCGCGACCTCGATCAGGAGCTCGCCCGGCCCGGGCCGGGGCACCGGCACGCGCACCGGCTGCAAGACCTCGGGGGGTCCGTGTCCGTGGCAGCGGATCGCGATCATCTCCGCCGGCAGCTCGCCCGCCATCGTCTCTCCTCCCGACCCGGCCGACCTCAGCTCCAAAGACAGGCGAGCCCGTAGCAGCGTCCGAGCACGCCCGTCACGAGCGCATAGAGCAGCAGATCGAGAAGGGCGAGCAGCCCGATCAGGGGCAGCCCCACATAGAGCAGCAGATAGACGAGGACCCAGCGCGTCGGGCGCGGCGGCGGCAAGCAATGGCCTCGAACGGTGCGGCGGGCAGAGCCGGACACGCTGGCGCGTTCCTCGGTTTTCGGTTACCAGAACCGCGAGAACTCAACCATAACGCGAAATATGCCGCAACCTTGAGCTGCGAGCTGCGCTGGGACGAGCTGTCGCGCGAAGAATGGGAAGCCCTGCTCGCCCGGGCGCCGAGCTGTGCCCTGCATCAGGATTGGGCCTACGGGGCCGCCGTGGCCCAGGGCGGGCATCGGGTCCACCGGGTGGTCGTCCTCGATGCGGGCGAGCCCGTCGCGCTGGCCCAGCTCGTGGAACGGCGGCTCGCCGGCTTCGTGCGGCTCGTCATGCTCTTGCGCGGCCCGGTCTGGCTCGAGCCCGATCGGGCGGCCGCCCGCGAGCCCGAGGTGATCCGTGCGATCCGCGCTCGCCTCGGCCCGGCCGTGCTGTTGTGGACGCCCGAATGCACGATGGCGACCGATCCGCGCTGCGGGCTGCGCCGGGTGATGACCGGCTACAGCGCGGTCTGGCTCGACCTCGTTCCCGATCTCGCCACGCTGCGCGCCCGCTTGCACGGCAAGTGGCGGAACAGGCTCAAGCGCGCGGAGGCCGAGCCGATCGAAACGCGGGTGGCGCGCGACGGCCCGCTCCTCGACTGGCTGCTCGCCGCCGCCGACGCGCATCGCGCCGCGGTCGGCTATCGCGCGCCCGAGCCCGCCTTCTATCGGCGCCTGAGCGCGGCCGGTCCGGAAGCCGACGCGCAGCTCGTGCTGGTCGGTCTCGAGCGCGGCGAGCCCGTGGCCGGCATGCTCGTGCGCCGTCACGGCAAGGCCGCGACCTATCTGGTCGCCTACACGAGCGAGCGCGGCCGCGACCTCAGGGCTCACCACCTCTTGCTCTGGCGCGCGATCGCGCTCTTGCGCGATCGGGGCGTGCAGCGGTTCGACCTCGGCGGGGTCGACACGGTCAACGCGCCCGGGCTCGCGCGCTTCAAGCTCGGCACGGGCGGCGTGCCGGCGACGCTGGCCGGCACCTATCTGGGCGCCCCCTCGGTCGGAACCGGCCGCTGAACCCGGCCCGGCGCCCGCTCGCACCGCCGGAGCGCCAGCGAAAAAAAGAGGGCCGCGGTTGCCCGCGGCCCTCGCGCGTTGCGACCGTTCGGATCGGCTCAGAAGTCCATGTCGCCCATGCCGGCCCCGGCCCCGGCACCCGCCGCCGGCGCCTTCTTCTCCGGCTTCTCCGCGACCATGGCTTCGGTCGTGATCAACAGCCCGGCCACCGAGGCCGCATCCTGGAGCGCGGTGCGCACGACCTTGGTCGGGTCGATGATGCCGCGCGCCACGAGATCGCAGAACTCGTTGGCCTGGGCGTCGAAGCCCCAGTTCGCGTCCTTCGACTCGAGCAGCTTGCCGACGATCACCGAGCCGTCGACGCCGGCGTTCTCGGCGATCTGCCAGGCCGGCGCCTGGATCGCCTTGCGGACGATCTTGATGCCGTGGGCCTGGTCGTCGTTGGCCGGCTTGAGCGCGTCGAGCGCGTGGATCGAGTGCAAGAGCGCCACGCCGCCGCCCGGCACGATGCCCTCTTCGACCGCGGCACGGGTCGCGTTCATCGCGTCGTCGACGCGGTCCTTGCGCTCCTTGACCTCGACCTCGGTCGCACCACCGACCCGGATCACGGCCACGCCGCCCGCGAGCTTGGCCAGCCGCTCCTGCAGCTTCTCGCGGTCGTAGTCGGAGGTGGTCTCCTCGATCTGCGCCCGGATCTGGTTGCAGCGGCCCTGGATCTCCTCCTTCGAGCCGGCGCCGTCGACGATCGTGGTGTTCTCTTTCTCGATCACCACCCGCTTGGCGCGGCCGAGCATGTCGAGGGTGACGTTCTCGAGCTTGATGCCGAGATCCTCGGAGATGACCTGGCCCGCGGTGAGGATCGCGATGTCCTCGAGCATGGCCTTGCGCCGATCCCCGAAGCCCGGCGCCTTGACCGCCGCGACCTTGAGCCCGCCGCGCAGCTTGTTGACGACGAGGGTGGCGAGCGCCTCGCCCTCGACGTCCTCGGCGATGATGAGGAGCGGCTTGCCGCTCTGGACCACCTGCTCGAGGACCGGGAGCAGCGGCTGCAGCGAGGAGAGCTTCTTCTCGTGGATGAGAATGTAGGGCTCTTCCAGCACGCAGCGCATCTTGTCGCTGTCGGTGATGAAGTAGGGCGAGATGTAGCCCCGGTCGAACTGCATGCCCTCGACGATGTCGAGCTCGGTCTCGAGGCTCTTGGCCTCCTCGACCGTGATGACACCCTCGTTGCCGACCTTCTGCATCGCCTCGGCCAGCATCTTGCCGATCTCGGTGTCACCGTTGGCCGAGATCGTGCCGACCTGGGCGATCTCGTCGGAGGTCGTGACCTTCTTCGAGCGCTTCTTGAGGTCCTCGACGACGGCGTCGACGGCCATGTCGATGCCGCGCTTGAGGTCCATCGGGTTCATGCCGGCGGCCACCGCCTTGGCACCCTCGCGCACGATCGCGGCGGCGAGCACGGTCGCGGTCGTGGTGCCGTCACCGGCGACGTCGTTGGTCTTCGACGCCACCTCGCGCACCATCTGCGCGCCCATGTTCTCGAACTTGTCGGCGAGCTCGATCTCCTTGGCGACGGTCACGCCGTCCTTGGTGATCCGAGGCGCACCGAAGCTCTTCTCGAGCACGACGTTGCGACCCTTGGGCCCGAGCGTCACCTTGACCGCATCGGCGAGGGTCTGCACGCCCTTGAGCATCTTGGCCCGAGCTTCGGTCGAGAACTTCAGTTCTTTGGCAGCCATGGTCCTACCTCTCGTCTGATTGGCGCGATCAGGGATCAGGCGGCCTTGGCGGCGGCCACGCTATCGGGCTCGAGAATGCCCATGATGTCGGACTCCTTCATGATCAAGAGCTCTTCACCCTCGATCTTGACCTCGGTGCCCGACCACTTGCCGAAGAGCACCCGGTCGCCGACCTTGACGCCCATCGGGATCAACTCGCCCTTGTCGTTGCGGGCGCCGGGACCGACCGCCAGCACCTCGCCCTGCATCGGCTTCTCTTTGGCGGTGTCGGGGATGATGATCCCACCCTTGGTCTTCTGCTCCTCCTCGACCCGCTTGATGACGACGCGGTCGTGCAACGGCCTGAACTTCATGCCACGATGCTCCCGCTCGATGGTCGCCGGCTGCTAGCACTCGCCGGCGGTGAGTGCCAAACCGCGCCGCCATGTAGAGAGCGACCGCGGCTGCTTCAAGGGGACCTCGGCCATTTTGTCAGCAGACTCTGCCGATGGCTGCTAAGCCTTTGAATTCGCGCCATTATCCGACGCTCGCCGCTTGACGTCGGCGGACGCACCGGCATCATCGAACCGTCGCAACCCGACGAGGAGGATCGCATGAGAGTGTCCGGCCACGACGAGCTGCGGCTCCAGCTCGAGGGCTGGCGGCTCGCCACCGCCGAGATCGTCTATCACCTGCCCGATCACCCGGGCCTTTTGCAGACCTTCATCTGGCAGCACTACGATTTGGCTCCGCACTACCCGATGCTGCGCCGCTTCCTCGACTTCTGGGTCGCGAACATCGAGGGCAAGCTCCATTCGGTGACGGTCGGCCGCACCCGGATCTTGACCCCGCCCCGCTACGGGCGCGTCGCCGGGATCTTCCAACTCCACTGACCGGTCCGAGCCGCCGCGCCGGCCGGCCGGAGCGCGCCCGGGCGCGCCGATCGGACCCTGGCGAAGGGGGTGGCAACGATCTTATGCTGCGGGCGACCCGTCCGAGCGACCCACCGAGCGGAGGATCCCCGTGCCCGAGACGATCGCGCTCGCCGCCGACCATGCCGGCTACGCGCTCAAAGAGAAGCTCAAGGAGCTCCTCGTCGAGCGCGGCCTCGAGGTGCTCGATCTCGGAACCTACTCGGCCGAGCCGGCCGATTATCCCGACCAGGCGGACGCGGTGGCGGCGGCACTCGGCGAGGGCCGTGCCCAGCGCGGCGTGCTCGTGTGCGGGACCGGCATCGGCATCGCGATCGCCGCCAACCGCCATCGCCACGTCCGCGCCGCGCTCTGCCACGACGTCACGACCACCCGCCTCGCCCGCGAGCACAACGACGCCAACGTCTTGGTGCTGGGCGGTCGGATCGTCGGCGAAGCCACCGCGCGCGACTGCCTCGCGACCTTTCTCGACACGCCGTTCGCCGGTGGCCGGCACGCCCGCCGCGTCGCCAAGCTCGGCTGATCCCGACCGGCCCGCCGCCCTCGCCGCTTTGCCACCGCTCGCGGCTCGGCTAGACCTCGCCGCGCGACCGTCCTCGCTCGGACTCGAGCATGCGCTGCCCGTTCTGCGGTTCCGAAGACACCCAGGTCAAGGATTCGCGCCCGGTCGAGGACGGCTCGGTGATCCGTCGGCGTCGCCAATGCGCCAAATGCAGCGCCCGGTTCACGACCCTCGAGCGGGTCCAGCTGCGCGAGCTCGTGGTCGTGAAGAAAGACGGCCGCCGCGTCCCGTTCGACCGCGACAAGCTCGCCCGCTCGCTGCGGATCGCGACCCGCAAGCGCGGCATCGACGAGGACCAGATCGAACGGCTCGTCAATCGGATCGTGCGCGAGCTCGAGCAGACCGGCGAGAGCGAGATCCCCTCCACGCGGATCGGCGAGCTCGCGATGCAGCATCTGGCCCGCCTCGACCACGTGGCCTACGTCCGCTTCGCGAGCGTCTACAAGGACTTCGCGACGGCCCGTGACTTCGAGGAGTTCATTCGCGACCTGCCCGACCGGGAGCCCGGCGGCAGCGGCGGCCGATGACCGCCGAAGACGCCCGCTTCATGCGCTCGGCCCTGACGCTCGGCGAGCGGGCGCTGGGGACCGCTTGGCCCAACCCGGCGGTGGGCTGCGTGATCGTCCGCGACGGCCGAATCGTCGGCCGCGGCTGGACCGGAGCGGGCGGTCGGCCGCACGCCGAGACCGTGGCCCTCGCCCGGGCCGGCCCCGCCGCCCGTGGCGCCACCGCCTACGTCACGCTCGAGCCCTGCGCCCATCACGGCCAGACCCCGCCCTGCTGCGACGCGCTCGTGGCCGCCGGGATCGCGCGCGCCGTCATCGCCATGCTCGATCCCGATCCCCGGGTCGACGGTCGCGGGGTGGCCGCGCTGCGCGCCGCCGGCGTCGTCGTCGACACGGGCTGCCTCGCGCACGAAGCCGAGCGCGCCCATCGGGGATTTCTGAGCCGGCTGCGCGCCGGCCGGCCGATGGTCACGCTCAAGGCCGCAACGAGC
The DNA here is from genome assembly GCA_025054575.1 of Geminicoccaceae bacterium. Lineage (GTDB taxonomy): Bacteria > Pseudomonadota > Alphaproteobacteria > Geminicoccales > Geminicoccaceae > JANXAZ01. Next base: position 5,036 of record JANWZN010000070.1, on the reverse strand, counting down.
CTGGACGGGCGGATCGCGAGCGCCACCGGCGTCGGCCGTTGGATCACCGGGGAGCGGGCGCGCGCCTGGGCGCATCGGCTGCGGGCCGAGCACGATGCCGTCCTCGTCGGTATCGGCACCGTCCTGGCCGACGATCCCGAGCTCACCTGCAGATTGCCCGGGCTCGCCGGCCGCTCGCCCGTCCGCGTGGTCCTCGACCGCCGGCTCCGCCTGCCGCCCGACAGCCGGCTCGCCCGCACCGCTCGCGAGGTCCCGGTCTGGGTCGTCACCAATGCACCGGCCGATCCCGAGCGCGCCGGGCGGCTCTCGGCGCTGGGCGTGCGGATCGAGACGACGAGCGAAGTGGGCGCCGGTTCGCTCGCGGCCGCCTTGGCGCTCCTGGCCGAACGCGGTATCACCCGCGTGCTCGTCGAGGGTGGGGGGGAAATCGCAACGGCGTTCGTCCGCGCCGGGCTCGTCGACCGACTGGTTCTGTTCCAGGCACCGATCCTCCTGGGCGCGGACGGCGTACCGTTGGTGGGCGGCCTCGCCGTCGCGCGGCCCGATCAGGCCGAGCGCTGGGCTCCGGTCGACGTGCATCGGCTCGGCGAGGACGAGATGCGCGTGCTCGAGCCGGCCAGAGGAAAAGGATGTTCACCGGCATCGTGACCCATCGGGGCGTCGTCGAGCGGATCGAGGACGGGTGCGGCCGTGTGCTCGAGATCGCACCGCTCGGCGCGTTCGAGCCCGTCGTCGTGGGCGCTTCGATCGCCCATGCCGGCATCTGCCTCACCGTGGCGAGCCTCACCGATCGTGGCTGGCGCGTCGAGGCCTCGGCCGAGACCCTCGCCCGAACCACGCTCGGCAGCTGGCGCCCGGGCGAGCGGATCAATCTCGAGCGCTCGCTGCGGCTCGGCGACGAACTCGGCGGCCACCTCGTCTTCGGCCACGTCGACGCCGTGGGCGAGATCCTCGCGATCGAGGAGAAACCGGGCGGACGCCGCCTCTCGGTCTCGCTCCCCGCCGAGCTCGCGCCGCTCGTCGCGGTCAAGGGCTCGATCGCGGTCGACGGGATCTCCTTGACGGTCACCGAGGTCGAGGCCGACCGCTTCGCCACGGTCATCGTCCCGCACACCTGGGCGGTCACCACGCTCGCCGACCGTCGGCCGGGCGATCGCGTCAATCTCGAGGCCGACATGCTCGCCCGCTACGTCGCCCGTCAGCTCGCCTTCGCCCGGCCGGGCGGCGCGCCACGAGGGACGGCCCGTGAGTGAAGCGCTGCCGGCCGTGCGCTCGGGCGATCGCTCGCCGATCGCGCCGATCGAAGAGATCATCGAGGACGCGCGCCGCGGCCGCATGGTGATCCTGGTCGACGACGAATCGCGCGAGAACGAGGGCGATCTCGTCATCCCGGCGCAGTTCTGCGACGCCGAGGCGATCAACTTCATGGCCCGCTACGGGCGCGGCCTGATCTGCCTGGCGCTCACCCGCCAGCGCTGCGAGCATCTGGGCCTGCCGCTCATGGCCCAAGGCAACGAGTCGCGGCGCAGCACCGCTTTCACCGTCAGCATCGAAGCACGGCACGGGATCACCACCGGCATCTCTGCCGCCGACCGCGCCCGCACCATCCAGGTCGCGATCGACCCCGCCAGCCGCCGCGACGATCTCTCGAGCCCCGGCCACATCTTCCCGCTCATGGCGCGCGACGGCGGGGTGCTGGTCCGCGCCGGGCACACCGAGGCGGCGGTCGACATCGCCCGCTTGGCCGGCCTCGACCCCTCGGGCGTCATTTGCGAGATCATGAACGACGACGGGACGATGGCGCGGCTGCCCGACCTCGTCCCGTTCGCCCGCCGGCACGGCCTCAAGATCGGCGAGATCGCCGACCTCATCGCCTACCGCCTGCGCCACGACCGGTTGGTCGAGCGCGAGTTCGCAGCACCCTTCCGCAGCCGCTGGGGCGGCGATTTCCGGCTCGAGGTCTTCACCAACGTCCTGGACGGCGTCGAGCACGTCGCCCTGGTCAAAGGTGACGTGACGACCCCCGAGCCCGTCCTCGTGCGCGTCCACGCGGTCAACATCCTCGAGGATATCCTCGGAGCCGGCGAAACCGGCCGCGGCGATCAACTGCACCGTGCCATGGAGATGATCGGCCGCGCCGGTCGCGGCGTCGTCGTCGTGTTGCGCGAGCCCTCGCCCAAGAGCGTCTCGCAGCGGATCGCCCACGGCGCCGGCCGGGAGCCGACGCCGCCGCCCGATCTGCGGGTCTACGGGATCGGTGCCCAGATCCTCCAGGCGCTCGGCATCCACGACATGATCCTGCTCTCGAATACCGGCCGGACGATCGTCGGGCTCCAAGGATACGGGCTCCGGGTCGTGGAAACCCGACCGGTCGGCGGCGAGGAGCCCAGCTGATGGCCGGTGCCGCCGACACCTTCGTGCTGCCGCCCGATCTGGGTCGCCCGCGCATCCTGCTCGTGGTCGCCCCCTATCACCGGGCCGTGGCGGAGCTGCTGGTGCGCGGCGCCGGCGCCGTGCTCGAGCGGCTGGAGCTCGGCTTCGAGACCGCCGAGGTGCCGGGCGCGCTCGAGATCCCGACCGCGATCGCGATCGCCGCGGCGAGCCGGCGCTTCGACGCCTATGTGGCCCTGGGCTGCGTGATCCGCGGCGAGACGATCCATTTCGACCTCGTCGCGGGCGAGAGCTGCCGCGGCCTGGTCGAGCTCGGGATCCGCGAGCGGCTCGCCATCGGCAACGGGATCCTCACCGTCGACACGCTCGACCAGGCGCTCGAGCGGGCCGATCCCGCCCGCCAGGACAAGGGCGGCCACGCGGTGCTGGCCGCGCTGGCCCTCGTCGCCCTCGGCCGCCGGCTCGGCAGGGCCGGGCGATGAGCGGCGCTCGGCCACCCGCGGCCATGTTGCGCCGCCGCGAGGCGCGGCTGGCGGCGGTCCAGGGCCTCTATCAGCTCGATCTCGCCGGCGGCGATCCCGAAACCGTGGCTGCCGAGCTCGTCGAGCATCGACCGCCGGACGCACCCGAGCTCGATCCGGCGTGGCTGCGCAAGATCCTGCTCGGCGCCTGGGCCGCCCGGGGCCGGCTCGACCCCGAGATCGAACGCGCGCTCGCCGAGGGCTGGACCCTGGCCCGACTGGGCACGGTCACCCGGGCGATCCTGCGGGCCGGCACCTTCGAGCTCGCCGAGCTGCGCGAGGTGCCCGCACGGGCGGCGATCAACGAATATGTCGACATCGCGCATCTGTTCGCGAGCGGCGGCGAGCCGGCGTTCGTGCACGCCGTGCTCGATCGTCTCGCCCAGACGCTGCGCCGACCCTCGGAGGAACCGTGAGCCTCGGCGAGTTCGAGCTGATCGCACGGCTGTTGCGGCCGCTCGCGTCCGGCTTTCCCGGGGCGCTCGAGCTCGGCGACGACGCCGCGCTCGTCGAGGTGCCGAGCGATCGGCAGCTCGTCGTCGCCAAGGACGCGATCGTCGAAGGCGTGCACTTCCTGCCGGACGATCCGCCCGAGCTCGTCGCCGGCAAGCTGCTGCGGGTCAATCTGAGCGACCTCGCCGCGATGGGCGCCGACCCGCTCGCCTATCTGACCGTGATCGCGCGGCCACCGCATCTCGAGGATCGTTGGCTCGAGGACTTCGCCCGTGGCCTGGCCGACGACCAGGCGCGCTTCGGGCTCCACTTGATCGGCGGTGATACGGTCGCGACGCCCGGCCCGCTGCTGCTCTCCCTCACCGTCCTCGGCCTGGTGCCGCGCGGTGCGGCCCTGCTCCGCAGCGGCGCCCGTCCGGGCGAGCTCGTCTGCGTGTCGGGGACGCTCGGCGACGCCGCCATGGGCCTTCGGATCCTGCGCGGCTTGGCGGTGCCGGAGGAGCTCGTGCCCCCGCTCGTCGAGCGGTACCGCACGCCACGCCCGCGTCTCGCGCTCGGTCGGGCGCTGCGCGGGCTCGCGAGCGCGGCGATCGACGTCTCCGACGGGCTCCTCGCCGATCTCGGCCACGTCCTCGAGCGCTCGTCGGTCGGTGCCGAGATCGAACTCGCGCGACTGCCGCTCTCCGAAGCGGCGCGCGGACTCCCCGGCGCCCGCTCCTGCGCGCTCTCGGGCGGTGACGATTACGAGCTGCTCTTCACCCTGCCGCAGCAGCACGAGGGGCTCCTGCCCGAACTCGCGACGCGCGCTGGCGTGCCGATCGCCGTGATCGGCCGGACCACCACCGAGCCGGGTCTGCGCGTGTTGGACCCGGAAGGCCGGCCGATGACGATCGAGCGAACCGGCTGGCGTCACTTCTGACGGTCCGATCGCGGCTGCGCTACCTCGAGGCCCGGCCTCGCTGCCCGGAGGCCGGCTCGGCACGAGGCGGGTCGCCGGGGCGCGCGGTTGCTCAGTCGGAGCCGATCGCGCGCTCGTCCGCCCGTAGCACCGTGCAGGCCCGGCCCGCGCGCCGCAGCGTCGAGCAGGCGGCCAGCGCATCGCGTCGGCTCAGGCCCACGACCTGCGCGGCGAACAGGCGCGATCGGCCGCCGGCCGGCCCGACCGCGACCTCGCCGGCGCGGAGCACGCGCACCTCGCCCGCCACTTTGCGCGCGGGCGCGACGGCGGTGCGCCGTTCGCGAAAGGCTCCGAGCTGGACGGCGAAGCCGCCGGTCGGGCGGCGTACCGAGGGTGCGGGGTCGGGGCGCGGGGCCGCCCGCCGTTCGGCAGGCGGAGCGAGGGCGACCGCGGCAGCCGGGACCGCGACGCTCGACGCCGGGCCGAGGCTGCCGGCGACCCGGGTATCGGCGCGGCTCGCGAAGCCTTCGTCGAGCAACCGGGCCATCTCGCGGTTGCGCTCGCCCGAGCTCGCGCCACCGAGCACGACCGCGACCAGGCGGCGGCCGTCGCGCACGGCCGAGGCCGCCAGATTGTAGCCGGAGGCCCGGATGTAGCCGGTCTTCAAGCCGTCCATGCCGTCGTAGGTCGCGAGCAGCCGATTGTGGTTGTGATAGGTCCGCCCGCGCCAGACGAAATAGGGCAACCCGAAATAGTGATAGTATTCGGGAAAG
>JANWZN010000006.1 GCA_025054575.1 Geminicoccaceae bacterium | reverse complement strand
GAGGCGGCGGACGGCGGCTGACCCGCGCGGGCGAGCCGAGCCATCGGGACCGGCCGCGGCGGTCCGGGCCGCAGAGGGCCTCGGGTTCGATCGGAACGCGGCCCGGGCGGGCCCAGCGAGCGAGGCCGAGAGCAGCGGCCGCGAGGCGCGCCGCATCGGCCGTTCTCCCTCGCTCCCGGACCGGCAATTCGGCGCATCATAACCTGGAGCCCGAGCCGATCCCAAGACCGATCGACGCGGGGCCCGCTTGACACCGCCCGAGCCGGGCGCAGGCTGGTCGGAGGGTCCGCGGCGAACGGCGCACGCGGCGAGGATGGCAAGGGGAGGGATCGCGATGCGCACGCTGCTGTTGGGCGGGACGGCGCTCCTCGTGCTCCTGATCGGAGAGACGAGCACGGCCTCGGCCAAGAACGTCTTGCGCTGGTCGAGCCAGGGCGACGCCTTGACCATGGACCCGCACGCCCAGAACGAGGGCCCGACCAACACCATGGGCCAGCAATTCTACGAGCCCTTGATCAACCGCGACCACGAACTCAAGCTCGTGCCCTCGCTCGCCACCGAGTGGAAGGCGATCGAGCCCACGGTCTGGGAGTTCAAGCTCCGCCAAGGTGTGCGCTTCCACGACGGCGCGAGCTTCGACGCCGAGGACGTCGTCTTCTCGATCGAGCGGGCGCGCTCGGAGACCTCCGACTTCAAGGGCTATTTGACCTCGGTCACCGAGGTCTACGCCACGGATGCGGGCACGGTGCGGATCGTCACCGGCAAGGGGCCGAACCCGATCCTGCCGAACCAGCTCACCGAGGTCCACATCATGGACAAGGGCTGGGCCGAGAAGCACAACGTCACCAAGCCCCAGAACTTCAAAGGTGGCGAAGAGACCTTCGCCGTGCGCAACGCCAACGGCACCGGGCCCTTCAAGCTCGTCCGCCGCGAGCCCGACGTGCGCACCGTGCTCGAGAAGAACCCCGACTGGTGGGGCCTCGCGCAACAGCCGCACAATGTCGACGAGGTCGTCTACACGCCGATCAAGAACGACGCGACCCGGGTGGCGGCCCTGCTCTCGGGCGAGCTCGACTTCGTCCTCGACCCGCCCTTGCAGGACATCGAGCGGCTGCGGGCGACACCCGGCTTGAAGGTCCTGCAGACCCCGCAGATCCGCACGATCTTTCTGGGCATGGACATCGCCCGGCCGGAGCTGCGGGCGTCCAATGTCAAGGGCAAGAACCCGTTCGCCGACAAGCGCGTGCGCGAGGCGGTCTACCGCGCGATCGACATCGAGGCCATCAAGAGCAAGGTGATGCGCGGGCTCGCGGCCCCGGCCGGCATCATCACCGCCCCGGGCGTGCACGGCTTCACCAAAGAGCTCGACCAGCGGCTGCCCTTCGATCTCGCCAAGGCCAAGTCGCTATTGGCCGAGGCCGGCTATCCGGACGGCTTCGAGGTGGCGCTCTCCTGCCCGAACGATCGCTACATCAACGACGAAGCGATCTGCCAGGCGATCACCGCCATGCTCGCCCGCGCCGGCATCAAGGTCCAGCTCCGCTCGCAGAGCAAGACGATCCATTTCAAAGAGCTGCAGAACAAGGAGCAGGATTTCTACATGCTGGGCTGGGGCGTGCCCACGCTCGACAGCCACTACGTCTTCAACTTCCTCTACAAGACCGGTGGGGGGTGGAACCACACGGGCTACAGCAACCCGCGCGTCGACGAGCTGACCGCGGCCATGGAGACCACGATCGACCTCGCCAAGCGAGACGCCTTGATCGCCGAGGCCTGGAAGATCGTGAAGGACGATCTAGTCTACGTCCCGCTCCACCATCAGGTCATCACATGGGCGCTCCGCGACAAGATCGAGATGCCGATCGAACCGAACGACAGCCCGCAATTCGCCTGGGCCCGCTTCAAGTCCTGAGCGGACGGGCCGCGCCGCGCGCGCGGCCCCGCTCCTCCTCGGCCGGTCCCGGCCGCCCGTTGCGCGCCGGGCTCCTGCTCCTCGCCGTCTGGCTCGCGAGTGCGCTCGCCGTCGCGGCCGAGGCCCCGTGGCCCGTGCGCGCGCCCGATCTGCCCGAGCCCGACCCGCGCATCCACTGGGGCCGGCTCGACAACGGCCTGCGCTGGGCGGTCGTGCCGAACGCCACCCCGCCCGGTGGTGCCAGCTTGCGGCTCATGGTCGAGTTCGGCTCGCTGTTCGAGCGCGAGGACGAGCGCGGCCTCGCCCATCTCTTGGAGCACATGGCCTTTCGCGGGTCCGAGCGCATCCCGCCGGGCGAGCTTCTGCCGCTGCTCGAGCGCGAGGGCCTCTCCTTCGGCGCCGATACCAACGCCCGGGTCGATTTCGAGACCACGGTCTTCATGCTCGAGCTGCCGCGGGCGACCGCCTCGGGGCTCGACACCGCCCTCTTCGTGCTCGCCGAGATGGCCGCCGGCCTCACCGTCCCCGAAGCCGAGCTCGAGGCCGAGCGCGGTGTGGTCCTTTCGGAAGCCCGCCTCCGTGCCACGCCGCGCCAGCGGCTGTTCGAGGAATCGCTTGCCTTTCGCCTGCCCGAGACGCTCGTGCCCGAGCGGCTGCCGATCGGCGAGCCCGAGGTGATCCGCAGCGCCCCGCGCGAGCGGCTGCTCGAGCTCTATCGCCGCGCCTACAGGCCCGATCGGATGATCGTCGCGGTCGCGGGCGAGGTCGAGCCCGCAGCCGTGGCCGAGCGCATCGCCGCGCATTTCTCCTCCTTGCCGCGCCGCGAGGCGCCGCCACCCGCGATCGAAGCCGGCACGCCGCCGGCGCGCGGCCTCGCCGTCCGCGTCGCGGTCGAAAAGGGGCTGCCCGCCGGCCTCGCCGTGAGCTTCACCCGGCCTTACGACCCGCGCCCCGATTCGCGCGCGCTGCGGGCCGAGGCGCTGGCCGAGCTCGTCGTCGAGCACGCCCTCGAGCGCCGGCTCGAGCGGATCGCCGCCCGGCCCGAGGCACCCTTCACGGGCGCCTCGATGGCGAGCGACAGCTGGCGCGAGATCGCCGAGGAAACCATCCTGCGCGCTGCGATCGAGCCCGACCGCTGGGCCGAGGCAGTGGCGAGCCTCGAGCAGGAGCTGCGCCGGCTGCGCACCTACGGGGTGCTCGCTTCCGAACGGGAAGAAGCCCTCGCGGTGCGGCGCGCCGCCCTCGAGGACCGGATCCGCACCGCGTCCACCCGTGCCTCCCGCGGGCTCGCCGAGGCGATCTTGCGCTCCGCCCGCTACGAGCGCGTGCTCTTGGCCCCCGAGGCCGAGCTCGCGCTGTTCGAGGAGCTCGCGCCCACGATCGACGAAGCGAGCCTCGCGGCCGCGATCGAGCGGCTCTTTTCGGGCTCGGGACCGCTCGTCGAGCTCGTGCTGCCGGAAGCGCCGGCCGCCGGGGAAGGGGGGCTCGCCGCCGAAGTCGAGGCCGCCTGGCGTCGCTCGCAGACGATCGCGCTCGCCCCGCCCGAGCCGATCGCGAGCATCGCGCTGGCCTATGCGCCGGCCGCGGAGCCGGCGCCGATCGCGACCCACACCCGGCTTTCCGAGCTCGACGTCACCGCGGTGACCTTCGCCAACGGTGTCCGCCTCGACGTCAAGCCCACGACCTTCGAGGCCGACACGGTCCGCGCCACGATCCGCTTCGGCCGCGGCCGGCAGGGCCTGCCGCTCGACCAGCCGGGCCTCGACATGCTGGCCGAGGAAGCCTTTCTGGGCGGCGGGCTCGGCCGTCATTCGGCCGAGGAGCTCGCCCGCTTCCTCGCCGACAAGCGCATCCGCGCTTCCTTCTCGATCCAGGAGGACGCCCTCCAGCTCGCGATCGAGGCGAGCCCGAGCCAGCTCCTCACCGCTCTCGTCCTCGCCCGCGCCCAGCTCGAGGATCCGGGGTTGCGCCCCGACGTCCTGCCGGCCTGGCGCCGTCGCCTCGAGAGCAGCTATCGCCGGCTCGAATCGGTCGCCGGCGCGGCGCTCGACGGGCCCGTAGCACGGCTCTTGAACCGGGGCGATCCGCGCTACGGCCTGCCCGAGCGCGCCCAGGCCGAGGCCCGCACGCTCGAGGAGCTGCGCGCCTGGCTCACAGCCGAGATCGCAACGGGCCCGATCGACGTCGCGATCGTGGGCGAGGTCGAGCCCGAGGCCGTGATCGACGCGGTCGCCCGCACGCTCGGCCATCTGCCGCCGCGCGCACCTGCCGCGGCCGCCCCGCCCGCGCCCGCCACGATCCCCACCGGCACGGCCGAGCTCCTGCACGACGGTGCGGCCGATCAGGCGATCCTGCTCGTCTACCAGCAGACCACCGACGGCCGCGACCCGCGCTCGGCGCTCGGGCTCGAGCTCTTGGCCGACGTCCTGCGCGAGCGGGTCCGTGAGCTCGTTCGCGAGCGCCTCGGGGCAACCTATTCGCCGCGCGTGGCGCATGCCGCCTCGCTCGCGGTCCCCGGCCGCGGTCGGCTCGTCGTCCAGCTCGATCTGCCCGCCGACCGCATCCGCGAGATCCGCCCGCAGCTCGCCGAACTCCTCGAGCGGCTGCGCACGGAGGGACCGACCGCCGAGGAGCTCGCGCGGATCGTCGAGCCGCGCCGGGCCCGGCTGCCGCGGATCCTGGCCTCGAACGGCTTCTGGCTCGACGGCGTGCTCACCGGCCGCCACGCGCATTCCTTCAAGCTCGAGCGGCCGCAGCGGTTGGAGCGGGATCTCGCGAGCTGGAGCCGCGAGGACCTCGCCGAGCTCGCCGCCACCTGGCTCGCACCCGAGCGCCGGCTCGAGATCCTTCTGCTCCCCCGCCTGCAGGGCTGAGCTCGCGACGGAAACGAAGACCGCGCCTGCGCGGGCGCGCTTGACCCGACCGCAGGCGCCGCGCTTCCTCGCGGCGGGGGGCGATCGATCGTGGCACGCGCGGACGAGGGCGAAACCATCTGCGATCTGCTCGTCGTCGGATCGGGTGCCGGCGGCATGGCGGCGGCCCTCACCGCACGGCTGCTCGGCCTCGAGGTGCTGGTCGTCGAAAAGGAACCGCTCGTGGGCGGCACCACCGCCCGCTCGGGCGGCTGGCTCTGGATCCCCTGCTCGCCGCAGGCCCGCGCCGCCGGGATCCTCGACACCAAAGAAGCCGCCCGCACCTATCTCCGGCACGAGACCGGCAACCATTTCGACCCCGAGCGGGTCGACGCCTTTCTCGAGCACGGGCCCGCGATGGTGGCCTTCCTCGAGGCGCGCACGAGCCTCCGCTTCCTTTTGGGCCCACACTTCTCCGACTACCACCCCGATGCCCCGGGCGGGCTCGCGGGCGGTCGCTCGATCGTCGCCGAGCCCTTCGACGGCCGCACCTTGGGAGCGGCGATCGCGCGCCTTCGCCCGCCTCTGCCCGAGCTCACCGTGCTCGGCATGATGATCGGCTCGGGTAAGGAGCTCTTGCACTTCTTCAACGTCGCCCGTTCGCCGGTCTCGGCCCTCTACGTGCTGCGGCTGTTCGCCCGCTACGCCCGCGACCGCCTGCTCTGGGGCCGGGCGATGCGGCTCACCAACGGCAACGCGCTCGCCGGCCGCCTCTTCAAGAGCGCGCTCGACCTCGGCATCCCGATCTGGACCGAAGCTCCGGCGAGCGAGCTCGTGGTCGAAGAGGGGAGGGTAGCGGGCGCGCTGATCCTTCGCCGGGACGGCACCGTGCAGGTGCGCGCGCGCCGCGGCGTGGTGCTCGCCACGGGCGGCTTCCCGCAGGACCGCGTCCGCCGCGCCCGGCTCTTCCCGCACGCGCCCAGTGGTGCCGAGCACTGGTCGCCCGCACCCCCCGGGAACACCGGCGACGGCATCCGCCTCGCGACCGCCGTCGGTGCGGCTGTGGTCGAGGATCTCCCCGCTGCCGCCGCCTGGGTGCCGGTGAGCCTCGTCCCGCACGAGGACGGGACCGAAGGCGTCTTCCCGCATTTCGTCGACCGGGCGAAGCCGGGCGTGATCGCGGTGACCGATCGCGGCACCCGCTTCTGCAACGAGGCCGACAGCTACCACGATTTTTGCAAGGCCATGCTCGAGGCCTGCCGCGGCCTGCCGGGCGAGCCGCACGCCTGGCTCCTGGCCGATCACCGCACGATCCGCCGCTACGGCCTGGGCTGGGCCAAGCCCTTCCCGGTCCCGCTCCGGCCCGCCCTGCGCAACTTCTATCTGCGGCGCGGCCGCACGCTGGCCGAGCTCGCCCGAGCCTGCGGTATCGACGGGAGCGCGCTCGAGCGCACGGTGGCCGCCTACAACGAGGCGGCCCGGCGCGGGGAGGACCCGGCCTTCGGTCGCGGTCGCACCGCCTACAATCGCTATCTCGGCGATCCCGAGGTGCGGCCCAACCCGTGCGTGGGGCCGATCGAGGTGCCGCCCTTCTACGCCGTGCGGCTCGTGATGGGCGATCTCGGCACCTTCGCGGGCCTGCGCTGCGACGGCCGCGCCCGCGTGCTCGACCGCGAGGGCCGGCCGATCCCGGGCTTGTGGGCCTGCGGCAACGACATGGCGAGCATCATGGGCGGCAACTATCCCGGTGGCGGGATCACGCTCGGGCCCGCCATGACCTTCGGCTACGTCGCCGCCCGCGACGCCGCCGGCCTCTTCGAGCGTGGACGTGCCGAGCCTGCCCTCGCGGCCGATTGAGCGGGGCCGAAGCCGCTCCATATCCTGGCCAGAGCAAGCCCGAGGAGCAGCCCATGGCCGTGCCCCCGATCGACGAGCGGACCCGGATCGAGCTCGAGGCCGCCGTCTTCCGCACGCTGGTCGAGCATCTGCGCAAACGCACCGACGTGCAGAACATCGATCTGATGAACCTCGCCGGCTTCTGCCGCAACTGCCTCGCCAAATGGTACGCGGCCGCGGCGCAGGAGCAGGGTCTCGCGATCGACTACGAGGCGGCGCGCGAGATCGTCTACGGCATGCCCTACGAGGAGTGGAAGGCGCGCCATCAGACCGAGACGACGCCCGAGAAGCAGAAGGTCTTCGAAAAGGCCTACGAAGCCACCCACGGCCACCCGCCGGGCCACTGACCCCCGGCCGCGGCCGCCCGGGGGCGCAGGCCCCGACTTAGGCCATCGGCGGCCCGGTCACCTCGAAGCCGAAGGCCGCGAGCTCGCGGTTGAGGCGCTCCGGATCGGGCGGGCCCTCGGCCAGGATCGCCGCGAGCTTGCGGAAGAACCCCTCGGTGTCGCCGGCGGGTGTCAACAAGAACAGGAACCGCCCGGGCGTGCTCCCGCGGTTCTTGAAGGCGTGCGGCCGGCCCGGGGGGATCACCACCACCGTGCCGGCCGGTGCCGGCATGCTCTGGCCGTCGATCTCGACGAGATAGTCGCCCTCGAGAAAGGCGAAGACCTCGGTCTGCAGCTTGTGCACGTGACGCGGCGGGCCCGCACCCGGCGCCGTGATCTCCTCGATCAGGCACAATTGGCCGCCGGTCGCAGCCGAGGGCACGCGCACATGGTGCTCGATGCCGAGCCCCGGCAGGCGGATCGTCTCGTGGATCCCCGGTGCCGCCACGAACGCCGGGAAGACGGGCAGCTCGGCCATCGCACCCTCCGCGCGGCTCAGATCTCGCTCGCGATCGCCTTGCCGAGCTCCTCGGTCGAGGCCTCGCCGCCCATGTCGGGCGTGAGCACCCGCCCCGCGGCCAGCACCCGCTCGATGGCACCCAGGATCGCCGAGGCCGCGAGCGGATGGCCCAGATGCTCGAGCATCATCGCCCCCGACCAGATCTGGCCGATCGGGTTGGCGATCTTCTTGCCCGCGATGTCGGGCGCACTGCCGTGCACCGGCTCGAACATCGAGGGATATTCGCGCTCGGGGTTGAGGTTGGCGGAAGGGGCGATGCCGATCGTGCCGGTCACCGCCGGGCCGAGGTCGGAGAGGATGTCGCCGAACAGGTTCGAGCCCACCACGACGTCGAACCGCTCGGGGAAGCGCACGAAGTGCGCGCTCAGAATGTCGATGTGGTACTGGCTGATCTGCACCTCGGGATAGAGTGCCGAGATCGCCCGGAACCGCTCGTCCCAGAACGGCATGGTGTGGATGATGCCGTTCGATTTGGTGGCCGAGGTCAGATGCCGCCGCGGCCGACGCTTGGCGAGCTCGAAGGCGTAGCGCAAGATCCGGTCCACCCCGCGGCGGGTGAACACGCTCTCCTGCACCGCCATCTCGGCCTCGGTGCCCTGGTAGAGCCGACCGCCGATCTCCGAATATTCGCCCTCGCAATTCTCGCGCACGATCAAGAAGTCGATCTCGCCCGGCTTCTTGTTGGCGAGCGGAGAGCGCACGCCCTCGAAGAGGCGCACCGGCCGCAGGTTCACGTACTGCTCGAAGCGCCGGCGGATCGGGATCAACAGGCCCCAGAGCGAGACGTGGTCGGGCACGCTGGGCCAACCGACCGCACCCAGAAAGATCGCATCGAAGGCGCGCAGCCGCTCGATGCCGTCCTCCGGCATCATGCGACCGTGCTTTTCGAAATAGCCGCAGCCCCAATCGAACTCGGCGAACTCGAGCGCGAAGCCGAAGCGGCCGGCCGCCTTCTCGAGGCAGCGCAGGCCCTCGGGCACGACCTCCTTGCCGATCCCGTCGCCCGGGATGACCGCGATGCGATGCAGGGGCATGGTCCTTGGCTTCCAACTCACGATAGTGGTGCGGCACGGGAGGCTGACAGCAACCCCTGGTACTTGTCAAAGGAGCCGCCTGCACGTGCTCCCTGCGCTCGGTTGGAGCCGTGTCCTGGGCGATCGCACGGCCCGCCGGATCTGGCTGGCCGGCCTCGCGATCGGGGTCGTCCGCTGGCTCGAGATGCTGGCCTTCGCGCTCTGGGCGCTCGAGACCACGCGCTCGCCCGTGGCGGTGGCGGCCACCTCGTTCGCTCGGCTCCTGCCGCTCCTCCTCCTGGGCGTGCCCTTGACCGGGCTCCTCGAGGCCCGCGATCGCCGCCGGGTCGTGCAGGCGGGCGTGCTCGCGATGCTCGCGACCTCGCTCGCCATGCTCGCCGCGAGCCTCGGCGACCGGCTCGGGCTGCCGCTGTTGCTCGCGGCCGCCTTCGCCAACGGGATCTTCTGGACGATCGAGCAACCGGTCCGCCGCACGCTTCTGGGCGAGACCGTGGGCCTCGAGCACGCGGCGGCGAGCATGGGGCTCGAGGCCGCCTCGGCACAGCTCACCCGGCTTCTGGGCACGGTCGCGGGCGGGGCCGTGGTGGCCTTTTTGGGCCTCGACGGCGTCTTTCTCGCAGCAGCCGCCCTCTACGCCCTGGCCCTCGCGGCCCTGATCGGCGCGAGGCCGGCGAGCCGCCGCGCGCGCCGCCCGGGCCCCGCGCGCGACGGCGGTCTCTGGGACGGGCTCGCGGCCGTGCGCCGCGACCGGCTGTTGCTCGGTGCCGTGCTCGTGACCTTGATCTTCAACCTCTGGGGCTTTCCCTGGACGGCGCTCGCACCCGTGATCGCCGAACGCCGCTTCGGCCTCGATCCCGCCGCGATCGGCCTGCTCTTGGGCGTGGACGGGCTCGCGGGCGTGCTCGCCGCACTCTGGATCGTGGCGCGCGCCCGCCCGACCGCGTTCCGCCGGATCTACACGGGCGGTGTCGCCTCGCTGATGCTGGGCGTGATCGGTTACGCGCTCGCGCCTTCGCCGCTTCTGGCCCTGCCCTGCCTCTTCGCCGCCGGGGCCGGGATGGCCGGCTTCTCGGCGATGCAGATGACGATCCCGCTCGCGGCCGCCCCACCGGCCCTGCGGCTGCGCGTGCTGGGCGTCGTCACGACCGCGATCGGAACGGCACCCTTGGGCTTCCTTCTCGTGGGGCTCTTGGGCGAACGGCTCGGACCGCAACCGGCGCTACTCTCGATCGCCGGCCTCGGGCTCGCGGCCACCGCCCTCCTCGTCCTGTGGATCCCGGAGCTGATCGCGGCGGGACCGCCAGGGGCCTCGGCGGCGCAAGGCAGCCCGCCTGCGGATCTGGTTGAGCCGCGTGCGCGCGACGGCTAACCCGCAGGCCGAGCAGGACGGGAGGCGAGCGTGGCGGGCGACGAGAGCCAGAGGCGGAGCCGGGCCTGGTTCGGCAGGCTCGACAAGAACGGCTTCATCCACCGCTCCTGGATGAAGAACCAGGGCTTTCCCGACCATCTCTTCGACGGCCGGCCGGTGATCGGCATCGCCAATACCGCCTCCGAGCTCACCCCCTGCAACGCGCACTTCAAAGAGCTCGTCGAGTGGGTCAAACGCGGCGTCTACGAGGCGGGCGGCTTCCCGCTCGAATTCCCGGTCTTCTCCAACGGCGAATCGAACCTCCGCCCGACCTCGATGCTCTACCGCAACTTGGCCGCCATGACGGTCGAGGAGGCGATCCGCGGCAATCCCGTGGACGGCGTGGTGCTGTGCACCGGCTGCGACAAGACCACACCGGCGCTCCTCATGGGCGCCGCTTCCTGCGATCTGCCCTCGATCGTGCTCAGCGGCGGGCCGATGCTCTCCGGCAACTACAAGGGCAAGCCGATCGGCTCGGGCACCGACGTCTTCAAGTTCGCCGAGGCCGTCAAGGCCGGCGAGATGACCCTCGAGGACTTCATGGAGGCCGAGTCCTGCATGAGCCGCTCGGCCGGCCATTGCATGACCATGGGCACGGCCTCGACCATGAACGCGCTCGCCGAGGCCTTGGGCACGAGCCTGCCCGGGTCGGCCGCGATCCCGGCGGTCGACGCCCGCCGCCGGCAGATCGCCTATCTCACCGGCATGCGCGCGGTGGCGATCGTGCGGGAGGATCTGCGGCTATCGAAGATCCTGACCCGTGCCGCCTTCCAGAACGCGATCCGCGCCTGTGGTGCCCTCGGCGGCTCGACCAACGCCGTGATCCACCTCCTCGCGATCGCCGGGCGGGTGGGCGTCCCGCTCTCGCTCGAGGACTGGGACGCGTGGGGGAGGGGGGTACCCACGCTCGTCGATCTCATGCCCTCGGGCCGCTTTTTGGCCGAGGACTATTATTATGCGGGCGGGCTGCCGGCGGTGCTGCGCCGGCTCGGCGAGCACGGGCTGCTCGTCGAGGACGCGCGCACGATCAACGGCAAGACGATCTGGGAGAACGTCAAGGACGCGCCCTGCTGGAACGAGGAGGTGATCCGACCCTGGGATCGGCCGCTCGTGGCCGAGGGCGGGCTCGTCGTGCTCAAAGGCAACCTCGCGCCCAACGGGGCGGTCTTCAAACCCTCCGCCGCCTCGCCGCATCTCTTGCGCCACACCGGTCGCGCGGTCGTCTTCGAGGACATCGACCATTACCACGCTCGGATCGGCGATCCGGCGCTCGAGGTCGACGAGACCTCGGTCCTCGTCCTCAAGAACTGCGGCCCCAAGGGCTATCCGGGCATGGCCGAGGTCGGCAACATGGGGCTGCCGCCCAAGCTCTTGAAGCGCGGCATCAAGGACATGGTGCGCATCTCCGATGCCCGCATGTCCGGCACGGCCTACGGCACCGTCGTCCTGCACGTCGCCCCGGAGGCGGCGGCCGGTGGACCCCTGGCGCTCGTGCGCGAGGGCGATCTGGTCGAGCTCGACGTCCCCGCCCGACGGCTCGAGCTCCTCGTGAGCGAGGAGGAGCTCGCCCGCCGCCGCGCGGCCTGGACCCCGCCGCCCCCTGCCATGCAATCGGGCTATTGGAAGCTCTACCACGACCACGTGCTGCAGGCCGATCGCGGGGTCGATCTCGACTTTCTCGTGGGTTGCCGCGGGGCGGCACCGCCGCGCGACAGCCACTGACGCGCCGGCTCGGGCACCGCGAGCGAGCGGCCGCTCGGCCGCTTCAGCCCGCCGCCAACGCCATGGCCGCGAGATAGATGGCGAGCAGCGCCAGGAGCGTGCGGCCGAGCCGCCCGAGCAGGCTCGGCGGCAACGGGCCGTCGAGCGCGCGCGGCGGCCGGATCAGGAAAAAGCAGGGGTTCATGTCCGACTTGTAACCGAGGCTTCGGCTCCTGTCAGCCTCGGGCCGGGGCTCGCGGCTTTACCGTCCCGAGTTGGCGTGTATGCTCCGCCCGCGAGGTTCGGACCCCTTGGTGTTCCGGGCCCGGGGAGGCGAGCATTGGCGGTCCTGGAACTCCGGGGCATCACCAAACATTTCGGTGCCATCGAGGCCTTGCGCGGCGTCGACCTGCGGCTCGAGTCGGGCGAGGTTCTGGGCCTCATGGGCGACAACGGCGCCGGCAAGTCCACCCTCGTCAAGATCATCGCCGGCAATTTTCCGCCCTCCTCGGGCGAAATCCTGATCGACGGCGTGCCGCAGCATTTCCACAAGCCCTTGGACGCGCGGGCCCAAGGCATCGAGGTCGTCTATCAGGACTTGGCACTCTGCGACAACATGAGTGCGGGGGAGAACGTCTATCTCGGGCGGGAAATCAAAAAAAGGGTCGGGCCGCTTTCGCTCGTCGACTTCAAGAAGATCTTCGAGCGGGCGGCGGAGCTCTTCAAGGAGCTCAAGAGCGAGACCCGGCCCCGTGACCTGGTCCGGCAGATGTCGGGTGGCCAGCGCCAGGCGGTGGCGATCGCGCGGACCCGCCTTTCCGACCCCAAGTTCGTGCTCATGGACGAGCCCACCGCCGCGATCAGCGTCCGCCAGGTGGCCGAGGTGTTGGACCTCATCCGCCGGCTGCGCGACACCGGCCACGCCGTCATCCTGATCAGCCATCGCATGCCCGACGTGTTCGCGGTCTGCACCCGGGTGATGGTGCTCCGCCGCGGCACCCGGGTGGCCGACAAGCCGATCGCCGCCACCTCGCCGGAGGAGGTCACGGGCCTCATCACCGGCGCGATCGCCACCGCCTGAGAGGCAGCCGGAGCCCCGATGCAGTCCGCTCGACCGGTCCAGACCAGCGTCGCGATCGAGGAGGTGACCCGGCTCGAGGAACGCAGCCTGCTGGCGCGGATCGTCGCCAATCAGGCGTTCTGGGTGACCCTCACGGTGGCGCTGATCTGCGTCGCGACCGCCTGGTACGAGCCGGTGACGTTCCCGACCCGCGACAATTTCTTCAACATCACGCGGAACTTCGCGCCGATCGGGATCATGGCGATGGGGATGATCGCCGTGATCTTGACCCGCGGCATCGACCTCTCGGTCGGCTCGATGATGGCGCTCGTCGGCATCGCCACCGCCCGATTGCTCGAGGCCGGGATGCCCTGGTGGGTCGGAATCGGCGCCGGGCTCGCGGTCGGCTGTGCCGCCGGTGCCGTCAACGGGGCACTCGTGGCCTATGTCAAGCTGCCGCCCTTCGTCGTCACGCTCGGCACGCTCTCGATCTACCGCTCGCTCGCGGTCGTCCTCTCGGAGAACCGGATCATCTACGACTTCGGCCCCGGCGGCGACACCTTCAAAGAGATCGGCGGCGGCCAGATCGCCTTTCCCT
Source organism: Geminicoccaceae bacterium (assembly GCA_025054575.1). Taxonomy (GTDB): domain Bacteria; phylum Pseudomonadota; class Alphaproteobacteria; order Geminicoccales; family Geminicoccaceae; genus JANXAZ01. The sequence continues at coordinate 38,693 of JANWZN010000006.1, read as the reverse complement.
GGTTCGACGGCGGGACCTTCTATCTCTCGCACCAGTTCCTCGTGCTGGTCGCCTTGACCTTCGTCTTCGGCTTCGTCTTCCGCTTCGTGCCCTGGGGGCGCTATCTGTACGCGATCGGCGGCAACGAGCAGGCGGCGCGCCTGACCGGCATCCCGGTCGACCGCATCAAGCTCCAGGCCTACATGGTCTGCGGGCTGACGACCGCGATCGCCGCCTTGATGCTCACGGGCTACAACGGCTCGGCCAGCAACGGCATGGGCCGCACCTGGGAGCTCTACGTCATCGCCGCGGCCGTGATCGGCGGCACCAACCTCATGGGCGGAGAGGGCGGGGCCTATGGCGGGTTCATCGGCGCGGCGCTCATCTTCTTGATTCGCAACAGCCTGATCATGTTCGGGGTCGATGCCAACTGGTACGATCTCTTCGTCGGGCTGTTCATCATCCTCGCGGTCCTGTTGGAACGGATCCGCGGACGGAGCCGCGGCTGAACCGCCGCGGGAAACCTCGAGTGAGCCAATCGGGAGGCCTTTTCATGCTGAAAAAGCTGTTGCTCGCCACCGCAGCGGTCGCCGTGGCCGCGTTCGTGGGCGGCCAAGACGCCCTGGCCCAGGGCAAGAAACTCACGATCGCGCTCGTGCCCAAGAACGTCAACAATCCGTTCTTCGACCAGGCCCGCGACGGCTGCAAGAAGGCCGAGCGCGAACTCGGCGGCAAGATCGAGTGCCTCTACGTCGGCCCCGGCGAGCACGGCGGCGGCGAGGAACAAGTGCAGATGGTCAACGACCTGATCCGGCGCAAGGTCGACGGGCTCGTGGTCTCGCCCTCGAATGCCGCCGCCATGGCGGTGGCGCTGGCCGAGGCCAAGAAGGCCGGGATCCCGGTCCTCACCTTCGACGCCGACCTGCTCGAGAAGGACAAGGCGCTCAGGATCGCCTATGTCGGCACCCACAATTACGAGATCGGCGTCGGCCTCGCCGAGATCGTCAAGTCGATCAAGCCCAATGGCGGGACGATCTGCATCCAGTCGGGCGGTGCCGCGGCCGCCAACCACAACGAGCGCATGCAGGGCATTCGCGACACGCTCTCGGGCAAGAAGTCGGACAAGGCCCCGGGCGAGCGGCTCACCGGCCAGGGCGGCTGGACCGAGATCGCCGGCTGCCCGCTCTACACCGACGACGACTTCAACCGCGCCGTCCAGCAGATGGAGGACGTGCTCGCCAAGAACCCGACGCTCGATGCCTTCGTGCCGACGGGCGGGTTCCCGCAGTTCGTGCCCGACGCCTATCGCCGGGTCGCCTCCAAGCACAGGGATCGGATCGCCTCGAAGTCGCTGGCCCTCGTCGTCGCCGACACGCTGCCCGTGCAGATGAAGCTCATGGAAGAGGGGCTCTCGCTCGGCCAGGTCGGCCAGCGGCCCTTCGAGATGGGCTACAAGACCATGTACTTCATGGTCGACATCATCGAGAACAAGAAGATGCCCAAGGACCCGACCTATACGGGTCTCGACAAGTGCACGCCCGAGACCATCAAGACCTGCATCGGCGGCTGATCCCGATCGATCGCGCTACGGTGCGAGCCGCGACGCCCCCGGGTCCCCCCGGGGGCGTTCGCGTCACGGGGGCGACGGCGCCGCGGCCGGGTCGTGCGCGCCGACCGGTGTCCCGTCGAAGCGGGCGAGATACACGCCCGCCTCGGCGAGGTCGTGGAGGAAGCCCGGGCTCGCGAAATAGCGGAGCTCGTCCTCGCGCCGCCCGGTCAAGGGATCGCGCGCCGCGAGCTCGGCGTCGACCCGGCCGGGATGGCACATCACCAGGGGCCGCGTGCCGGGGCCCGCGAAGAAGCGGCGGAACTCCTCGCGGCATCCCGGCCCGGGGGCGAAGGTGGTGGCACCGCGAAAGCTGTCGTTGCTCGGCACCCCGGCGCGCGCCGCCTGCCGATGCAGGCCGCGGCCTATGAGCGCGAGGACGAGCGCCTTGCGCCGCTCGCCGCCGCGGCGGAGGATCGCAAAAGGGCTCTCCCAGGTGCTGCGCAGATAGACCCGCCGCCGCGCGCCGAGCCGCCAGGCGGCCGCGATCACCGCGCCGCGGATCCCGGGCAGGGCGTGCGCGTGCTGGTGGCCGTCGATGTGGTCCGGCGGCCGGCCCAGCGCGCGCTCGAAGGAGGCGAGCTGGCGGTCGAGCTGTTCGGCCGCTTCGGCCCGCGCCCAGCGGTCGACGAGGAGGGCGCGGGCGAGCCGGCCGAGCGAGGGCAGCCGTCCCGCGGGTGCGAGAATCGGGGCCGAACCGGCCGGCTCCTGATCGGTCAGCGTCAGATGCAGACCGATGTCGACCCGATCGCGCCAGGGCAGGAGCTGCGCGGCCGCCTCGGGCCAGCGCGGGGTCGCGGTCATGCAGGAGACGGCCGAAAGCCGGCCGGCCGCCAAGAGCTCGAGGATCCCCTGGTCGACCCCGGGCGAGAGGCCGTAATCGTCGGCGCAGAGCACGAGCGGACGCGGGCCGGCGACCGTCAACGCGACCACCATTGACGCGAGGACGCGCGCGCACCAGCCTGCGCCCGGCCGCGGGTCCGAAGGAGGCTCATGCCCGGTACCCCCACGCTTTCGATCGTCGTGCCGATGCGCAACGAGGCCAAGAACTTAGGGCCCTTGCACGAACGGCTGCGCGCCGTGCTCGACCGGCTGGGCGAGTCGGCCGAGATGGTCTGCGTCGACGACGGCAGCACGGACGGCACGCTCGACATGCTCCGCCTCCTGCGCGCGGTCGACCCGCGGGTCAAGATCGTGTCGCTGAGCCGCAATTTCGGCAAGGAGGTGGCGATCGCGGCCGGCCTCCGTTACGCCCGCGGCGACGCGGTCGTGCTGATGGACGCCGATCTGCAGCACCCGCCCGAGCTGATCGAGCGCTTCCTCGAGCTGTGGCGGCGGGGCTTCGAGATGGTCTACGCCCAGCGCACCGACCGGCGGCTCGACGGCCCGCTGCGGCGCTGGCTCTCCAAGGCCTTCTATCGCCTGTTCGCGCTGTTGAGCCAGACCGACCTGCCGCCCGGGGCCGGCGACTTCCGGCTCATGGACCGCAAGGTGGTCGACGCCTTGAACCTGCTCGAGGAGCGCACCCGGTTCACCAAGGGGCTCTATTCCTGGGTCGGCTTCAAGCAGATCGGTGTGCCCTACGAGGTCGCCGAGCGGGCCGAGGGCGGCTCGCGCTTCGACCTCTTGGCCCTCTGGCGGCTCGCCGTCGACGGCATCACCGCCTTCAGCACGATCCCGTTGCGGGTCTGGTCCTATCTCGGCCTCGCCGTCTCCGCCTTCGCCCTCCTCTACGGTGCCTACATCTTGATCCGCACGGTCCTGTTCGGCGCCGATCTGCCCGGCTATCCCTCGCTCATCGTTGCCATCATGCTGCTCTCGGGGGTCCAGCTCATCGGCCTCGGGGTGATGGGCGAATATGTCGGCCGGATCTTCGCCGAAGTGAAACATCGGCCGCTCTTTCTGGTGCGCGAGGCGATCGGGTTCGACGAGTCCCGCGAGCCGCGGCCGGATGCGGCCGAGCCGCGCGGGTCCGCCGCAGCCCCGGCGCCGGGCCCCGCGCGCGCGGGAACCGCGAGTCCGTCTCGGTGAAGACGCCCTCCCTCGCGACCGGCCCGGAGGGGGGGATCCGGGACCTGGCGAGCCTGCTCGCCCTGCTCGGCTTGGCGACCCTCGCGCTCGCCACCTTCGCCGATTACGGCGTCGGCTGGGACGAGCCGGGGCTGCGGACCTATGGTCGCCTCTTGCTCGACTTCTACACGAGCGGGCTCGTCGACCGCCGCTTCGCCGAGTTCGCCGATCTCGCTTATTACGGCGGCGCCTTCGAGCTTCTCTGGGCGGCGCTCGAGCCCTTCGTGCCGGGCGATCCGTTCCTCGGCCGTCACCTCGCCTGTGCCCTGGTCGGGATCGCCGGTGTCGCCGCGACCGCGGCCATCGCCCGGCGCATCGCGGGCGCGCGCGCCGGGCTGTTCGCGGCCCTCCTGCTCGCCCTGATGCCCGACTGGTACGGGCACATGTTCATCAACGCCAAGGACATCCCCTTCGCGACCGCGATGGCGCTCGCGCTGTGGCTCGCTTGTCGCCTGCTCGAGGAATGGCCGCGGCCGCGGCTCTCGTCGGTCGTGGGCTTCGGCCTCGCCACGGGCGCGGCGGTGGGCGTGAGGGTGGGTGGCCTCGCGGCACCCCTGGCTCTTCTCCTGCCGCTGCTCCTGTCGGTAGCGGCCCGGACCCGCAGGCTCGGTCCGGGCCCGGCGCTCGCGGATGTGGCCCCGGGGCTGTGGCGTCTCCTGCCTTCCGTTCCGGTCGCCGTTCTGGTCACCCTCCTCACCTGGCCCTGGATCGGCCTCGGGCCCGACCACCTGGTCGAAGCGATCCGCCACTTCGCGAGCCTCGACTTCCCGACGCCGATCCTGTTCGAGGGCGCCGTTCTCCCGGCGACCGAGGCGCCGCGCCGCTATCTGCTCGTGCTGTTGGCCTCGAAGCTGCCCGAGATCGTGCTCCTGGGCCTGGCGGCGTTGGTCCTCTTCGGCGGGCGCGGCGCCTGGGCCGATCCGCGGCTGGTCGCGGTCGCGACCGCCGCCGGTTGGCCGATCCTGCACGCCGTCCTCGCGGCCCCGACCGCCTTCGACGGCATCCGCCATCATCTCTTCGTCCTGCCGCCGCTGGCCGTGCTCGCCGCGATCGGGCTCGATCGGCTGCTCGGCGCCGCGAGCGCGCGCGCGCGGCTCATGCTGGCGGCCCTCTTGCTCCTCGGCGCGGGGACGGCCGCGGCCCGCCTCGTGATCACCCATCCCTACCAGTACGTGGCCTTCAACGCGCTCGCGGGCGGCACCGCCGGGGCGCAAGGACGCTTCGAGCTCGATTATTGGGGCACCGCGCTGCGCGAGCTCGCCCGAGAAACCGCCGCCGCGCTCGACCGCGAGGGCCTCGGCCGTCCCGGCCGACCCTGGCTCGTCGCCGTCTGCGGCGAGCCCGGCACGGTCGAGCCGATCCTCCCGCCCTGGCTCGCGCTCGCAGACGAGATCGACCGCGCCGATGTCCTGCTCGCTGCCCTCCGGCCGGGCTGTCCCGCCGTTCCGCCCGATCGCCGGCTGGCCGAAGTCCAGCGAGCAGGGGCCGTCCTCGCGGTCGCGGGGATCCGCTCCGCCCGCCTCGCCGCGGCCCGGGCCGGCGCCGTCGCTAAGCTCGCCGAAACGGGTTCGCTGCCTTGAACCACCACCGACATGCGAGCGGCTGGCTCGCCTTCTGGAACGGACCGCGGCCCATCTATGTGAGCGAGCGGCACCGGCGGGTGCACTATGCGAAGGTGGCCGACGACATCCTCGAGGTCCTGCCGCGGCCGCGGGCGCGGGTGCTCGATTTCGGCTGCGGTGCCGCGCTCGATGCCGGCCGCGTCGCCGAGGCCTGCGAGCGGCTCTATCTGTGTGAGGCGGCCGAGACCTGGCGGGCCGAACTCGCCGAGCGGTTCCGCGGCCACCCGCGGATCGAGGTGATCGACTCCGACGGCATGGACGCCTTGCCCGACGGCAGCCTCGACCTCATCGTCGTCAATTCGGTGCTGCAATACGTCCCGCGCGCGGAGGTGCCCGCCCTGCTGCGGCGCTTCCGCGCCAAGCTCGAGCCGCAAGGCCTGCTCGTGCTGGCCGATCTCTTGCCGGAACGGAGCTCGGCCCTGGCCGACGCCGTCTCGCTGTTGCGCGTCGGCCTCCGCCACGGCTTCCTGCCGGCGGCACTCGCCGGCCTCTTGCGGATCGTGATGAGCGATTACCGGCGGCTGCGTCGCGAGGTCGGGCTCACCGTGTTCCCGCCGCACGAACTCGAGAGCCTGCTCGCCGAGGCCGGGCTCGAGGCGCGCCGCCGAGCCGTCAATTTCGGCTTCAACCAGCGCCGCGCCACCTATCTCGTCCGGCGCTCAGCCCCGGTGGGCCTCGAACGTCCAGTGGCGGTGGCCGAGAAAGGTCCAGATCATCACGAGCCCGGTCGTGACGACTTGAGAGAGCAGATAGTGCAGCTGCAAGGGGCCGGTGAACAGCGCCATGAAGGCACCGGTCAGAAGAAAACCGACGAACGCCACGAGCACGAAGCGCGGCACGGCGGCCTCGTGGGCGCGGTCGCTGGCGAAGGTCCAGCTGCGGTTGAGCGTGTAGGAGATCGCGCCGCCGACGAGGAAGCCGAACATGGCCGCCAGCACCGGGCTCGCGCCGCCTAGCTCGACCGCGGCGATCAGCGTGAGATAGTGGAAGCCGGTGGCAAGGGCACCGACGCCCGCATAGCGGACGAACTGGTGCACCAGGCGCAAGAGCGGTGCCGGCAGGGCGAGCGCGGGTGGGCTCATACCCAGCCTCCATCGCAAACATAGGTCTGGTTGGTCATGGCCGAGCTGTCGTCGGCGGCGAGAAAGAGGCAGATCCGGGCGATCTCCTCGGGGACGAGCTTGCGCTTGAGGCACTGGCGCCGCATCAGCTCCGCCTCGCCCTCGGGCGTGAGCCACAGCTTGATCTGCCGCTCGGTCATGATCCAACCCGGGGCGATCGAGTTCACCCGGATATTGAACGGCCCCATGTCGCGGGCGAGGGCGCGGGTGAGCCCCATCACCGCCGACTTGGCGGTGGTGTAGGCCGGCATCCCGCCCTGGCCCACCATCCAGGAGACCGAGCCGAAATTCACGATCGAGCCGCCGCCCGCCTCCTTCATCATCGGGAAGACGGCCTGGGCAGCGAAAAACTGATGGCGAAGGTTCACCGCCATCCGCTCGTCCCAATATTCCGGCGTGACCTCCTCGAGGCGGTGGCGGTCGTCGCGGGCGGCGTTGTTGATCAGGACCGTGATCGGCCCGTTGGCCGCCGCGGCCTCGTCGATCACCCGCCGCAAGGCCGCGATGTCGCGCAGATCGCAGGCGAGGAAGCGGGGCGCCGAGAGCCCGCGCTCGCGGATCCGCGCGAGCGTGGCCTCGCTCGCGGCCGTGTCGATGTCGCAGAACGCGACCTTCGCCTTCTGCTCGCAGAACGCCTCGACGATCGCGGCCCCGATCCCGGATCCGCCGCCCGTGACGAACACCGATCGGCCCTCGAGGCTCGGATAGACGGCCCAACGGCTCAAGACGGCTCTCCGCCTGTCGCTTCGCGATCGCTCGGGCGATAAGCGAAACCGACGGCGCCGGCAACCGCGCGCGATCGAGGTGCTCACCCGGTTGTCGCAGGATCGTTAAGGTTGCGCGCTAAGGCCAGGCTGCTGTTGCTCAGGAGGCATCCCATGAACCTTTCGCGCAGGCGCTTCGCGCTGCTCTCGACCGCCGCCGCGGCCACCCTCGCCGCCCCGGCGATCGTCCGCTCGGCCGCTGCCCAGGCCTGGAACGGCCCGCGGCCCAAGAACGTGATCCTCATGATCAGCGACGGGGCCGGCTATCACACCTGGAACATGGCGAGCTATTACGAGTTCGGCGAGCTCGGCCGTCAGGTCTACGATCGCTTCCCGGTCAAGACCCTGATGACCACCTTCCCGCTCAACACGAGCAGCAAGCCGACCAACGATCCGACCCCGAAGGTCGCCTACGATGCGGCCGCCGCCTGGTCGCTCTTGCCGGGCCAAGGCGATCTCGGCGGCGAGATCACCAAGAAGAAGTACCCGAACTTCTTCGCCGGCTACGAGTTCGTGAAGAAGAACTACACCGACAGCGCCGCCGCCGGCACCGCACTCGCCGCCGGCATCAAGACCTACAACAATTCCATCAACTTCGACAACAACGGTCAGCCGGTCAGGATGGTGGCCGAGTTCGCCAAGTCGGCCGGCAAGAGCACCGGTGTGGTGAGCTCGGTCCAGATCAGCCACGCCACCCCGGCCAGCTTCGCGGCGCACAACATCAGCCGCAACAACTACGCCGAGATCGGCCGCGAGATGATCGAGGACGGCTTGTGCGACGTCATCATGGGCGCGGGCCATCCGATGTTCGACAACGACGGCCGCTACCGCGCCCCCGGCAGCGACAAGGCCTTCCAGTACGTCGGCGGTCCGGACACCTACTTCAAAGCCGCGACCGGCCGCACCGCCTATCAGTGGATCGAGACCAAGGCCGATTTCGAGAAACTGGCCCGAGGCGAGCTCAAGCTCGACAAGGCCAAGGTCCTGGGCGTGGCGCAGGCGCACAACACGCTCCAGTTCAACCGCTCGGGCGAGGGCATGGGCAACCTCGTGCCCAACGTCCCCGATCTCGCGACCATGAGCCTGGGTGCCCTCGAGGTGCTCGGCAAGAACGAGCGCGGCTTCTTCTTGATGATCGAGGGCGGTGCGGTCGACTGGGCGGCGCACGCCAACGACACCGCCCGGATCATCGAGGAGCAGATCGACTTCAACAAAGCCGTCCGCGCCGTGGTCGCTTGGATCGAGCGCCACGGCGGCTTCGAGCACAACCTGTTGATCGTCACCACCGACCACGGCAACGGCATGGCCTACGGGCCGCAGAGCGACCGCTTCGCTTTCCAGCCGGTGATCAACCGCGGCCAGGGCCAGCTGCCAGAGGTCACCTGGCACTACGACACGCACACCAACGAGCTCGTCCCGGTGTGGGCCGCGGGGCCGGGCGCCGAGCAGCTCGTGGCCGCGAGCACGGGCGAGGACCCGCACACCGCCCTCGTCGGCTGGGGCGAGGTGCGCCGCTACCACGACAACACCGACATCGCCCGGCTGATCATCGGCGCGGTCGCGGCCGAGCAGCGCGCGAGCGCCAACTGAACACCGAGGATCGCGGCGCCTTCCGGCACCGCGCTGCGCGCTCGGCTCCGAAGCGGGGCTCCGGCCCCGCTTTTTTTGTGCGCTCAGGCCGGCGACGGCTCGCTCACGAGCCGGTCGCGCCGCGCGAGCTCGGGGAAGAGGCGGATCCACAAGAGCGCTGCCGCGACCGTGCCGAGCCCGCCCACGACCGTGGCCGGAACGGGCCCGATCAGCCCCGCCACCACCCCCGACTCGAACTCGCCGAGCTCGTTGGAGGCCCCGATGAAGAGGCTGTTCACGGCCGCCACCCGGCCGCGCATCGCATCCGGCGTCTCGAGCTGGACGAGCGTTTGACGGACGACCACGCTCACCATGTCGGCAGCACCGGCCGCGCCGAGGAGCGCGAGCGAGAGCGGAAAGCTCGTCGACAGCCCGAAGCCCGCCATGGCGAGGCCGAAGCCCGCGACCGCCGCGAGCATCGTCCGCCCGACCCGCCGCTCGAGCGGGAAGCGCGCCAAGACGAGCGCCATCGCGACCGCGCCCAGGGCCGGGGCCGCGCGCAAGGCCCCGAGCCCGACCGGCCCCACCTCGAGAATGTCCTTGGCGAAGATCGGCAACAGCGCCGTCGCCCCGCCCAGAAGCACCGCCACCATGTCGAGCGAGATCGCGCCCAGGATCACCCGGTGAGCACGGACGAAGCCGAACCCGGCCAGAAGCCGGGCGAGGCTCGCGGCCTCGCCGCCGGCAGCGGGCGGCCGCGGCCGGATCGCGAGGGTGGCCGTAACCGCGAGCAGGAAGCCCGAAAGGGCCGCCCCGAACACCGCGCTACCGCCCAGGAGCCACAACAAGCCGCCGATCGCCGGGCCCGCCACGATCGAGCCCTGGAACGCCATCGACGCGAGGGCCACGGCCTCGCGCAACAGATGCGGCGGCACGAGGCTCGGCACGATCGCGGCCTGCGCCGGCATCGCGAGCGAGCGCCCGGAACCGACCAGCAGGGCCACGAGGAAGACCGGCCAGACCACGCCCGCGCCGGCCAGGACCGAGGCGAGGAGCCCCGAGGCGGCCAGGGCCGCGAGCGACCAGCCGGCGGCCGCCACGAGGCGCCGGTCGAGCCGGTCGGCCAGGTGCCCGGCCGGCAGCACGAGCAAGGGTGCCGGAAGGAAGGTCACGAGGCCCACGAGGCCCAACGCGAAGGGATCGGCCGTGAGCTCCCACACCAACCAGCCGATGCCGACATTGAGGATCTGCAAGGCGATCCCGCTCGCGAGCCGTGCTGCGAAGAACAGAAGGAAATCGCGCTCGCCGAGCGGACCCTGCCGCAGGCTCACGGGCGCGCCGGCCAGCCGGCCGAGCGCGGCTCGCGCGCGAAGCTCCGCCGGATCGCGGCCAGCGCCACCCAGGCCCAGACCAGGAGGGTGACCGTACCGAGGAAGGCCGAGACCGGTCGCTCGAAGAAGGCCAGGAGATTACCGTCGGCCTTGATCATCGAGGTCATGAAGTGGCTCTCGATCATCTCGCCGAGCACGAGACCCAGGATCGCGGGCGCGATCGGAAAGCCGTTCTCCTCCATCAGATAGCCGAGCACGCCCAAGGTGAGCATGATGCCGACGCCGAAGACGGAATTGTTGATCGCGAAGGAGCCGACGACACAGCAAACCAGGATCAAAGGCATCAAGAACTCGCGCGGGATCGCGAGGATCCTGCGGAAGATCTTGATGGCGAGCCAGCCGAGCGGCAGCATCAACAGGTTGGCCAGGACGAAGACCACGAAGATGGCGTAGAGGAACTCCGGGTTGTTGATCATCACGGTCGGGCCCGGATTCATGCCTTTGATGAAGAGCACGCCGATCACGATCGCGGTGATCGAGTCGCCCGGGATCCCGAACACCAGAGCCGGGACCCAGGCACCGGCCAGCGCGCTGTTGTTGGCGGTGCCGGCGTCGACCACGCCTTCGATGTGGCCGGTGCCGAACTTCTCGGGCTCCTTGGAAAAACGCTTGGCGAGCGCGTAGGTCACCCAGGCGGCGATGTCCGCACCGGCCCCGGGCAGGACGCCGATCGCGGTCCCCACCACGTTCGAGCGCAGGACGTTCCAGCGATAGCGCTTGAAGAGATCCCACTGGCCGCGGAACACGTTGCCGAGCTTCTGCCGGCCCGCGAGGTCCTCGATCGCGCGCGAGGACGTCACCCAGCGCAACACCTCGGCGATCGCGAACATGCCGATCATCGCCGGGATGAAGGAGACGCCGGCGGTGAGCTCGACGCTGCCGAAGGTGAAGCGGGGGTGCCCGGCCGTGGGGTCGATCCCGACCGTGGCCAAAGCGAGGCCCAAGAGCACCGAGACGATGCCCTTGATGGGCCGGCCGGTCGAGATGAACACGGCACAGGAGAGCCCGAACAGCGCCAGCCAGAAATATTCGAAGGAGGAGAAGCCGAGCGCGAACTCGGCCAGGATCGGGGCCGAGACGGCGAGCACGAGGCTGCCGAAGATCCCGCCCAGAACCGAGAACACGAGTCCGCAGCCCAAGACGAGCTCGGCCCGGCCCTTCTTGGTCAAGCGGTGCGCGTCCTCGACGTAGGCCGCCGAGGCGGGCGTGCCCGGGATGCGCACGAGTGCGCCCGGCAGATCGCCCGCGAAGATCGCCATGGCGGTGGCGGTCACGAGCAGCGATCGCCGGGACGGGCGGCATGAAGAAGGTCACCGGCACCAAGAGGGCCGTCGCCATGGTCGCGGTGAGCCCGGGCATGGCGCCCACGAACAGGCCGAACAGGCCGGCCACCACCATCATGGCCAAGGTGTAGGGCTCGAAGACGAGCCCTAGTGCGGTTGTGAACGCGGCCACGGCGTCACCAGTAGAGCCCGGTGAGCGGGCCCTGCGGCAGAGGGACGAGCAGGAGCCGGCGGAACGCCCAGTCGATCGCGAAGCAGGCCGGGGCGCAGACCAGCAAGGAGGACAGCCAGCGGCCGCCGCGGAAGCGCGCGGCGAGCAGGGTCGTATAGACCGTGGCCCCGAGCAGGAAGCCGACGGGGCGCCAGAAGGCGATCAACAAGGCGAGGCCGCCCACGACCAGGCCCACGTCCAAAATGTGGCCGCCCTTGCGCGCCCATTCGCCGAGCTCGACGAGACCGCGGACCTCGCGCCGCCGGATTCCGGCCACGACCAGGACGAGGCCGCAGAGCGCGAAGCCGGCGGCGAGCAGGTTCGGCACGAGGCTCGGGCCGAAGCGCTGGCCCGGCATCGGCGGGAAGCCCGCGGCCTCGTGGGCCAGGAAGGCGGCGAGCGCCAGGAGCACGAGACCGATCAGGGAATCGTGGATCCGCAAGGCCCGCCTCCCCCTCGGGCTTCGCCGTCACCGCCTCGGGCTCGGCCTCACTTGGCGAGCCCGAGCCCCTTCATGATCTGCCCGGTCGCTTCGTCGCGGGCCTTCATGAAGGCCTGGAACTGGTCGGGCGGCAGGTAGACGGTGGCGAACCCGCGGCCCGCCATGAAGTCCTGGAACTCCTTGCTGTCGTAGACCTTCTTGGCGAGCGGCACGAGCTTGGCGGTGACCTCCTCGGGCAGTCCCTTGGGCCCGGCGAGGCCGCGCCAGGCGCCGAGCCGGAAGTCGATGCCGGTCGCTTCCTTGAGGGTCGGGACCTCGGGGAAGGTCGGGTTGCGCTGCTCGGCCATGAGCGCCAGGGCTTTGACCTTGCCCGCGTCGATCAGGGCTTTGGCCTCGGGGACCGAGCAGGTCACGAAATCGACCCCGCCCGCCACCATGTCCTGGAGCGCGGTCGCGGCACCGGTCGAGGGCACCCAGGCGACGTGATCGGCAGACAGGCCGGCCGCTGCCAGCATGCCGCCCAGCGCGATGTGCCAGCTGCCGCCCTGGGCGGTGCCGGAGGCCTTGAACTTGCCCTTGGGTGCCGCCTTGATCGCGTCGAGGAGCTCCTTGGCGGTCTTGTAGGGCGAATCGGCGCGGACGATGACACCCGCCGGGTCCTCGTTCATGAGCGCGATCGGCGTGTAGTCCTTCCAGCTGAGCTCGGTCAGGCCCTGATGGTGCATCGCACCGATCTCGAAGGTGATGAGGCCCAGCGTGTAGCCGTCGGCGGGGGCGGTGGCGACCGCGGAATGGCCGACCACGCCGGCCCCGCCCGTGCGGTTGACGACGTTGACCGGAACGCCGAGGTCCGGCTCCATGACCTTGGCGATGATCCGGGCGGTGGCATCGGTGCCGCCGCCCGCGGCCCACGGCACCACGAGCGTGATCGGCCGCTCCGGCCACGCCGCTTCGGCCGCGCCCGCCAGGCCGCCCACCGTCACGGCGGCGAGCCACCATCCGAGAATCCGGCGCCGTGCCGCACCCTTGTGCATGGTCGTGCCTCCCCGAAAGCCAGCTCGGGCGCGCCGACCGCGCCCGGCTCGATGGCGGCGAGGCTAGCCGCCGGCTCCGGACCCGCCAAGGCGCGCGCACGGCGAGCGGGTCTGCGGCCGCGAGGACAAATCCCGATGGCGGCGCCGAAAAACGGCCGAGGTCGGCTTGACGACGGGAGTACGATCCCTAGACTGTAGCCGTGGTGGTGGAGATCGGCGGAGCGGATCGGATCCCGAGCGCATGAGCGTCGCCGAAGCGGCCTTCGGCCGCACGTTGGTCGACTGGCTCGACGGGCGTCGGGAAGAGGATCGTCGCACCCCAGCCTCGCCGATCTCGCGATCCGGAGCCGAATTCGGATACGCCACCGTCGCGAACAGATCGTCCATCAGGTCTCGTCCGTCGCGGTCCGTGGTCGGCTCCGGGTACGATCTGCCGATCACCGGTGAAGATTTCGTCACGACAACGCGGTTGGCAGGGTTCATGCTGGAGCCCGAGCTCGCGGCGCGGCTCGTGCCGCGGCCGAGCGTGGCGCGACCGACGAGACCGACGGTTGGTGGTCGAGGGGGGAGAAGCGGCCTCGCGAGCGAGCGGAGAGGTGACGGCGGATGCAGGTTTCGAAGAGCGACTTCCAGGCGCTGATCGAGCAGGACCGGCAAGCCCGCGCCAAGAAAGCCTGGCGCGGAACGTTCCTCGACTATCTCGAGCTCGTCAAGCAGAACCCGAAGCTCGGCCAGCTCGCGCACCAACGCATGTACGACATGATCGTGAGCGCCGGCGTGTCCGAGATCGACACCGAGCAGGACCCGCGCGCCAAGCGGGTGTTCGGTGATCAGCACGTCAAGGTCTACAACTTCTTCAAAGACGAATTCTTCGGCATGGAGCGGACGCTCGACAAGATCGTCCGCTATTTCCACTCGGCCGCGATGGGCGGCGAAGAGGCGCGCCAGGTCCTCTATCTCATGGGGCCGGTGGGCTCGGGCAAGAGCTCGCTCGTCGAGCGCTTGAAGCGCGGCCTCGAGGAGCTCGACCCGATCTACGTGATCGAGGGCTCGCCCACCTTCGCCAATCCCTTGTGCCTGATCCCGCGGCATCTGCGGCCGGCCTTCGAGGAGATGCTGGGGGTGCGGATCGAGGGCGACATCGACCCGATCACCCGCTGGCGGCTCATCAACGAGTACAAGGGCGAATACGAGAAGATGCCGGTCGTCACCATGTCGTTCTCGATCCGCGCCCGGCGCGGGATCGGCGTGGTGCCGCCCGTCGACCCCAACAACCAGGACACGTCTGTGCTGATCGGCTCGGAGGACATCTCCAAGCTCGACAAATACAGCGAGGGCGACCCGCGGGTGCTCGAGCTCAACGGCGCCTTCAACGTCGGCAATCGCGGCATGGTGGAGTTCATCGAGGTCTTCAAGAACGAGACCGAGTATCTCCACACCATGATCACCGCGACCCAGGAGAAGATGGTCCCGGCCCCCGGCCGCCACGGCACGATCTACGTCGACACGGTGATCGTCGCCCACAGCAACGAGGCCGAGTGGCAGAAGTTCAAGGCCGACCACACCAACGAGGCGATCCTCGATCGCATCGTCGTGGTCAAGGTGCCCTACAATCTGCGCCTCTCCGAAGAGGTGAAGATCTACCAGAAATTCCTCAAGCGCTCGCATTTCGATCTCAAGATCGCACCGCACACGCTCGAGATCGCGTCCATGTTCGCGATCCTCTCGCGCCTCGAGCCGACGCCCAAGTGCGATCTCTTGACCAAGCTCAAGATCTACAACGGCGAGGAGGTCCTCGAGAAAGGCCGGCCCAAGAAGCTCACGGCGCACGAGCTGCGCGAGGACGCCAAGCGCGAGGGGCTGTTCGGCATCAGCACCCGCTTCATCATGAAAGCACTCGACGTGGCACTCACCCGCAACAACGGCTCGATCCACCCGATCGCGGTCCGCGAGGCCCTGATCGGCATGGTCAAGGAGGCCGACTTCGCCGACGACCTCAAGAAGCAGTATCTCGAGTTCCTGCAGGACACGCTGCACAAGGTCTATCTCGAGATGCTCGAGAAAGACATCACCAAGGCCTTCGTCTACAGCTTCAAGGACCAGGCCGAAACACTGTTCCAGAACTATCTCGACAACGCCGAGGCCTACGTCACCCGCTCGAAGGTCAAGGATCCGGTGACCCGCGAGGAGATGCATCCCGACGAGGGCTTCTTGAAGTCGATCGAGGAGCAGATCGCGATCATCGGCCCGGCCGCCGACGGCTTCCGCCAGGAGGTGATCGCCTATCTCTGGTCGGCGATGCGGCGCGGCGAGACCTTGACCTACACCGCCTACGAACCGTTGAAAGAGGCGATCGAAAAGAAGCTCATGAACTCGGTGCGCGACATCAGCCGGATCATCACCAAAGCCAGGACGCGCAACGAGGAGCAGCGGCAGAAATACGATGCGATGGTCGAGAACCTCTTGGGCCAGGGCTACCCCGAGGACAGCATCGACACGATCCTCAAATATGCCGCCAATCACCTCTGGCGGGACTGAGCCCCTGGGGCCGGTCGCGGGCGGGGAGGTCGGGCGATCGTGAGCACGGTCTTCCGCCCCTACAGCGAGAGCGATGCGCTGCGCTCCGACCGCAGCGCCGCCGACCGCAAGCGCCACCGCGAGAAACTGCGGCGCGCGCTCAAGGAGAACATCGCCGACATCATCGCCGAAGAGAGCATCATCGGCCGCGACCGCGATCGGATCATCAAGGTTCCGATCCGCGGCGTGCGCGAATATCGCTTCGTCTACGGCGACAACGAGGGCGGGGTCGGCACGGGCGAGGGCTCGACCCGACCCGGCCAGATCGTCGGCAAGGCCGGGCAGAAGGGCGAGCCGGGCACGGGGCCGGCCGGCAGCGATCCCGGTGTGGATTATTACGAGACCGAGATCACCCTCGACGAGCTCGTCGAGATCATGTTCGAGGATCTCGAGCTGCCCGATCTCGAGCGCAAGGCGCTGCGCCGGCTGATGGCCGAGCGGACCGCCAAGCGCCAGGGCTACAAGAAGCAGGGCATTCGCGTCCATCTCGATCGTCGGCGCACGGTGCGCTCGAAGATCCGCCGCAAGATCGCCGCGGGCGTGGCGGCACTCGCGAGCGAGGGCGAGGAGCCCGAGCCGTTCGGCTTCCGCAAGGAAGACTTGACCTACCGTCGTCTCGTCGAGGAGCCGCGCGAAGAGAGCAACGCGGTCGTGATCTGCATCATGGACACTTCGGGGTCCATGGACCGGCTCAAGAAGTACCTGTCGCGCAGCTTTTTCTTCTTGCTCTATCAGTTCGTTCGCAGCAAGTACGAGAACACGGACCTCGTGTTCATCGCGCACCATACCGAAGCCAAAGAAGTGAGCGAGCACGAGTTCTTCCACAAGGGGGAATCGGGTGGCACCCTGATCTCCTCGGGCTACAAGAAGGCGCTCGAGATCATCGAAGATCGCTATCATCCCGACCACTGGAACGTCTACGCCTTCCACTGCTCGGACGGCGACAACTTCGAGAGCGACAACGCGGCCGCGCTCGAGGCGGCCGCCAAACTGTGCGAGGTCTGCAACCTGTTCGGCTACGGCGAAATCAAACCCTTGGGCTCGCATTATTACGACAGCTCGATGCTCGAGCAGTTTCGCAGCCTCGGGGCCGACAATTTCCACTCGGTGCTGATCGAGCGGCGGGAGGACGTCTGGCCGGCCTTCCGCCAGCTCATGGCCAAGGAGCGGGAGACGGCGGCGTGAGCGACTGGACGCTCGCTGAACTCGAACGCTGGGACGAGCGGATCCGCGAGAAGGTCGAAGCGTTCGGGCTCGACTGCTACCCGCAGGAATTCGAGATCTGCGATCAGAACGCGATGCTCGGCTACATGGCCTATCACGGCATGCCGGCGCACTATCCGCACTGGTCCTACGGCAAGGCCTACGAGCAGACCAAGACGATGTACGACCACGGCGTCACCGGTCTGCCCTACGAACTCGTGATCAACAGCGATCCCTGTCTCGCCTATTTGATGCGCGACAACAGCCTCTTGCTGCAGATTTTGACGATCGCGCACGTCTACGGCCACAACGACTTCTTCAAGAACAACTTCACCTTCACGAGCGCGACCCGCGCCTCGGAGACGATCGCCGCCTTCAAGACCCGCGCCGACCGCGTCCGGCGTTACATCGAGGATCCGTCGATCGGCGCCGACGCGGTCGAACAGTTCCTCGATGCGGCGCATGCGCTGGCCTTCTGCTGCAACCGCAACGCCGCCATGCGCAAGCTCTCGCCGGCCGAGCAGAAAGAGCGGGCGATCGAGCGCGCCCGGCCGCGTCCGGACCCGTTCGCGGCCCTGCATCGCCGGGTCGAGCCGCCGGCGCCGGATCTGAGCCGGGTGCCGCTCGAGCCCGATCGCGACCTGTTGCTCTTCATCCGCGACCACAATCGCGAGCTCGCCGACTGGCAAAAGGACCTCTTGACCATCGTCGACGAAGAGGCCCGATACTTCCTGCCGCAGATCGAGACCAAGATCATGAACGAGGGCTGGGCCAGCTTCTGGCACCACCGGATCTTGAGCGCGCTCGACCTGCCGCCCGATCTGCACCTCGAGTTCCTCGTCCGGCACAATCAGGTGGTGAGCCCGCACCGGGGTGGGCTCAACCCCTACCACATCGGCTTCGTCGTCTGGCGCGACATCGAGCGCCGGTTCGGCGGCGAGGGCTCGCCCGAAGCGCGGGAGAAGCTCGCGGCGGTGCGCGAGAGCGAGCGCGACCAGTCCTTCTTGCGCCGCTTCCTGACACCCGAGCTCATGCACGAGCTCGACCTCTTCACCTACAAGCCGCGCGGCGAGCATCTCGTCGTCTCGGAGGTGAGCGACGAAGAGGGCTGGGAAACGGTGAAGGCGGCGCTGCTCGCGCGCGTCGGCTCGGCCGCGATCCCGGTCGTGGCGGTGGTCGACGCCGATTATCGCGGCACCCGCACGCTCTATCTCCGCCACGAGCACGACGGGCGCGACCTCGACATCGCGAGCGCCGAGAAGACCCTCGCCCACGTGCGAACCCTCTGGGGCCACAAGGTCCATCTCGAAACCCGTCTCAAGGGCCGGCCGGCGCTGCTGACCTCCGGGCCCGACGGCTTCGACGCCAAGCTCCTGGTCTGAGACCGCCCCGCTCGCACGGGCCGGCGACGCCGAACGGGTCGAGGACGGTTTCGACGCCGAGCCCCTGGTCCGAGGCCGCCTCGCCTTCGACCCTCTGGCACGGGTGCCCGGCCGGGGAGACCAGGTGCAGCGGAGGACCTACGCGGTCGTCCCCTCCGCCGCGGGCGCGCGGCCGAGGATGCCGAGTGCAGGCTCGCGCGCGGAGGGGCGGCCTGCGCGCACGGGGCGCGGCCCGAGAAGCCTCGCGTCCCGTTGCGTGCAGCAAGGCTCGAGCGGCCGATCGCCGTCGAGCGCGCAACCGGCCGCGTGAGCCGAACGTCGGTCGCGTTCGGTCGCGAGCACGCGATCCGAGACCCCGTCCCCGGGCACGGCGTCGACGCCGGCCATCCGGCGGCATCCTCTCCCTCCGGCCGGCGAGGACGCACGCGACCGGGCCGAGGCGGGTCTGCGACTCCGGGCAGCGACGCCGAGCACCCGGCGCCGGCGGGTCCGCTGCCGACGACACCGGGACCGGCCGGCAGGCGAGGCTGCCGCGTTCGCGGCTCGGCGGGCCGCGCGGGCGCGCACCGGCAGCGCCTCGGCGAGTTCAGCCGGCGAGATCGCGAAAGAGCGGCCGGTTGGCGAGCGTCGGCACGTCCGTGCCGCGCAGGCGGCGCGCGAGCGCCTCGGCGAGTCCGCGGGCGAGCAGGCCGGAAAGGCGTGGCCGCTCGCGAAGAGCCCGTCCGACCTCGACCAAGGCGCCCCGACGGACCGCGTCGAGGGTGCGCCGGTACAGCCGAGCGGCCTCGATCCGCGCCCGCCGGCGGGCGAGTGCCGCCGCCACGGCGGGGTCGCGATGCGCCGCCAGCGCTCGCTCCGCGAGCGCTTGGACGTGGAGCATGTGGTCGAGGGTGGCGAGCGGATCGAGCCGGGTGACCTGGGAGCCCGGACGCAACCGATAACGGTAGAGCGGCTCGGGCAGGAGCCAGGACGCGGCCCCAGCTTCCATGCACTCGACGGCGAAGAGGAAATCCTCCGACCGCCCGGCCTCGGGTCGCCAGCGGATCCCGTGCCGCTCGAGAAAGGCCCGGCGAACGAGCGGCTTCAGGGTACCGTAGCCGATCGTCTCGGGCGGGTCGCGGTCGAGGAAGTCGGCAAGGGCGAGCGGGCGCGGCCCGGCCGGCTCGTCGAACAGCAAGCGCGCCCGCGCTCGCTCGCCTCCCTCGACCTCGATCCATTGATCGTCGGCCAGCCAATCCGCCCCCACCGTCTCGGCGGTCCGCACAAGCCGCGCGAGGCGATCCGGTTCCATCCGGTCGTCGGCATCGAACACCGCGATCCAGGGGCCTCGGGCGAGGGCCAGTCCCTCGTTGCGCGTGCGCGCCGAGCCGCGATTGTCCGGCCGCAGGACGAGCCGGACGCGCGCATCCGCCGCGGCCAGCTCGCGCGCGAGCCGCGGCGTCGCGTCGCTCGAGCCGTCGTCGACCAGGATCACCTCGAGCTCGCCCAGGGTCTGGCGCAGCACCGAGCCGATCGCCGCGGCGAGCCAGGGTGCCGAGTTCCAGCACGGCACGACGACGCTCACGAGCGGCACGCGTTGCAGCATTCGGGCTCCCCCGGGGGCGCGCGCGGGCTGGCCCCACGCGCGTCCTCGACGGCCCCTTGCTCGGGTGGCGGGCTTCCGACCCGCTGCTCGTCGAGGCGCACCCCGCACGCCCGCTCGATAACCCCTTGGCGCGCGCAGGGCGAGACGGACGCGCGCGTTGCGAGGCGAGGGGAGCACGCGGGCATCGAGCGACCGGCGCTTGCCGCGCGCCGCACCTCCGGCTAGCGGGCACGGGCGCCGGCTGCAGCGCCGGTGGCAGGCTCGGGGATCCGGCGTGCGTCTTCGAATCACGACCTGGAACGCGAATTCGATCCGGCTGCGTGCCAAGGCCTTGCGCCGGATCGTCGAGGAGATTCGCCCCGACGTCCTCTGCCTGCAGGAGACCAAGGTCGAGGACGCCAAGTTCCCGCACGACTTGGTGAGCGCGCTCGGCTTTCCCTATCGTTGGGTGCACGGCCAGAAGGCCTATCACGGGGTGGCGATCCTCTCGAAGCTGCCCATCGAGGAGCCGCGCGCCATGAAATGGTGCGGGGTCGAGGACTGCCGGCACGCGCTCTGCCGGCTGCCGGGCGGGATCGAGCTGCACGATCTCTACATCCCGGCGGGCGGCGACGTGCCCGACCCCGAGACCAACCCCAAATTCGCCCACAAGCTCGCCATGGTGCGCGAGCTCACCCGCTGGTTCGCCGCGCGCAAGGGCGACGGTGCCAAGCTCGTGCTCCTGGGCGATCTCAACATCGCCCCGCTCGAGAACGACGTCTGGAGCCACAAGCAGCTGCTCGACGTCGTCTCGCACACCCCGGTCGAGACCGAAGCGCTCGCGGCGATGCAAGAAGCCTATGGCTTCACCGATGCGGTCCGCACCGTGATCCCACCGGAAAAGAAGCTCTACACCTGGTGGTCGTACCGTGCGCGGGACTGGTCGGCCTCCGATCGCGGCCGCAGGCTCGATCACATCTGGCTCTCGCCCGCACTGGCACCTACGCTCGTGGCGGCCGAGGTCCGCCGCGACGCGCGCGGTTGGGAGGACCCCTCCGACCACGTGCCGGTCACGGTCGAGCTCGATCTCTGAGGCCCCAACCGGATCGGCGGCGCGGCCCCGGGCGGCGATCGCCCCGGCGCCGAGCGCGCGGGCAGGGAGCACGATGTCGGTCCATCGGCCGCCGCCCGACCCGAGCCTCCCGCCGAGCGCGCGGACATGGAGCAGGACCGCGACGAGCACGGCACCGGCGAGGATCGCGAGGCTCACGAGCGAGTCCGGCACGGATCGACCTCCGCGGCCGAGCATGACGCGGCGGGGTTGCGAAAAGCTTAACGAGCGCGACGAGCACGCCGGCCGCGACGCGCTGGACGCCCGGCTGGCGGCGGATCAGGATCGTCGGGCGGCGAAGGGAGGCGGCATGCGCATCGCGATCGTGGGGGCCGGAGCGGTCGGGGGCTATTTCGGCGCGCGCCTCGCCGCGGCCGGCGGCGACATCGCCTTCCTCGCCCGCGGCGCCCACGGCCGGGCGCTGCGCCGGGGCGGCCTGCGGCTGGTCTCCCCGCTCGGCGATCTGCACCTCGCCCCGGTTCGCGTCCTCGCTCCCGGCGATCGACCCGACCGACCGGCCGAGCTCGTGATCGTCGCGGTCAAGATGTACGATCTCGAAGCCGCGGCCGCGGCGATGGCACCGCTGGTCGACGAAAACAGCCTCGTCCTGCCGCTCGAGAACGGGGTCGAGGCAGCCGAGCTGCTCGCCCCGCGGGTAGCACCGGCGCGCCTGGCCCTGGGCGTCGCCTATATCGGCGGTCACATCGAAGCACCGGGGGTGATCCGGCACACGGGCACGCTCGCCCGGCTCGTGTTCGGTCCGCGCGACGGCACCCCGGCACCGGCGCTCGACCGACTCGCGGCGCTGTGCCGGCGGGCCCGCATCGACCATCTGCAGAGCCCGGCGATGGCGGTCGAGCTCTGGCGCAAGTTCGTCTTCCTCGCCCCGTTCGCGGCGATCACCGCGTTCGCCCGCGCGCCCGCGGGTGCGGTTCGCGCCGACCCGGCGCACTGGGCGCGGCTCGTTGCGCTGGTCGAGGAGGCGGTCGCGGTCGGCCGGGCCTGCGGGGTGCCGCTCGCCGAGGATCTGGTGGCCGACCGCCTGGCGCTGATCCGCTCGCTGCCGCCCCAGATGCGCTCCTCGATGCTGACCGACCTCGAGGCCGGGCGGCCGCTCGAGCTCGATTGGCTCTTGGGTGCGGTGGTCCGGCTCGGCGAGCGAGCGGGTGTGCCGACACCGGTGAGCCGGGCGACGCTCTCGGCACTTCGGCCTTCGGCGGCGAGGGAGCCGGCTCAGCCCGGGGGCGAGCGGACCAGCCGATAGCCCTCGGGCTCGGTCACGAGATAGCGATATTTGCCGGGCTCGGGCTCGAGCTTCTGGCGCAGCCGGTAGATGTGGGTTTCGAGCGTGTGCGTGCTCACCCGCGCATCGTACCCCCAGACTTCGCCCAACAGCACGGCGCGGGAGACCGGTCGATCGGCCATCCGATAGAGATATTTGAGGATCGCGGTCTCTTTGTCGGTGAGATGAATCCGCTTGTGACCGTCGACCAGCATGCGGACCGCCGGTCGGAAGCTGTAGGGCCCGATCTGGAAAGTCGCGTCGTCGGCCAGCTCGTATTGGCGCAGATGGGCCCGCAGCCGGGCCATCAGCACGCCCAGGCGAACCGGCTTGGCGACATAATCGTTGGCGCCCGAATCGAGCCCGAGGATCGCATCGGCGTCGCCGTCGCGGCTCGCCAGCAGCAGGATCGGGCACTTGATCCCCTCGCGCCGCAAGCGCCGGCAGAGCGCGCGGCCGTCGCCGTCCGGCAGTTCGACGTCGATCACGATCGCATCGTGCACGGGCGCCCGGGTCGCCGCGACGGCCGCCTCGACGCTGTCGGCCTCCTCGACCCGAAAGCCTTCGTGCAAGGCGAGCTGCTCGGCGAGCTCGCGACGGAACGCGGCATCGTCGTCGACGAGGAGGATCCGATGCGTCCCACTCATGGGTCCGTCTCGACGCCCCGACCACCGGCGCGAGGTTAGCCGCCCGCCCGAGCCGCGCAAGGATCGCGCGCCAACAGGAGCGGCCGGCGAGCCGGCCCTGGCACAGCTGCGCCAGCCACCGCGATCGCGCCCCCGCGGGAGCGGCCGGCGAACCGGCGAGCCCTCCGCTGCCGCCCGCCGACGGGTCCGTCTCGCCACCGGGCCGAGGCCGCATTATCCCCGGGGCGGGTGCAGGCTCGCAACGGGCCGCCGCGCCCGCATGCGGAAGGATCGCCTTGCTCCTCGCCGGCCACCTCCTGTTGCTGTTGGCGCTCTTGCTCGTGGCACCCGCGGGCCTGTTCGATCCCGGCGCCCGCGAGTTCGTGCTGCTCTTGGGTCTGGTCGGCATCTGGCGCTACGGTTGGGGTGCCGTGCATCTCGGCCGCGCCCTCCTCTACCGGCATCGGATCTTCCCGCGGCTGCGGCGCGCCGCCGAAGCGCTCGCCGCGACCGCCGACGGTCCGCGCGTGCCCGAGCTCGTGCTCGTCGTCACGATCTGGCGGATCCCGCCCGAGACCACGGCCACCGCCCTGCGCGCCGCGCTCGAGGAGGCCGCGCGCACCGGCTTGCCGACGATGCTCGTGGTCGCCCTGGTCGAGCCGGCCGACCTGCGGTTGGTGAAGGCGGTGGTCGCGCGCGCGCCGGCCGAGCTGCGCTTGCGGGTGGCGATCGTTCGCCTGCCGCCGACCGGCAAGCGGCTGGCGCTGGCCGCCGCGCTGCGCGCCGTCGCCCGGCGGCGGGTCGATCCCGAGGCGGCCGTCGTCGTCATGGACGGCGATGCCGTTTTGACCCCGGGCAGCCTCGTTCGAACCCTGCCGTTCCTGCCGCTCCTGCCCGAGCTCGCGGCCTTGACCACCGATCAGGATTCGCTCCTGGAGGGCCCCGCGGCCCTCGCCGCCTGGCACCGCCTCCGCTTCGCCCAGCGTCACCTGCTGATGAGCTCGCTCGGGCTCTCCCGCACGCTGCTCTCGGTCACCGGCCGGATGTCGGTCTATCGTGCCGCGATCGCGACCGATCCCGAGCTGATCGGGCGGATCGAGCGCGATCGGCTCGACCATTGGCGGCTCGGCCGGATCGACTTCCTCACGGGCGAGGACAAATCGACCTGGCTCTGGATCCTCGAGCGCGGCCTGCCGATGCTCTACGTGCCCGACGTGCGGGTGTGGACGATCGAGCATCCGCCGGCCCCGGGCTTTTTCGCCGCCACCACCGCGCTGATGCTGCGCTGGTCCGGCAACATGCTGCGCGCCGGCAAGAAGGCGCTGGCGCTCGGGCCGGCGCGGATCGGCCCCTTTCTCTGGTGGTGCCTCGTCGACCAGCGGCTCTCGATCTGGACCCCGCTCGTCGGGCCCGTGGCGGTGCTGTTGCTCGCTCTCCTCGCGACCCCGCTCGTGCTGTGGGCCTATGCCGTCTGGGTCCTGGCGACCCGGCTCCTGCTCGCCCTGGGCCTTCTCGTGGCGAGCGGCCGGCTGCACGGCGGATGGCCTCTCCTCATCTGGTACAATCAAGTCTATGGCGCGCTCGTGAAGAGCTGGGTGCTGTTCCGCCTCGACCGCCAGCGCTGGACCCGCCAGGCGATCGCCGCCCCGATCCGTCCGGGTGGTGCGCTGCGGGCCGCGGGCTCGCTCTATTTCCACCTCCTGGCGTTGGGCGCGCTCCTGCTCGCCGTCGGCTTCGCCACCGGTGTCCTGGCGCTGCCGCCGCGGCCGTTCGCGCTGCTCCCCTCCTGACCCGAGGGACCCGGCATGGCGCAGGCGATCCTCCACGAGACCGAGGTCCACCGACAGCACGTCCGGCTGCGGATCCCGATCGGGGCCGAGATCGACGGGCTCCGCTTCACGGTCGACGACTGGTCGCTGGGCGGCTTCGGCGTACTCGGTGCCTTGCCGCAACGCCGCCCGGGCGAGCGCTTCCCGGTTCGCCTGCACCTGCCGTTCGAGGATTTCGAGCTCGCCCTCGAGGTCGAGGCCGAGCTCGTCTACCGGCTCGACGACGACAGCCGCTTCGGCTGTCGGTTCGTGGCCCTTTCGGCCGGCCAGCAGGCGCTCTTCCGCTACGTCGTCGAGGCCTATCTCGCGGGCGAGCTCGTGAGCGCGGGCGACCTCTTGGCCGTGCACGCCCGTAGCGTAGCGCCGATCGGGGCCGCGCGGGCCGCCGAGGCGAGGCCCCGCCGCGGCCTGGCGGCGCGGCTGCGCACCGCTGTGGGCGTGCTCGCGGGTCTCGTGGCCGGGGCCGGCCTCCTCTGGCTCGGCTGGCAGGGGGTGCGCGAGCGCTGGCTCGTCCTCCGCGCCGAGGCGGCGATCGTGGCCGCACCCGTGGTCCGCGTCGCGGCCCCGGCGAGCGGCCGGCTGGAGCCGGCCGAGGTCGAGCCGGTGCTGGCCGTCGGCAGCCCGCTCGCCGTCATCGCCACCGACGGCGGTGCGCTCTTGCCGCTTGCGAGCCCGTGCGAATGCGCGCTCCTCGAGTGGCTCGCGAGCGCGCGCCAGCGGGTCGAGGCGGGCGAGACCGTGGCCCTTCTGGCCTCCGTCGACGAGCCGCTCGTGGTGCGCGCGAGCGTGCCGGCGCGCGCCGGTCGGATGCCGGCCCCGGGCGATCCGGCCGAGATCCGATTGCCGGGTGGCGGCGGCACGGTCCGCGGCCGGGTCGAGCGGATCGATCTCAAGGGCCAGCTCCTCGGGCTCGCCGCCGGCGATCCCTTGGCTGCGGCGCGGCGGCCCTTGCTCCTCGTCGTGCGCCCGGAGCGGCCGCTCGACTTCGAGCTCCTCGGCACCCCGGTCGAGGTCCGCTTCTTCTGAGCCCGCCGGCGCGCCGCCCGGGCGATGGCCGCGGCGCTTGCCGGTTCGGTCTATCCGACTAGAATTCCTGCCAAATGGGGCTCCGGGCCGGCTCGTTGCTGGCGACGCGGCGGGATCGGCTCCTCGTCGCGCGGACCCTCCCGTGGCCCTGGCGCCACAGCGCACGGAGAACGCCATGCTGGTCGGGGGCTTGTTCTCGCGAATCGTCTCCTGGGGCACGCTCGGCGTCGTCGACGCCGGCGGCACCCGCCACGTCTTCACGGGCTCGAGCGACGGGCCGCGGGTCACCATCCGGCTGCACGATCGCGCGCTCGAATGGCGGCTCCTCTTCGATGCCGAGCTCGCCCTGGGCGAGGCCTGGATGGACGGCCGGCTGACGATCGAGGAGGGCACGCTCTACGACCTGCTCGAGCTCGCCATGGGCAACATCGCCCGCGCCGACCGGCGCGGCTGGGCCGGGGTCGTCCAGCGCGGCTTGAACGCGCTGCGCTTCGCCTACGACCGCAACCCGATCTGGCGCGCCAAGCGCAACATCGCCCACCACTACGACCTCTCGGGCGAGCTCTACGAGCTCTTCCTCGACAGCGAGCGGGAATACACCTGCGCCTACTTCCCGCGGCCCGACGCCGACATCGAGGAGGCGCAGCGCGCCAAGGAGCGCCACATCGCCGCCAAGCTCCTGCTCGAGCCCGGCATGAAGGTCTTGGACATGGGCTGCGGCTGGGGCGCCTTGGGCCGCTATCTGGCGCGCACCTTCGGCGTCGACGTGACCGGCGTCACCCTCTCCAAGGAGCAGGTGACTTACGCCAACGAACGCGCCGCGCGCGAGGGCCTGGCCGATCGCTGCCGCTTCCTCTACCAGGACTATCGCGAGGTCCAGGGCCGCTTCGACCGCATCGTCTCGGTCGGCATGCTCGAGCATGTCGGCCGCGCGCACTATCACGAGCTGTTCGCCAAGATCCAGGAGCTGCTCGCGCCCGACGGGGTGGTCCTGATCCACTCGATGGGCCACATGGCCGGGCCCGGCTACCCCAACCCCTGGATCCGCAAATACATCTTCCCGGGTGGCTACATCCCGGCTCTCTCCGAGATCCTCCCGCCGCTCGAGCGCTCCGGGCTCTGGCTCACCGACTGCGAGATCCTCCGCCTGCACTATGCCGAGACCCTGCGCTGCTGGCGCGAGAAGTTCGAGCGCAACCGGGCGCGGATCCGCGAGATCTACGACGAGCGATTCTGCCGGATGTGGGAGTTCTACCTGATCGCGAGCGAGCTCTCGTTCCGCGTCGCCGACCTCATGATCTTCCATCTCCAGATCGCCAAGGACCGCAAGGCCGTGCCGCTCCTGCGCGACTACATGGTCGACCGCGAGCGCGAGCTGCTCGCGGCCGAGCGGGCGCCGCGCCTGCGCGCCGCGGAGTGAGCCTCCCTCCCGAGCCGGTCGCCCTTTCCGTCCAGGCGCTGGGGGAGGGGCCGCCCGTTCTCGTCCTCCACGGCCTGTTGGGCCAGGGCCGCAACTGGGCGAGCCTCGCCAAGCCCTTGGCCGCCCGCCGCCGGGTCGTCTTGGTCGACCTGCGCAACCACGGCCGCTCGCCGCACGATCCGGTCATGACCTATGCCGCGATGGCGGCCGATCTTTTGGCCCTTCTCGACCGGCTCGGCCTCGAGCGTGCCTCGCTTCTGGGCCACAGCATGGGCGGCAAGGCGGCGATGGTCTTCGCGCTCGGCCACCCCGAGCGGGTGGCACGGCTGGTCGTGGTCGACGTGGCGCCGGTCGATTACGGACCCCGCCCCGACTTCGAGCGCTATCTGCGCGCCATGCTGGCGATCGATCCCGCCCGCTTCGCCCGCCGCGCCGAGGTCGAAGCGGCGCTCGCTGAGGTCGCACCCGATCCGCGCATCCGGGCCTTTCTCGCGAGCAACCTCGATGTCCGCGACGGCCGGCTCGCTTGGCTGCCGAACCTGCCGGTGCTGCTCGAGGCGCTGCCGGCGATCGCCGGCTTTCCCGCCGAGCTGCCGCCGGCACCGGCCTCGCTGCCGGTGCTCGCCATCCGCGGCGCGCGATCGGATTACGTCCGCGCCGAGCACGAGCCGGCCTTCCGTCGCCTGTTTCCGGCCCTTCGCCTCGAAACCGTCGCCGATGCCGGGCATTGGGTCCACGCCGACGCGCCGGCCGCGGTGCTGGCGCTGCTCGAAGGGTTCCTGCCGGCCGGTTGATCCTTCGCGCCTCGAGCGAGCCGCTCGACCAAGCGTTCGCCGTGTTGGACAGCGGGACCGGCCGCTGGCACACTGGCCGTGGGCCGAACGGGGTGCAGGAGAGGGGCGATGCGGCGGTTCTTGTCGGGCGGTGTGCTCCTTTCCCTGGGCCTCCTGGCCGGCCACGCCGCGGTCGAGGCCTGGATGGAGGCGCGCGCGGTGTTCGCCCTCGAGGAGGCGCGCCGCCGGCTGCCGGAGGGCGGGCACCTCTCCTGGCAGCGGCTCGACGCGCAGCCGCTGCGGCTCGCCGTAGCGGTCGAGGGCGTCCGTCTCGACCTGCCGCCCGGCGGGCCCGTGCGCAGGCTCGAAGCCGGCACGGTTCGGCTCGCCCAGGCCGCCGGCGGGATCGACACGCTCGGCCGCGCCGCCTCGGTGCGCGCGAGCGACCTCACGATCGGGCTCGCCGAGGACGCGGGCACGGTGCGAATCGGCACGATCGAGGGGGCGCGGGTCGACATCGACGCCTTGACCGCAGCACTCGCCCGACCGCAGCCCTGGGACGCGATCGGCGAGCTCTCCCTCGGCCCCCTCGTCCTCGAGAACCTGGAGGTCGCGACACCCGACCGCCGCAGCCGCGTGCCGCGGCTTTCGATCGGCGGCTGGGCCGAGCGCCGGCTCGACGGGCTGAGCCTCGAAGGCTTCGAGGCGGAGGACGCGGCGGGCGGCACGTTCCGCCTCGCCACGCTCGCGCTCGACCGGCTCGACCTCGAGGCCGCGGATGCGCAAACGCTCGCCTCTCTGGGCGAGGATCCCCTCGCGATCGCGGGCTTTCTCGACCGGCTGCGGATCGACGGGCTGCGCCTTTCCGGCGCCGAGCTGGCCGATGCGCAAGGGCGGCTCGAGCTCGCCCGGCTGGAGCTCGCGCGGCTCGGCCAGGGCCGCCTCGAGGGCTTGCGCATCGAGGACACCGCCTTCGACGGACCCGAGGGGCGCGGCGGCCTCGGCCTGTTCGAGTTCCGTCTGGTCGACTGGAGCCGCGTCCGCCTCGACCGGCTCGTCCGGGCGGGTGGGGTGCTGGGCGAGCTGGCGGCACAGGCCGGGGCCGAGGACGAGGCGGCGGACGAGGCCGACGAAGAACAAGAGCGCAACGGGACCGACGCTTCTGCCGGCGACGGCGACACGGCGGGCGAGGACGAGGCGACACTGGCCGGATCCTTCGCCGGGCTCGAGCTCGCAGCCGAGCTCGCCCGGTTCGAGGTCGGGCCGCTCCGGATCGAGCGGGCGAGCGCCTTCGACGCGGCCGGTGCCGGTGCGGCACTCGCGCGCTTGCGCTGGGACGGGATCGCCGATCGGCGGTTCGGCGCGATCGAGCTCGAGGGCCTCCTGGGCAAGACCGAGGACGGGGCCGAGCTGCGGCTCGAGCGGTTCGAGCAGAGCGCGGTCACGATCGCCCCGCCGGATTTCGCCGAGCGGCTGGATGCGGCACCGCGCACCCAGGAGGCGCTGCAGGAACTGACCGCCGAGCTCGCCCGGCTGCCCTGGGACAGCCGCACCCTGCTCGCCGGGATCGCGCTGGACCGCGACGGCCGGACCGGCTTCGGCATCCGTCGGCTCGAGCTGCGCCTCGACCAGCAGGCGAGCAAGAAGCGGACGAGCCTCGAGCTCGCCGATCTCGTCCTCGATCCCGCGGCCATGCAGGAGGAGAGCCTCGAGGAGACCTTCGCCATGGCCGGCATCGAGCGGCTGCAGCTAGCACTGCGGCTCGTCTCGAGCTTCGACGAGGCGACCCTCGAGGCCGTCCTCGACCCCTTCGAGCTCGACGCGCCGGGCCTCTTGGCGCTGCGCACGAGCTTCCAGGCCAAGCTCGGCGCCGATCCCACCGCCGACCCGGTCACCGCCTCGACCGATGCGGTCCTGTTGCGGGCCGAGCTGCGCCTGCAGGACAAGGGCCTGATCGACCGCCAGCTCGCGCAGATGGCCAAAGATGCGGGCAAGAAGCGGGCCGATCTCGCCAAGGAGCTCGTCCGCGATCTCAGAAGCGAGGATCCCTTCCGCTCGCTGCTCGACCAGAAGCGGGCGGCCGAGCTCGAGAAGTTCTTGACCAAGCCGCGCGTGCTCGTGGTCCGGTTCGCCCCGCCCAAGCCCGTGACCTTCATGGCCGGCTTCATGGGCGTGCTCGCCACCCCGGGCCAGGCCGCCAAGACCCTGGGCCTCACGATCGAGGCGCGCGATTCCTGAGCCGCGCCGGCCGCGCCCGCTTCGACAGGCACCACCGCGAGGCCGGCTGCGGACCCGCTCCGGCCTCAGCGCATCTCGCGGCCCTCGCGGTCCCAGGTCGGGATGTAGTCCGAGCGCAGATTGTGCGTGTGCACGTACGCGCCCTTGGCGATCGGCTCGCGCGCCGAGCCGATCGGGGCGCCGTACTTGATCACCTTCTCGCCCGCTTCGATCGGCCGGCGGGCGAGTTTGTGGCCGGTCGGCACCTCGCGCTCGAGCCGCACCGGCTCGCCGTCGATCATGAGCTCGCTGCCGGCCGGCAGATCGCAGCAGGCGACCAGCACATTGTCCTCGGGTGCCAGCAGCAGGAGTCGCCGGTCGGTCGCCCCGCCGGAAAGCGCCGCCTCGACCCCGCTCGTGACGATTCGGCCCATCGCCGCCCCCTCAGAACTTGCCGTACTTCAGATAGGCCTGTTGCGGGTCTTCGCCCGCGAGGATCGCCTTGCGGATGAGGTTCTCGGTGCCGATCGCGCGTTCGGCTTCGGCCACTACTTCGGCTGCGCGCGCCTTCGGCACGACGACGATCCCATCCGCATCGGCCAACAGATAATCGCCCGGCAGGATCCGCACCTCGCCGATCACGATCGGCACGTCGAGCCCGTCGACGAGCCAAAAGGACACGATGTCCTTGGGCGTGGTGTGCGTGTACGCGATCGGGAAGCCGATCTTCTCGATGAAGGCGAGATCGCGGGTCGCCCCGTCGACGACGTAGCCCAGCACACCTTTGTGCGCGAGCGTCTCGGCCGAGAGCTCGCCCATCAAGGCGATCGCGTGGGTGTGCGGCTGGCAGACCAGCACGTGCGCGGGCTTGGCCTTGGAAAGAAGCCCGGTCCATTCGAGAAGCGTGGCGTGCCGGTCGGCCGCCTCGTCGACATGGCCCGAGACCGTCTGGATCGGCCCGGCGAGCGGGCGGCTCTTGTCGTGCAGGCGGATCTCGGGCGGCAGCACGAAGTTCCTGAGCCCCATCGCCCGCATCACGTCGTTCAGCACACCCGTGTAGCAGCGCTCGAGCCGCTCGGTCAGCGCGTCTTTGGCCGTCATCCCCACCTCCCCGTCGCTCGCTTCATCCTAGCCGAGGGGGGGCCGTGCGGAAGCCGCGGGCGCGGATGCCGCCTGCGCGCGCTTCAGCCGGGCGGATGATGGGCGTGCCAGTGGCGGGCGATGTCGAGCCGGGTGGCGACCCAGACCTTCTCGCGGGCGAGCACGTGGTCGAGGAAGCGGGCGAGTGCTGCGGCCCGGCCGGGCCGGCCGACGAGCCGGCAATGCAGGCCGACCGACATCATCTTGGGGGCACCGCGTCGTCCCTCCTCCCAGAGAAGGTCGAAGGAATCGCGCAAATAGGCGAAGAACTGGTCGCCCGAATTGAAGCCCTGGGCCGTGGCGAAGCGCATGTCGTTGGCATCGAGTGTGTAGGGCACGACGAGCTGGCGCTTGCCCGCGACCTCGACCCAGTAGGGGAGTTCGTCGGCATACGAATCGGCCGTGTAGAGAAAGCCACCCTCCTCGACGACGAGCCCGAGCGTGTTCGGGCTCACCCGACCCGTGTACCAGCCCAGGGGCCGCTCGCCCGTGATCGCCTCGTGCAGGCGGATCGATTCGCGCATGTGCGCGCGTTCCTGCTCGATGCCCATGTACTGGTAGTCGATCCAGCGCAGGCCGTGGCTCGCGATCTCCCAGCCCGCCTCCTTCATGGCCGCCGCCGCCTCGCGGTTGCGGTCGAGCGCCATGGTCACCGCGAAGACGGTGACCGGCAGGGAGCGCTCGGTGAAGAGCCGATGGAGCCGCCAGAATCCCACCCGCGCGCCGTACTCGTAGATCGACTCCATGTTCATGTGCCGCACGCCCAAAAGCGGCTGGGCGCCAATGATCTCGGAGAGGAAGGCCTCGCTGGCCGGATCGCCGTGCAGGATGCAGTTCTCGCCACCCTCCTCGTAATTGATCACGAACTGCACCGCCAGGTGCGCGCCGCCCGGCCAGCGCGGATCGGGCGGGTTGCGCCCGTAGCCCACGAGATCGCGGGGATAGGCGGGATCGTGCGGCATGGTGCGGCTCAGCCCAGCTCGAAGGTGGTGATGCCGAAGATGCGGGAGAGCGGCAGGCCCGGATCGCCCCTCGTGTACATCCGTGCGGTCTCGAAGACGGGCTCGAGCCCGTGCCGGCGGGCCAGGGCGGTGGCCTCGGCATTGGGCTCGGGCGGGTCGAGGAAGACCGGCTGCCCGCCCGCCTGCGCCGCCAGCGCCAGAAAGAGCGCTTCGGCGGCATCGGCCCGGTCGGCGAACAAGGGGCCGATCTTGAAGCCCTGCCGGCAAGCGCGGATCACCCCGTAACCCAGGAGCCGGCCGCGCTCGAGGAAGCCGAGGGCGATCCGCGGCCGGGCGATCCAGCGCTCGAGGAAGGGCCGCCGCTCGAAGCCGAAGCAGCTGCGATCGTAGGCCAGCAGCTCGGGAAGCGGCACGCGCTCGAGCGGTACCACGCGCGGATCGTCGAGCGGGGCGGCCCTCGGGACCCCGCCGAACCGGACGTTGCGATGGGCGAGCGCGAAGCCCGATTTGCGGTAATTGGCCTGCTGCGCCACCACCCCGTCGAGGCCGATGTTGCAGCCGGCGAGCCGCTCCATGCCGGTGCGCCAGAGGGCCATCCCGAAGCCGCGGCCGCGATGCTCGGGGCGGACGATGTAGAAGCCCAGAAAGGCGAAGTCGCCCGGATAGCGCACGACCGAGATCGAGCCCACGGGAACGCCGTCGAGCCGAGCGAGCAGGAACCCGTCCGGGTCGGTGGCGTAAAAGGGTTCGGCATCCTCGAGGCCGGGGTTCCAACCCTCGGCGGCTGCCCAATCGAGCATCAGCCGCACACCCTCGATGCCCGCCGCCACCACCTCGAGGCTCATGGGCCCGCTCCATCCACCGCCCGATCGCGCCCGTTCACGACGCGACCGCTTCTGCGGGAGGATCTTCGCAAGTCGCGTACCGCCTCACTCGGCATCGAGCGCGCGGCAGTCGGCCGCGAGCCAAGAGACCTTCACCCGCTGGCCCGGCTCGAGCCGGATCTGGCCCGGCCGGTTCGGCAGCTTCACGATGAAATCGTCGTGGCCCAGGAGGGCCAACCGGGTGCGGATGTGATCGCCGTGATAGATCAGCTCCTCGACCCGGCCCTCGAAGCTGTTGTCCATCTCGATCATGCTGTTGATCGCGACCCGCTCCGGCCGCAGCGAGAGCGTCGTCCGGCAACCGGCGCCACCCACGTTGCCCGCGGTGGCCTTGACCAGCGCACCGTCGACCTCGACCAGGCAGCGCTCGCCGATCCGCTCCTTGACCGTGCCCGAAAGCCGGTTGTTCTCGCCGATGAAGCGGGCGACGAAGGCGTTCTTCGGCCGCTCGTAGAGCTCGGCCGGGGTGGCGAGCTGCTGGATCCGGCCGTGGTCGAACACCGCCACCCGATCCGACATCGTCAAGGCCTCGCCCTGATCGTGGGTGACGTAGACCACGGTGACGCCGAGCCGCTCGTGCAGATGCTTGATCTCGTACTGCATGCTCTCGCGCAGCTGCTTGTCGAGCGCGCCCAGCGGCTCGTCCATGAGCACGAGCTTGGGCTCGAAGACGAGCGCGCGGGCGAGCGCCACCCGCTGCTGCTGGCCGCCCGAGAGCTGCGCCGGGCGGCGGTTGGCGAAGCCCTCGAGCCGGACCATGGCGAGCGCGCGCTCGACCTTCTGCGCGATCTCGGCCTTGGGCAGCTTGCGCACGCCCAACGGGAAGGCCACGTTCTCGGCCACCGTCATGTGCGGGAAGAGCGCGTAGTTCTGGAAGACCATCCCGATCTCGCGCTTCCAGGGCGGCAATTTGCTGATCGGCCGGCCCTCGAGCAGGATCTCGCCGCTCGTGGGCGCCTCGAAGCCCGCGAGCATCATGAGCGTGGTGGTCTTGCCCGAGCCCGACGGGCCCAAGAGCGTCAAGAACTCGCCGCGGGCGATGTCGAGGTCGAGCCGCTGCACGACCAGCGTCTCGCCGTCGTAGGTCTTCTCCACGCCCGCAAAGCGCACGAGCACGTCCTGGCGTCCATTCATGGGCGCGCGTCGATCCTCCCACAGCCTACGAGCCGTTCCCCGCCTGGCGGCAGGGGTAGACCCGCGGCGGCCACCCTGTAAACAGCGCCACGGCCCAGCTACGGAGGCGTGCCCCGGTGACCGAGCCCCTGTTCCGCAGCGATGCCTATGCCCGGACCTGCGAGGCCCTCGTGCTCACGGCCGGGCCCGAGGGGATCGTGCTCGACCGCACCGTCTTCTACCCCACGGGCGGCGGCCAGCCGGGCGATCGCGGCGTGCTCGTGGCCGCCCACGGCGCCGAGATCGCGATCCTCGACACGCGCAAAGGGGAGGGGGAGGCGATCCTCCACCTCCCGGCCGCCGACGCCCCGCTGCCGCCGCCCGGCACGCGCGTGAGCGCCCGGATCGACGGCGAACGGCGCTATCGGCTGATGCGCGCGCACACCGCCTTGCACCTGCTCTCCGCTGCGGTCGCGGCCCCGGTCACGGGCGGTGCCGTGGGCGAGCTCGAGGGGCGGCTCGATTTCGACCTGCCCGAGCCCAGCCTCGACCGCGAGGCGATCGAGGCAAAGCTCGCGGCCTGGGTGGCGGCCGATCTGCCGGTGCGCGCGCAATGGATCGAGGAGGCCCAGCTCGATGCCCGCCCCGAGCTCGTCAAGACCATGTGGGTGCGGCCGCCGCGCGGAGCGGGCCGCATCCGCCTGGTCGAGATCGAGGGTGTGGATCTGCAGGCCTGCGGCGGCACGCACGTGGCGCGCACCGGCGAGATCGGCCGCGTGCGCATCACCAAGATCGAGAAGAAAGGTCGCCAGAACCGGCGGATCGCCATCGCCATCGAAGGCTGAGCGCGCGCTCTTCGCACCCTCGCGCCCGCGCTCGACCCGCTCGGAAAGCGCGATCGCGCGCAAAGGCCCTGCGCGCTGGCGCGGCTCAGCCCGCCACCGCCTGCCAGCGCTCGACCCCGCTCGCCTCGCGCCGGCGCACGACCCGGCCCTGCCGCTCGAGGGCGACCAGATGCGCGAGCGTCTCGGCGAGCGCGAAGCCGATCTGGTGCAGATCGAGCTCCCTCGTGAACAGCCCGGCCATGACCTCCGCGGCGGTGACCGGGGCGTGGCAGAGGGCCAGCGTCTCCTCGAGCCGGGCGCGGTGATGCGCGCGCAATTGCGCAAGGCGCGGGCGGAGGCCGCGATAGGGCCGCTCGTGCGAAGGCAGCACGAGCACGTCCTCGGGCAGGGCTTCGTACTGCTCGATGCTGCGCACGAAGCTGCCGAGCGGGTCGCGCTCGGGCGAGGTCGGCCAGAGGCCGACGACCGGGGTGATCCGCGGCAGGAGCTGGTCGGCGCCGATCAGGATCCGCCGCTCGGCCGAATAGAGGGTGACCATCTCGGGCGAGTGACCGCGCCCGATCATCACCTTCCAGCGGCTGCCGCCGGCGGCGAGCTCGTCGCCCGCTTCCAGGATCTCGATCGAGGCCGGGACGGGGGTGACCCCCGGCCGGTAGGCGTTGCCGCGATCGCGCCGGCGCGCGACGAGATCGGGATCGAGCCCGGCGCGGCGGTCCTGGGCGAGCCCGGCCGCCACGAACTCCTCGCTCGTGTCGAGCTGCAGCATCCGCCCGGTGAGCCACTCGCTGCGGCTCATGAGCAGAGGCAGATCGAAGGCGCGGCAGAGGCGGCCCGCTTGCCCCAGATGATCCGGGTGGAAGTGGGTCGCGAGGATGCGCCCCAAGGGCTTGCCCGAAAGCCGCCCGCCCGCCAGGAGCGCGTCCCAGACGGCAGTGGTCCGCGCGTCGCCGTAGCCCGTATCCACGAGCGTCCAGGACGGACCGTCGTCGAGCAGCCAGAGATTGATGTGGTCGAGCTTGAACGGCAGGGCCAGGCGCAGCCAGAGGATGCCCTCGGCGAGCGGGACCGGTTCGTCGAGTGCCGGCGCCGGCGCCGCCCAGACCACCTCGTGCGCCGGATCGCCGCGCTCGACCGGGGAGGACATCGCAACCACCTTGCTCTCCGTGCGGGGCCGGCGCGTGGATAGACGGCGGCTCCCGTACGAACAACCCGCGCCCGCCCATGGCGGGTCCGCGTGCGGAGGAATCCTATGGAGAATCCGAACCAGACCGAGGATCCGGGCCGCACGATCCGCCGGCTGTTGCGCGAGCAGCCGCGCGCCGCGCTCGGCACCCTGTTGGCCGAGACGGGCGAGCCCTACGTCTCGCTCGCCATGGTCGCAGTCGACCACGACGCCCAGCCGATCCTCTTGATCTCCGATCTCGCCGATCACACCCGCAACATCCGCCGCGACCCGCGCGTCTCGCTGCTCTTCGACGGCACCTTGGGGCTCGCCGTGCCGCTCACGGGCGCGCGGGCGAGCGTGCAGGGCCGCGCGGTGTGCATCGACGGCGACACGCGCCGCGCCCGGCGCTACGTCGCGCGCCATCCCGATGCCGAGCTCTATCTCGGCTTCAAAGACTTCCACCTCTTCAAGGTCGAGGTCGAGCGGGCGCATCTGGTGGCGGGCTTCGGCCGCATCCACTGGCTCGAGGCCGCCCGCTTCCTCTACGACGCGCGCCCGGCCGCGGCACTCGCCGAGGCCGAGGCCGAGATCGTCCAGCACATGAACGACGATCACGCCGACGCGGTCCAGCTCTACGCCGAGCGGCTCTTGGGCCGCACCGGCGGGGGCTGGAAGCTCGCCGGCGTCGATCCGGAGGGTGCCGATCTCGTGCGCGAGGGCGAAAGCGGCCGGCTGTGGTTCGACAAGCCGGTCCACGACGCGGAGAGCTGCCGGGTCGAGCTCGTCCGGCTCGTCAAGCGCGCTCGGGCGATGGCCGAGGAGGCCGCGGCCGGGGCGTCGGGCTGAGGTCGGGCGGCCTCATAGGCCGTTGACCGCCACCCAGACCTCGTGGCCGCCTTCCCAGATCATCTTGATCGCGACCCAGAGGATGATCACGAGGCCCACGAAGGCGATCCAGCGATGGCGGTCGATGAGCCGGGCGATCCAGCCGGCCGCCACCGCCATGAGCGCGATCGAGAGCAACAGGCCGAAAGCCATGATGTAAGGGTGCTCGCGGGCCGCCCCGGCGACCGCCAGCACGTTGTCGAGCGACATCGAGACGTCGGCGATCGCTACCTGGGTGACCGCGGAGGCGAAGGTCTTCTGCCCGGGCGCGGTGGCGTGCGCGCCCGGTACCACTTGCGGGATCTCGTGGCGCTCGGCGGCCTTTTGCGCCTGCAGTTCGCGCCACATCTTCCAGGCCACCCAGAGCAACAGGATCCCGCCCGCGAGCAACAGGCCGATGATCGCGAGCAGCTGGGTGGCGATAAGCGCGAAGGCGACCCGCATCAACAGCGCCAGGCTCGCACCCAGGAAGATGACCTGCCGCTGCTGGGCGGGCGGCAGGCCGGCCGCGGCCGTGCCGACGACGACCGCGTTGTCGCCCGCCAGCACGATGTCGATCAGCACGACTTGGCCGAGTGCGGTGAGCTGCGAGGCGAGCTCGCCTTCGATCATGGATCGGATCCCGGAAGCGGCGGCGGGGCAGCACTGCCGCAACGGCGACCGGCTCGCAACCCCGCAGCTCGTGCCGGCGCGGCCGCCTCAGCGCTCGAGGATCACTTCCACGCGGCGATTGGCGCGCCGCCCTTCGGGCGTGTCGTTGCTCGCGATCGGCTGGTCCTTGCCGCGGCCTTCGACCACCGTCTTGCCCGGATCGAGGCCGCGATTGCGCACGAGCCAGTCGCGCACGGCCTGCGCCCGGCGCTGGCTCAGCCGGCGGTTGGCCGCCTCCTCGCCCTGCGCGTCGGTGTGGCCGACGAACCGCACCCGCTTGGGTCCGGCGAGCTCGATCAGACGCGCCACGCGCAGGAGCGAGCCGTTGGCCGCGTCCGTGAACTGCTCGGAATTGAACTGGAAGGCGGTGCCTTCGATCACCGTCACGATCGCACCGTCCGGTGCCGTCACCGCCCGCAGCGCCGCCAATTGCGCCTCGAGCGCGGCCGCGTTCGGCCGTCCCGCCGGCTCGCTCTCGCCGCGCGCCTCGAGCCGCGCGAGCTCGAGCGCGGGCGAGGGCCCGGCGGCGGGCTGCTCGCTCGCCCCGAGCCGGGCCCGCAGGCTGGCCGCCTCCGCGGCGTAGAGTTCGGCGTCGCGGCGGGCGGCGGCGAGCTCCTTCTCGGCGAGCTCGCGGGCCGCGCGCACCTGCTCCAGCATCTGCAGGAGCGACTGGTGGTCGGCCAGCACGCGCAAGAGCTGCTCGCCCAGGGTCTGCAACTCGCCGATCGAGGCGGCGGCGATGCCGCGCAGCTCCTGGTTCTCGCGCTCGAGCGCGGCGCGCTCGATCTCGCCCGTTCGTCGCACCCGCTCGAGCTCGGCTTCGAGCTCCTCTTCCTCGGTCTCCACTTCTTCGATTTGGCTTGTGAGGGCAAAAGGAACGATTTGCTTTGCCTCCCCGGCGATTCTGTTGGACAAGATCATTGACACCCCTCCCAATGCTGACCGA